>NZ_JAYERP010000001.1:2582500-2882500 GCF_034718895.1 Paenibacillus phoenicis | reverse complement strand
GGGTGATTTCCTTGATCTCCAAGCTGGCCTGGCTGATCGTTCCGCTCTTAGGTATTGGATTAATCGTTTACGGTATCTCTTCCTTAAGAGGCAAACGGAGTTACTGATTGATTAAATACATGCAGATGAACTTGAATTGTGAACCGAAAGGTTAGGAGGGAAGGATGTCATGAGTGTATTTCGTCGAGTACGAGATATTACGGTAGCTACTCTAAATGAGAAGTTGGAGCAATCGCAGGATCCGGTTCGCTTGATCGACCAATTTCTGATTGAAACGCGGCAGGAAATTGCCGAAGCCGAGAAGCTTCATTATCAATACAGTGGACACGCGAAGCAATTGAAGCAGCAGGTGGATCAAGCCAAGGTCATGCGCGACAAACGTGAGGAACAAGCGCTGCTCGCATTGAAAGCGGGCGAGGAGCACTTGGCGAAGCTGGCCCTGCAGGAGAAGATGCTGTACGAGGAAAAGGTGGAACAATACACCGAGTTGTACACGCAAAGCATAGAATCGCTGCAGGAATTAGAAGCCCAGCTAAACGAATTGAAGACCGAATATCAGGTCGTATACAACAAACGGCAGTACTACTATGCAAGAATGGAGACGCTTCGTTTACAGCAGCGGATGAACCAGCGGATGAACGGTTACGGCGTGCAGGATGTGCCGAAGATGTTCCATCGCTTGGAGGACCGGGTGTCCGATATGGAATGGGAAGCCCGCAGCCTGCGCGAATTGCGGAGAGCGGGTTCGGATTTCTTGAACCAAGCCGGCTCCGCCATCCAATCGACTCTGGAACAGGAGCTCTCCCGCTTGAAGCAGAAGCTAAATAACCAGCGAGAGGAGTAAGAATCGATGGGAAGACCCTTGTACCGATCCAGACGGGATCGCTGGATCAGCGGTTTGATCGGAGGGCTCGGAGAATATTTCGGAATTCACGTCGGCGTGCTCCGGTTGATCGCTTTTCTTAGCATATTTTTTACCGGCGGGACAACGATCTTTATCTACTTCATCGCTACCTTGGTGATCTCCAAGGAGCCATATCAGCCCCACGATCCGTACTATCATGGCGGATGGCCGGGCAGCGGCCCGCATCCGGGTTACGGCGGTAAACGCCGGGACTTCTACGAGGATCAACGCTTTGGTCCCCGTCCACCGTACGGTAATCCAACCGGCAATACTTACGGAACCCAGCCGCCGCAATACGGCCCAGGTGCTTCGGGAGCCGGCTTTCAGTCCGCCCCGGGTGCTTCCAGTCTGGATTCCATGATGGAAGATATTGAGAAGAAAGCATTAAAAAAAGAATTGGAAGAGCTGCGCAAGAAGCTCTCCGAATACGAGAAGGGAGAAGTGTAGACGATGGGAGTATTCAAAAGAATTAAAGATATTACGAAAGCGTCTGTAAACGATTTGTTGGATAAGGTGGAAGACCCGATTGTGATGCTGAACCAATACCTGCGCGATATGGAGGCTGAAATTCGCGACGCCGAAGTAACGGTGGCGAAGCAAATGGCCAACGAGCGCCGGATGAAGCAACGTCTGGACGAAGCGATCCGCATCTCTGCACAGCGGGAGGCTCAAGCTGAGCTTGCACTCCGCAATGGGCAGGAGGAAGTTGCCCGCAAAATGCTGGAGGAGAAAATCCATTACGACCAAAAGCAAACGGAATTCGCCGAGCTGCACGCGCAAGCTGAAGCTCATGCTGCCGAACTCAAACAGCAGCTGCACGATATGAAAGACGAGTTCTATAAACTGCGCAACAAACGGAACGAGCTGGTGAGCCGCGCGCAAATGGCGAAAGCTAGAAAGCAAATGTCGCAAATCAGCACGCTGCATACGATCGAAAGCGGCAACGCTTCGCTCGGATTCCACCGGATGGAAGAGAAGATTATGCAACTGGAAGCGGAAGCCGAAGTCGCCGGCATGGTTTATCGCGGAACATCGCCTTCCACTTACATCAGCCCGGCAGATGCCGAGAAGCAGCTGAAAGTGGATGCGCAGCTTGAAGCGCTGAAAGCAAAATTGAACCCGTCCGCAGCCCGCGAAGAAGACAAGGAATAACTACACGTCCGCTGGACATTGTGATATTCTAAATACTGGTGAAGCCATACGGTATGGGAGGCCATGCCGTTATGGCTTTTTACGACTCTATGAACCTGCAGGGAGGTGCGGCACATGGATACACGGAAAAGGTTCTTAGCCATCGGCTTAATCGCATTTGGCTTACTGTTGATTTTCGGGAAGTGGCTGAGTTTCTTTACCATTGTCGCCCTCTTTTTGCTTGGGTTCGGCATATATAAAATCCGGCAAGGGGAACAGGTCAAGACCGGCTATATCTTGATGGCGGTCGGCGGCGGACTCATCCTGCTGGACCATTTTATGCTGATCTTGGCGATTCTGATGATCTCGCTGGGGTACTACTACGCGAAAGTTCGCAAAACCCAACCGCAAGGCAATTACGTGCAGAAGCAAAACATCACCTCCAGCATCCGCTGGGACCGCGATCCGTGGAACTTGCGGAACACAAGCATGTGGCATGTGCTTGGCGAGCTTGACATCGATTTATCGCTGGCGATGATGGAAGGTGGGCATAACGTCCTCATGTTTCAAGGGATTGTCGGGGACGTGGATTTAGTGATTCCGGAGGATTACGGCGTGGAGATCGAAGCGTTTGTCCTGTTCGGACAAATCGATTTCAGCCACGACAAAGAGACGGGCATGCTCAATCGGTTATATTGGAAGTCGCCGAACTACGAGGTCCGTGACCAAAAAGTGAAAATCATCATTTCCTATCTTGTAGGAGATGTCGATATACGATTACTTTAGACAGGAGGAACGTCCCGCATGAAATCGAAAAAGCCGAGCAACATGGTCTCCCGCAGCATGCGCGGAGGGATTCTCCTGTCTGTTATTACGATGGCAGCCACCATTTATGTGATGTATACATACGGGTATTTTCAACCCCAACCGTCCTGGAAGACGGCCATCCAAGCCGGCACGATGCTGCTCTCACTGCTTCTCATCATCGGCGCAGCTCACGGGTTCTTTCTAGGGTATCGTCCCAAACGGCAGATCGACGGTTTACGCGAAGCGTTGCTGCAATGGGAGAAGGGCAATCAAACCGGGAGCGTGCCCAAGCTGGGCGAAGATGAACTGGGCCGGCTGGCAGAACAGCTGGAGCGGATCGGCAAGCGCTGGGAAGAGCAGGTGTCCTCGCTCCAGCGGTTGTCCACGCACAACGCCCAGTTGGCTGAGCAAGCCCGGGTATCGGCGATCGTGGAGGAGCGGCAGCGGCTGGCTCGCGAATTGCATGACGCCGTATCCCAGCAGCTGTTCGCCATCTCGATGACAGCTACGGCCGTGGGGCGTACGCTGGAGAAGGATTTCGACAAAGCGCAGCGCCAGGTCGAACTCATTGAGGAGATGGCGTCGGTGGCGCAGTCGGAGATGCGCGCGCTGCTGCTGCATCTGCGTCCGGTCTATCTCGAAGGCAAGGAGTTGTCTCAAGGCTTAAGCGATTTGGTGAAAGAGCTGAAGACGAAGGTGCCGATGGATTTAACTCTGGAGATCGACGAGGATTTGAATTTAGGTAAAGGGATTGAAAACCATCTGTTCCGCATCATCCAGGAAGCGATGTCCAATACGCTGCGCCACGCCAAGGCGGACAAGATGGAAATTCGGATTCACCGCCGCGGCGAGGCCGTCAAGGTGACGCTGCGCGACAACGGGATCGGCTTCGAGCTGGACGACAAGAAGCAAGCATCCTACGGCTTGTCAACGATGCAGGAACGCATTCACGAGATCGGCGGATCGATTCAGTTTATCACTGCGCCCGGCAAAGGGATGCGCATTGAAATATCCGTTCCACTAATTCATGAAGAAAGCGGGGATGAGGGCAGTCATGGAGATGGAAGACAAGGAGATTAAAGTACTGCTTGTGGATGATCATGAGATGGTCAGAATCGGTCTGGCGGCGGTGCTGGGCACCGAAGAAGGGATTGAGGTTGTCGGAGAGGCCAGCAGCGGGGAGGAAGGAATTCGCCTGGCGCAGGAGTACCGGCCTGACGTCGTGCTGATGGACCTGGTGATGGAAGGCATGGACGGCATCGAAGCGACTCGGCAGCTGCTTGCCTTGCATCCGGACTGTAAAGTCATCGTGCTCACCAGCTATCTTGATGACGAGAAGATGTATCCCGTGATCGAAGCCGGGGCGTTCAGCTATTTGCTGAAAACGTCGCGCGCTTCCGAGATCGCTGAGGCGATTCGCGCAGCAGCCCGCGGCCAATCGGTATTGGAGTCGCAGGTCGCTTCCAAGATGATGAACCGGTTCCGCCAACCAAAGGTGGAGGCTCCGGCTCACGAAGAGCTGACCGAGCGCGAAATGGACGTTCTGCGTTTGCTGGCTCAAGGGAAATCGAATCAGGATATCGCCGACGAGCTGATCATCGGGATCAAAACGGTGAAATTCCATGTCACCAATATTTTAGCGAAGCTTGGCGTAGAGGACCGCACGCAGGCGGCTATTTACGCATACAAAAACGGGTTGGCGGAGTGAATTTCTGCCAAACCGTTTTCTTAAGATATCAGAAAGTATAAACTTCGGGGCATTGGCATCCTGATATCGCAAGAAAAAACTTCCGCTAAACGCGGTCTGTCTACTTTGAATGTACGTCGATAGACGTTTTTCTTATTAGTTCAACAAGTTATAGGCTGAGGAGTGAACGAGGGTCACCTCGGCCTGGACCTGATCCAATTCCATGATGGAAATCAGGGACTTTCCTTGGGAACGGAGCTGCTTCCACCGCGCCTGGTCATAGCGGTAGAGCTTCTCTTCCAGATTGTATAGGTCGATATGGCGAGCCTTCGCAATGTCGAAGGAACGCCTGATTTCGCGTTCGATGGTCTCTTCGGCCAAGGCACGGAGCCGGGCGGCGGCAATCCCGCCTCCCGCCCCTACCTCCGTGATATAGGCTTTGGCGCGCACGTTCAAATTGATCCGAATGGGGTCACTACCCGCGCCGATTTGTACGTCCGGATCGCGATGCGCGATATTGATCGTCACCGGGGATCCATCCTCTAAGGATAAAGGCAACGGAAAGCTGATCATTCTGTGGAATGCCACGTATCTCGCCCCCTGAAGCATTGCCGGGTCAACTTGTCCACGGTTGCGGCCTTGTGCGATGGCATATGCGCCGACGAGCTTGATTTGAGGAATAGGTTTGCCCTCCCCCTTCCAAACCTCGTCAGTCCAGCTGATCAGAGGTAACAGCCTCGTCACCGCAGGCTCCTTCACCCCGTCCATCAGCTTGATGAGCCGAATGGGCTCGACGAAAGAATAGAGTTTAAATAATTCTTCGGGTTCAAGCAGCCCCGAATTCAGCACCGACTCATTCAGAAGGGAGATGCTCGCAAACACATCGGGAATTTGCTTGTCGGTGCCAAACACCCAAGGCGTGTACCGAAGATCACGGGTTTGGATCAAGCCGTTGACGGCTTCCGGCAAATGCTTGTCCAGCAGCGCTTTGGAGAAGATGATCGTTCGGACATGCGTCCAGGACGTCCGTTGCTGCGAGGCGGGGTAGAGCGAAATCAAAGCCTCGTCGATCGTCTTCCCCTCGCCTTTTCCGATCCAAACCTTCCCGTTTCCGGTTTCAACCGCCCCCTCTTGTTTAGCAATCTCTGCAAAATCCAGCAACTGGGCATAAATGATGAAACGGCCATCCGCATAATCGACACCCAATGCGGTGATAAAATTGATATTTTGCGCCTCTTTCATATCCCAACAGCCCGTCAGCAGCAGGATCAGCGCAAGGAAAGCCCGGATCGCTCTCAAGGCTTGTCCCTCCTTGCCGTTTGATCCAGCGGATGCAGAATGCGGGGCCGCCTCTTCACGGATTTCGACGGCTTCTTCAGGACCGCTTCGGCAAAGTCGCTTTTGACGAACGGGGAAAATGGCGATAGATAAGGCACGCCATAGGACTCTAATGAGGCAAGGTAAAGGATTAGACCGATAAAACCGATCAGGAACCCGAACATCCCAAAGATGGAGGACAACAGCAAAATCACGATGCGAAGTTGGGCTGTCGTACCGCTTAACGTCTGATTCTCTAAGGTCGAACTGGCGACGATGGCGATCGCCACGGCGACGATGATGGTCGGCGAGGTGATCCCGGCGCGGATGGCGGCATCTCCGATAATCAGGCCGCCTACGACCGTTATCGTTTGTCCCATGGCATGGGGTAATCTTTTGCCTGCCTCGTTAAAGATCTCGAACAGAAACAGCATGACGAAGGTTTCAAACGGGACCGGAAACGGCAAGCCATGCCTCGATTTGCTGATGGTTGCCAGCAGCGGGACGGGGATTTGCTCCAGATTAAAACTGGTTAACGCGACATAGAAGCCCGGGAGAAACAGCCCGACGGTCAGTCCGATGAGTCTGAGCACTTTTTGCACGGACACGATGTAATAAGGGGTGTTGGCATCCTCTGGAGAAATCAGCAGATTCATCAAGGTCACAGGAGCAACGATGGCGATCGGATTCCCATCGGCCAACACGGCAAATCGGCCCGCCAGCAGGGCATCGACAACGTAGTCCGGTCTCCCCGAGTAATCGGTCAGCGGGAATAAGGCTCGTTTATGCGCTCCCTTCACGACGGATTCGATATACGAGGTGCCGATAATTGCATCGGTGTCAATCTCGTACAATCGCTTTCGAGCCTCTGCGAGAATGTCCGGGTTAATAACATCTTGAATATAAAAAAGCGCAATGCGCGTTTCCCCCCGCGTCCCTTTGATGATCTCTTCCACCCCCAGGGAAGCGGTCCGCAGCCGTTTTCGAATCAACCCGATGTTGGTCGTCAGGTTTTCAGTAAAGCCGTCACGGGCTCCCTTGACGGCCGATTCCGTACTGGCTTCTTCGGGGGAACGGCCTGGCGGGTTCGAAATATCGCAGCTGAAGAAGGTCTGGTTGTATTCAAAATAAAGGACCAGCTTGCCGGAGTAGACTTGAAGAGTAAGACGATGCAGCAAGTCCGGCCCTTCGATCCGGTTTAACGGCAAATAGGGATTGGCTCCGAACGCCTCGATTCCGATATTGGCCTGTTCCCGACACAGTTCAGCAAGCCGCGGATAGACCACCTCGCTCAACTGTTTCAAATCCGTCATCGGCTCACAATAGATTAAGGTGATCGAACGCCCCGGCTCCATCCCGGCAGCAAACGGGCGAAGCTTGACGTCGGAGGAAGTCTGGAAATATTGGGTCAGGAACGGAATGTCGATCCGGTCTACTTGTTGGCCGGACGGCCGGTCGCTGGAACTCATGCGGATCCTCCTTTCTTGCGTTTTCTTAATAAAGCGGCAGCGGCAATGATGAGCGTCATGAACAGCAGGAAGCAGGCGTTTATCGGATATATGTAAAGAATCATTAAATGCTGAAACACGATGTCGGTAAAGGTATAACAGCTAAGTAAAATCAGGATGAACGCGAGGACCGCGAGCAATGTGGGTCTCCAACGGGGATTTTGCTTCTTCCACATATCCGCGATGACGATCATCGCAAAGGAAATACGGATAAAGCTGCCCGACAACCATTGACAGATCGAGAAAAAATCGGTTTGCGATACGTATTTGCCAAAACCGGCGATTCTCCATTCCTCATAAGCCGGGTAACGCTGAACGGCCGCCTCAAACGGGTTGAACTCGGTGATGGCGCCGGTCAGTGGACCCAGCATTAGACCAAGCAGAATCAGACTGAACACGATGAATTGGATTCTGGTTAATGGGGCCTTCAGGTATGGGTGAAGGAAGAAGACAAAAAAGATCTCGAACAACCCGGCACAGGCGTACAATACTCCTTTGAAAACCGGAATCCATCCCTGTTCCAAGAGAGGGAACAGCAGACTGTAATCTTTGAATTCGACGTTGATGATGGCGACATAGAAGCCAAGCAGTACAACAAGCGGCAGCAAGATACCGGAGGTGACGGCGATTGTTTTCATGCCCTTCAGCGCCCCAACGAAACAAAGCAGCATCAAGATCAACGAGCTGGCCAAAACCGGAGTGTAAGGCAGAAACGTCACCTTCATCCACATTACGGTATCATATAAACTGAACCACGCCGTAGCGAAGAAGAACGCTGTCATCGCCCATTGAAACCCAAAAGCAGGAATTCGGCCCAGCCGATGGCGAATCCATTCGGGAAGAGGTTGGGTTCCAATCCGGGACGAAGTGTAACGAATGAGGCAGACCACAAGTGCAAATGGCACGGCGGACAGTAGCACGGAAAACCAGGCATCCCGTTTGGCGATTTGCAGCAAGGCCGGGATGATGAAGACATGGTTTGTGAGTCCGAGGGCCAACATCAACGTCATGATAGCCTGAAAATTCGTAGCTTTCGGCGAGCGGATCATAAGCTTCCCCATCCTGATAGGTTTTGGCTCTATACATTGAGTTATTATTCGCAGAGGAGGCGCGTGACATGCAAAACCGCAAGTTATGGAGTATTGGGTTGTTGATCCTCGTTTGCGCGATGCTGCTGGTCGGCCTGCAACGGATCCAAGCGACTGAGCAAGAAGCGGCCGTTCCAGATTCACTGAAAGACGCGGAGCAGCAGTTGGACGCGCTGGTTGCGATAGGCAGGGCTGTAACGTCGGATCCGTTTCGGATGACACTGAAATGGCAAGGTGAATGGAACTCGCTGCTTTCCGCAGAGGAAGCGGCCGGGGTGTTAGCCAGCCGGTTGGGGCTGTCGAATCCGGAGGCGGGGACTGTTCAAGGGCGGACGGTTTATGAGTCCCAAGGTCAGATCGAGGGGATTCGCGCCGAGCTGGAGCTGATCACACTGGAAGAGGGCAAGCATTATGCGATGCTTCGCTTGGAGGCCGCCGGCGGGGATCCGGCGATATGGGAGCAACTTCAGGAAGCCCAACGGATGGCTGGGGAATCGCTGGCAGATGAAGGCGTCGATACGCGATGGAATGCAGCAATACAGGGGATGGCCTGGCCCGCATCCGCTACAGATGAGGGGACGGACTCCGGCGAACCCGTGCTCGCCGCGACGCTTGACCGCTTGGAATCGCAAATTGAGCGATCCGCCAAACTGAAGTTGAAGCAAGTCGAAGCGTTTGGGGACGAAGGGACGGCCAGCCGCACGTATCGGGTGGATCCCTTGCCGATCACCGTGCTCAGCGGCGATCATCACGTGGCATTGCAGATGGCTGTCCATCGCAACAGCGGCACCGGGATGGATGAGATTACGATCGGTACGCCGCTGCTAACCGTAGAATATTAGAGATCGTGAAGGAGGCAACGGGGACTCGTGCAACATCTGCTGCTGCATCAGCAAAGCTGCTCGGAAATCTTCGTCTATGAAACGGACGAATTATACGGCGAGCGCGGGGCGTTTCGCGTCCTGCAATTCGCCAGCAAGGCGGTGCAAGGCGCAATGGATATGAACCGGCCCGAACGGATCATACTGGAATATCCACGGGCGATGTTGTATTTGCTTCAGCGCCATGTTCCCGATCCCGGACGGGTGTTCATCATCGGCCAGGGAACGGGAACGATCGCCAGCCATTTGAGCGGGAGCGACGTTATTGTGGCGGAGATTGATCCGGTGGTGGCGGAAATTAGCCGCAACTTTTTCGGCTATACGGGTGATTCGGTGCGCATCGGTGACGGGCGTTCTTTGCTTGAAGAAGAGAAGCCGAATTCCTTCGACGGAATTATCGTGGATGCGTTCTCCGAACAGGGTACGCCGGGCCATTTAACGTCGCTTGGTTTTTTTCAGTTGGCGGCAGAAAGACTGGATCGGGAAGGGATCCTGCTTCTGAATCTATTTGGCCGAGGGGCAGAAGACGCATGGATTGCCGCGCTCACTGCCACGTTGCGGGAAGTGATGGAGTATGTCCGGGTGTTTTCGCCGCCGGCAGGTCAGCCTCATGAACCGCGGAATATGCTGATCGCGGGCAGCCGCAAACCGATTCAGTATCAAGCCCACGGCATGGCCGGGTTTGTTGAGGTCGAGCCTCCAGCGGGGTATATCATTTATGACCCCATATCTATAGATAGATGATGGAATCCGTCAGGCGAATGTGCTAAAATGGCATCACATCCCGTGATGCCTTGTAAAGAGATGTCATTGATCGGGAATGAAGTTTTAAATTCACCAATCTTACATAGAAAGAATGAGGAGCCATGGCTGACAATTTCTCACAACCAACAGTTCAGCCCCCAGGGGCGGTATTTTTTATTTTCGGGGCTACCGGAGACTTAGCGCGCCGCAAGCTCTTCCCGGCCATCTATTCCTTGTATCGCGAAGGGAAATTGGCCGAGGATTTCGCCGTCATCGGTGTAGCCCGGCGTCCGCGTTCGGACGAGGAATTCAAGGATGACCTGTATCGTTCGATTGAGGAATTTTGCCGATATAAGATCGACGACCAGGAGCAATGGGGGCGCTTTGCGGAGCATTTTTCCTACAAATCGCTGGACATCAATAACGTTGACGGTTATCACGAACTCAGAGAACTGACCGAGTCCATGGAAGCGCGGTTTGGGATTCCCGGAAACCGTCTGTTCTACTTGGCTTTGGCGCCGGAGCTGTTCGGCAGCGTATCCTTTAACCTGCAGAAGGGCGGCATGTTGAATACGAGCGGCTGGCACCGGTTGGTGATTGAGAAGCCGTTTGGGTATGATCTGCAGTCTGCTCAGAAGCTGAACGAAGAGCTGAGTCAGGTATTTAAAGAAGAGGAAATTTACCGGATCGACCACTATCTCGGCAAGGAGATGGTGCAGAACATTGAAGTGATTCGCTTTGCGAATGCTTTCTTCGAGCCGCTCTGGAACAACAAGCATATCGCCAATGTGCAAATTACGCTCAGCGAGACGGTTGGCGTGGAAGAACGCGGCGGATATTACGATCATGCCGGTGCGTTGCGTGACATGGGGCAGAACCATATGCTGCAAATGCTCACAATGATCGCCATGGAGCCGCCAAGCCGCTTGTACGCGGAGGACATCCGCGACGAGAAGGTGAAGGTGCTGCGCTCACTGCGTCCGTATGAATCGGTGCAAGAAGTGAAGGAGAACGTGGTTCGCGGGCAATATATCGCAGGGGAAGTGAAAGGCAAGAAGCTTCCGGGTTATCGTGAGGAGGACAAGGTTGACCCGAACTCCAATACCGAAACGTATTTTGCGGCCAAAGTGTTCGTTGACAATTTCCGCTGGGCCGGCGTGCCGTTCTATATTCGCACCGGGAAGCGGCTCCCCGTCAAAACGACGGAGGTCGTTGTGGAATTCAAGGCGATGCCAACGAATGTCTATCTCGGTCAGAAGCACAAGCTGGAGCCGAACCTCCTCGTGATCCGCGTGAATCCGATGGAGGGCATTTACATCAAGATTAATGCCAAGAAGCCGGGTTCGGAATCGCAAATCCAGCCGCTGGCGATGGACTTTTGCCAAAGCTGCCTGGTGGGGATCAACTCGCCGGAGGCTTATGAACGCTTGATCTACGATGCGGCTCAAGGGGATTCGACGTATTTCACTCGTTGGGACGAAGTGGCGGCGGCTTGGGCCTTCGTTGATCGAATCGCCGCCGCTTGGGCGCAAAATCCGTCCGACATCAGTACGTATCCTGCCGGTTCTTGGGGGCCGAAGGAAGCGGACGAGCTGCTGGCGAAGGACGGCTTCCACTGGTGGCCGGTGAACGGCCAGGAGGAAGACAACGTCGTTTGGATCAACCCGAATTAATGCTGCGTTGACCGTGAACGATCCGGCCTATGGGCGAATAGAATAGGTTTAGCTGGAAACACCTTCATGTCCCGTCTGGGCGTAAGGTGTTTTTGCTTAACGGAAGGACAAAATATGTTACAATAGAGAACGTGAATTTGTGGAACGAGAGGAAAGTGAGCATGAGCAAAGCATTGGACCAAGTGCTGCAGCAGGAAGTGGACAAACGGCGTACGTTTGCAATCATTTCCCACCCGGACGCCGGGAAAACGACGCTGACCGAAAAACTGCTGCTGTTCGGCGGCGCGATTCGCCTCGCCGGATCGGTCAAGGCGCGCAAAGCGAGCAAACACGCGACAAGTGACTGGATGGAAATCGAGAAGCAGCGGGGGATTTCCGTTACTTCTTCCGTCATGCAGTTTGATTATAACGGCCATCGGGTGAACATCTTGGATACGCCGGGCCACCAAGACTTCTCGGAGGATACGTACCGGACGCTGACCGCAGCAGACAGCGCCGTCATGTTGATCGACGTGGCGAAGGGCGTTGAGGCCCAGACGATCAAGCTGTTCCAGGTCTGCGCGAAGCGGGGCATTCCGATTTTCACCTTCATAAACAAGCTGGACCGGGAAGGCCGGAACCCGTTTGAACTGATGGAGGAAATCGAGCAGGTGCTGGGCATCCGCTCCGTGCCGATGAACTGGCCGATTGGGATGGGCCGCGAGCTGTCGGGTGTGTATGACCGGATGAAAAACCAGGTTGAGCTGTTCCAGGGAGACGACCACTCCACGATCCAGGTGAAGAAGGTGGATGGGTATACCGATCCGGTGATTCGCGAAATGGCTGGCGAATATCTCCATGATCAGCTGTGTCAGGATCTGGAACTGTTGGATGTGGCGGGGGACCCGTTTGATTTTGAGAAGGTTCGCCGCGGCGAATTAACGCCGGTGTTTTTCGGCAGCGCGGTGAACAATTTTGGCGTGCAGACGTTCCTGGAGAACTTCCTGCAGTTGGCTCCAAAGCCGACGCCGCGCCGCAGTACCCAAGGCTTGATTGAACCTACGAACGAGAAGTTCTCGGGGTACGTGTTCAAAATCCAGGCGAACATGAACCCGGCCCACCGCGACCGGATCGCCTTCCTGCGCATTGTCTCGGGCAAGTTCGAACGCGGCATGACGGTGAAGCATGTGCGGGCGGGCAAGGAGATCAAGCTGTCCCAGCCGCAGCAATTCCTGGCCCAGGATCGGGATATCGTCAGCGAAGCGTATCCCGGGGACATCGTCGGGTTATTTGACCCGGGGATTTTCCGGATCGGCGACTCGCTAAGCCAAGGCAGTGAAATCGTATTTGACGAGCTGCCGACGTTCTCGCCGGAGATTTTCGCCAAGGTGACGGTGAAGAACGCGCTGAAGCATAAGCAATACCAGAAGGGGATCGACCAACTGACCGAGGAAGGCACGATTCAGGTGTTCACGACGGTCGGATTTGAAGATACGCTGCTGGGCGTGGTTGGGCAACTGCAGTTCGAGGTGTTTGAATACCGGATGAAGAGCGAATATGGCGTGGATGTCCAGCTTCAACGGATGCCGTACCAGTTCGCGCGCTGGATCGTAGGCGACAAAATCGACCCGTCCAAGTTCCGGATCAATTCCACGCTGGTGAAGGATAAGAAAGGCAATTATGTCGCGTTGTTCGAAAATGAATACGCGATGCGGACGGCGATGGAGAAAAATCCAGACGCCAAGTTCCTGGAGACCGCACCTTAAGAAGTGAAGGTCCGCAGCCTCCCGGACAAAGGAAAGACCGCCCTTGGACAGGGCGGTCTTTGTTGTAGCGGGCAGTTCTATTTCAATGGTTTGAGGCTAGCCTGATCCACTTGCTGCTTGAGCACGGATACCAGTTCATTTTGTTTGGACGTATCGATATGCTTCCAGATCGTTTCGAAGACGACGCCAAGACCCGGCAGTGCGGCTTCCTGAGCGTCGATCGAACCTTCGATCATCTCCCGCAGCCCTTGCTCGTCTTTGCCGTGAATTTTGTGCATAATCGCTTGACGCAGGTCGAGTGTAATGGATGGCACGTAGTTTCCCTCCTTGAAATATGTGACTTGCCCGGTGTTAATTTGCCCGATTGGAACTGGGATAATGCGCAGGGGTGTTGAAAAACGACCCGTTTTGCAGGGTTTAACCAAATCTCTTCGGGGGATTGTGGTATACTAAATCGGATGGAAAATGGATGGGTGGTGAGAGCATGGCAAATGCAGCCAAAAAACAGTTTGCCGTGATCGGTATGGGCCGATTCGGTTTAAGTGTGGCAACGGCACTCAGCAGCATGGGCTTTGACGTACTGGCGATCGATGCGGATGAACATCATACGCAAGCCGTGGCGAATCTGGTCACGCACGCGGTAACCGCAGATTCCACCGATGAAGATGCGCTGCGCGCACTGGGGATTCGGAATTTTGACGTCGTTGTCGTGGCGATCGGTGAAGACATCCAGGCCAGCATTTTAACCACGCTGATCCTCAAAGACATGGGCGGGCCGCTCATTGTGGTGAAGGCGCAAAACGAATTGCATGGCAAAGTATTGCAGAAAATAGGGGCCGATAAGGTCATTTTCCCGGAACGGGATATGGGGCTTCGGGTGGCACATCATCTGACTTCACCGAACGTCTTGGATTACATCGAATTGTCCGACGAGTACAGCATCGTGGAGATGCGCGTCAGCTCACAGATGATCGGCAAGAATCTGAAGGAACTGGATATTCGCGCCCGGTTTGGCTGTAACGTGATGGCGATCAAACGGGGCAGCAAAATGAACATCTCCCCGGCGGCCACGGTCTCGCTGACGGAGGAGGACGTACTCGTCATCGTCGGCGAGAAGGGCGACTTGACGAAGCTCGAGTTGGCTTACGCGGAGGAGTAAGACGAGCCTCGCTTCGTGAGCGACGGATCATTTTTTAAACCATGTTAAGGATGGAAAAGATATGGAAATTTTGTCTGCACAGAACCCCCGCGTCAAGGAATGGGCGGGGCTGCTTGAGAAGAAAAATCGGGACAAGCAAGGGAAATATCTGATTGAGGGCATTCACCTCGTGCAGGAGGCGTTGCAGTCGCGGGCGGACGTGGAATGCGTCTGCTATGACCTCGAGCACGGCATTCCGGTCGAACTGCAGGCGGCGGCGTCCGCCGGGCTGGACGTCGACTGGATCGGCGTGTCCAGCGCCGTGATCGCCAAGTGCAGCGATACGAAGTCGCCGCAGCCGGTGTTCGCGGTCGTGCGCAAGGACCGCGGGACGGTCGCTCCGCTCCTTGCGAAGGAGCGGAGCTTGGTGGTCGTGCTCGACGGTGTGCAGGACCCCGGCAACGTCGGCACGATCATCCGCAGCGCCGATGCGGTCGCGGCGGACGGGGTCATCGTCGGCGCTGGCTGCGCCGACATCTACGGGCCCAAGGTGCTGCGCGCCACCATGGGCTCGCTGTTCCACCTGCCGGTCGTGCATGCCGACCTGGCAGAGGTGCTGCCGCAGGCGAAGCAGCTGGGCATCCGGCTGGCCGGCACCAGCCTGCAGGCGGCGGCGAACTGCTTCGCCTACGATTTCACGCAGCCCGTGTGGCTGCTCTTCGGCAGCGAGGGCGGCGGCCTTAGCCCGGCGGTCCGCGAGTTCATGGACGACGGGCTGCTGATCCCGATGCGCGGCAAGGCCGAATCGCTGAACGTGGCGATGGCCGCGTCCGTGCTGCTGTATGAGGCGATGCGGCAACGGTATTTTTCAACCGGTAAAAATTCCTAGATTCATTCCGCTTCCCGCCGCGCGGGCAAGTGGAATTCCACGCACGTGCCTTCTTCTGGCGAGCTGTCGATCCGAAAGTACGCCTGTTCGCCATAGACGATAACGAACCGGCGGTAGGCGTTGTAGATGCCGGTATGCTTTTTGAAGAAAGGGTCCTCCGTCTCGCCGCCGCTTTCGATCATCCGGTGCAGCTTCTCTAGCACTTCCTCCGGGATGCCCATCCCCGTATTGTAAACCCTAACCCGCAAATATTCCTCGAACGGCTCCACGCTGATCCTAAGCAGGAACTCCTCCGCGCCCATGGCGGGGCTCCAACCGTATTTGATGGCATTTTCAACATAAGGCTGAATACTCAGTTTCATGACCGGAAACGATAAAGCTTCGGGGGCGATATCGAAATCGGCCCGGACATCCCTGCCGTTGCGGTAGTAATGGATCGTTAGGAAATTCCGGATATAGCCAATTTCTTCTTCCAGCGAAGCCCACCCGCTATCGTTGCGAACCGTGTATCTCATCATGCGGGAGACTGACTGCACCATTTCCCCCACCGCCTCGCCGTTATTGCGGATGGCATAGGATTCGATCGTCTCAAGGGTGTTGAACAAAAAGTGGGGATTGATTTGCGCTTGAAGCTGCAGAAGCTCCCGCTCCTTCTCTTTCATTTTCGATTGGTAAACCTCGCGTTCCATATCCTGCAGCTTCACCAAGGTCTGGTTATAGCTTTGGATGAGGAAGCCGATTTCATCCCGGTGCTTGGGCTCGGGAACCGGAACATATTGGCCGCGCCCGAGATGCTTCATTCCTTTATGCAGGTTGTACAGCGGCTGCAAAATCTTGTTCATGACCGGAAAAGCCATTATTAACGCCGCGGCCAGGCTGATTCCGGCAATCAAAAGGGTCAGCCGGAAAGTCTGCACGGCGCCTTCTTTGATCCGGTCCAGGGGAGCCATCCAAATTAGCCCCCATCCCGGTTCCGACAGCTCGGTGTAACTGGCCTCATACTCTTTGCCTGCCGAAGCGAATAAAAAATGGCTTTGCTTCTCCGGTTCCCGATCTGCCCGCGCAAGCAGAAAATCGCTAAGCAGCTTCTCATTCAGCGGCTCGCCCGATACGGCGGTTCTTAAGTCGGTATGGTACAGCACAAGCTGGCCGCCGGCGTTACTCTGCCCGCTGCCGAGCATATCGGTCAATTGATCCTCCCGGATCTCGATCACAAACCAGGACATCGTCTTTCCGGTATCGACGTTAATGATCGGGCGCACATAGGAAAAGACGCGGTCTTGGGTATACGAAATATACTTTATGGGATGCGGAGGCAGCAGCCGGGGCGACGTAACGGACAGCAACGATTGATACATCGGATCGTCCTCAAAGGAATAATCGGGGTTCAATCTTTTCTGGTACGACTCGAAATAGACTTTGCCCGCGCGATCCAGATACAGCGTGCCGAGCACTTCGGGATGGAATTGCAGAGAGCTTTGGATGATGGAGCGGAACTGCAGGATATGATCGGCCTGATCGGACAAATGGCCGGCAGGAGAGTTTACATATTTCTGGAAATTTTGATCGGTGAACAGATTGTCGAAGGATTGGTTCAGATTTTGCAAATAACCGCTCACCTCTTTGGCGACAAACTGCATGTATTGGCTGGAAATCAACGCCGAATAACTGGTGCTGGAGCGGTACATGAACAGCTCGGAACTGCCGCTTACCAGAAAAATAGGGATGATCGACAGGAGGATTAACAAAATAAACAGTTTGAGCTTTAAGGATAAATGGTTTACTATTCGTTTAAGAGATTTTACCGGCTGCAATTGATGTTCCCCCTTAGCTAAAAATCTCTTTTCCGCACAAGCTTCAGCCACGCTTGAAGGAGTGAAAAAGATGAAAATTTGCGTTGCCGATGACGAGATGGAAGTTAGGCTTAGTATTATTCAAAAGCTGACGGCCTTATTTCCCGATGAGCAGATTTTCGATGTCGGGTTTGGCCGTCAGGCGGCGGAGCAGATTACGCTGGTTAAGCCCGATCTGGTGTTTCTCGATATTCGTATGCCCGAGATGGACGGGATTGAAATTCTACGCTTTTTGAAGGAGACAAGCTCCCGGATCCATGTAGTGATTATATCAGGGTACGATGAGTTTGAATATGCTCGGAAATCGCTTCAATTGGGTGCGATGGATTATTTGTTAAAACCTGCCGACCGAACCCAGCTATCTGAGATTGTCGAAAAAGTGCAGAAAGAGTTGACCGCCGCTCTTCTTACGGAGCTCGATTTGCTCGTCTCCAAGGAGCCTGGAGTACGGGCGATTCTGAAGGAGATCCATCCGGTCAATACAAGCCTATGGTTTGATGAGCGAATATGGAAGCGCATACAATTTGAGGATGGGCCGCCGTCGGCGGATTTTCTCTCCCGGGAAATACTGCTTACGTTTGTTACGGATGCGGGGAGCCGGGGAAAGGTCGTGCAAACCAATCTGGATCAAGGCGGAGGGTGCTTTAGGGAAAAGAAGAAATTTGCCGAAGCGCTGCTGCTTCAATATCGGAGGAACCGGCAAATCGCTTTTTTTCAGCTTAAAGGTGAAGAGGCGGCGCTCAACCCGAAAGAGCGGAAGGAGGCGGCGAAGCGGGCCGCGAAAATGCGGCAGGAGATGATCAGCCGGGCCAGAGGCGGAGATTTTGCGGGACTTGAGCGCGACCTTGAGCGATGGTTTGACTGCTTGGAGCAAGCCGGGTATGAGGAGCTGCAGAAGGAATGCGGTTATCTGATGTCGCTCTTGGATGAGGGGCTAAGCAAGCAGGAGATCATTTATCTGGAAGAAGACACCTTATATTACTGGGCCGATTGGGTAGCAAGGCATCGTACTTGGGATGAGCTGAAGGGTAAAATCAAAAAAATAGTTCTTGGCGGAGTTAAGGCGCTAAAAAACCTTGAACAGCAGCAGGAGCAGCACGCTTCCGGGCTGCAGCCTTGGCTTCTTGAAGCGCTCCGCCTTGTCGAAAACTGCAGTGACCCGAACGTAAGCCTGGAATGGATCGCCGAGGAGGTCAACGTCCACCCGGTTACGTTAAGCCGAATCTTCAAGCAGCAGACCGGCATGAATTTTGTGAAATATTTGACGCAGAAGCGGCTCCGTATGGCCCGGACTCTGCTACTTGAAACGAACAAAAAAATCAATGAAATCGCGGAAGAGGTCGGATATGCGGATTACCCTTATTTCCGGAGTAAGTTTAAGAAGGAGTTCGGACTGTCTCCCTCCGAGTTTCGCAAAAGTCACGGTATAGCGTCGGATTAACTCTGGGAACATACAGCATGTAAGGGGGGAAAAGTATGAACAAAAACAACGTGCTACTCCTGAAGATCGTTTTTGCGCTGCTGGCCTTCGCGGCCGGCACCGGCTGCTTGGACCGCATGATCGAGCCAGCGAAGCCGGACGAGAAGGAGAGCCGGGCGCAGCAGCAGGTGCTTCGCGTGCTGTACTCAAACCATGAAGCCGGGCCGGAAGCCGTTATCGACGCCATGGAGACGTATTCCCGGCAGACCGGCATCCGCATCGAAGTGGAGGCGCTCCCCTACAACAATCTTCAGGAAAAGGTGTTCTCGGAGCTTGCGCAGGGGAAGGGAACCTATGATCTGATCGCAGTCGATACCCCATGGATGCCCAAAGTGATTGAGCATCTGGAGCCGCTAAGCTCCTATATCAAGCAGTCGAATCATCCGGATTCGATCAAGCTAGACGATTTTATCGCCAAAGTCTTCCTGGACACTTCCGTCTTTAGGCTGGACTCTCCCCAAGCGGAGCCTCCTTCGCTGGAGACGGTAAGTTTAGACGGGATTACGTCGGCTGGTTTTGAAATATGGAGCCTGCCGATTCAATCGAACGCGCTGACGGTCAGCTATCGCAAAGACCTGTTTGAATCGCCGCAGTATCGGGAAGAATTCCGGCGATTGTATGGCCGGGAGCTTGAGATTCCCCGCACCTTCGACGAATATGCCCAACTCGCCAAGTTTTTTACCCGGGATACGGATGGCGACGGCAAGACGGACTTGTACGGAACGACGTTGATGGGAAGCCGACACGAAGCGAATTTCGTGGATTTCAAATCCTTCCTCAACTCCTTTGGCGGCCGTTTGTTTGACGATGATTTTGAGCCGGCTTTTCAGAGCAAGGAAGGGGTAGAGGCGCTGCAAACTTACGGGAGCTGGATTAACGAGTACAAGATTACGCCGCCGGACGTCTTAACCTATACGTGGGACGAAGTCTCCGTCGTGTTCGAATTCGGAAAAGCGGCGATGGGGATGAACTATCACAACATGAGGCTGAATCCGAAGGTCGGCGGAGAAGTGGGGTACTTTATGTTTCCGGGAACGATGGAAAGCGGCGCTTTGATCCGAGGCCCCCATTTCGGTTCTTGGGGGCTGGCGATCAACCGTTACTCCCGGCAGAAGGAGGACGCTTATGCGCTGGCGGAATATTTGACGAGTCCTCAGTCCCAGATGGGGTATTTGAAGTTTAACCACCATGTGACCCGAAAATCGGCTTATGAACAAGCTCAGCATATCACCGATCCGTCCCTCCGCGAGTATTACCGCGTACTTGGAGATTCGTTAAGAGTCGGCGTAGGCCGGCCGCGCATCACGAATTACGAACAAGTATCGGATGCGGTGCAGTCCGCTGTCCATGAATACCTCACCGGCGAAAAAACGGCGCAAGATGCGCTTTCCGATGCGGCGGCGGAGGTGAGAGGGCTGATGCGGCAGGCCGGATACCATAAAAGTTAAGATGAACCTCCAACAAACACATCCAACCTAGAGCGAACATCCGCTCATCCCGGAGCGCCGTTTCTTAAAGGCCGCGCCGGGATTTTTTTAAGATATCAGAAAGTATAAACTTCGGGGGATCGGCATCCTGATATCGCAAGAAAAACTTCCGCTAAACGCGGTCTGGCTACATTGAATGTACGTCGATAGACGTTTTTCTTATGCCCGGAGCCGGGCGTGTTGTAAGCGCTAAAAACATCCCCCCACATAGCTAAATTCGTCTTCTATTTCAAGCCGATCCGGCGCTCTATACTGTGGGTATCAAGCAGCCGGGGGACAGCTTGAAAGCGATCACAAAATACCAGGGGGGAACAAAATGAAAAAAGTATGGATGGGAACTTGCCTGGCGCTTGCGCTTAGTCTTGCGATTGCAGGCTGCGGCAAGCAAAACGCCGCAACCAACACCGGAGCCGGGCAGGAGAATCCGAATTACAGCGCCACTTCGGGGCCGCTTACGATCAACCCGAATATTCCCGACCTCGAGGTGCTCGATAAAGGTCCGGGCGGCGTGCAGGCCGTATCGGCCAAGTCGCTGAAGCTTACCGAGGAGGAGCTTCAGAAGATCAAGGAAGGGAAATACAAAGCGGCGATTGTCATGCACTACTCCGGTACGGACTATATGTCCGCCGCTGTGAACGCCATGAAGAATACGTTCAAACAAATGGGCATCGAAGTCATAGCCGTAACGGATGCGCAGTTCAAGGCGGAGAAGCAGGTGAACGATATCGAAACCGTGCTCGCCAAGAAGCCGGATGTGATGATTTCCGTGCCGGTCGATTCGGTATCGACCGCGGGCGCTTACAAGAAAGCCGTTCAGCAAGGCGTCAAGCTGGTATTTATGGATGGGGCGGCTGACGGGCTTGTCGCAGGCAAGGATTATATCAGCATCGTGTCGGGCGACAACTACGGCAACGGCGTCCTGGCGGCTGACATTATGGCCGAAAAGCTTGGCGGGAAAGGCAAAGTCGGCATCGTGTACCATGACGTGAACTTCTTTGTGACGAAGAACCGTTCGGATGCTTTTGAAGCGACGATAAAAGAAAAATACCCGAATATTGAAATCGTCACCAAAGGCGGTATTACAGATCCCAATAAAGGGCAGGAGGTTGCCGCCGGAATGCTAACGAAGTATCCCGATATCGACGGCATCTTTGCTCCCTGGGACGTGCCGGCAGAAGGCGTGATGGCCGCGGCCCGCACGGCGGGGCGAAATGATCTGGTGGTGACGACAGTCGATCTGGGAACCAACGTCGCGATCTCGATTGCTTCGGACGGCATTGTGAAAGGGCTTGGCGCGCAGCTTCCATATGACCAGGGGGTAGCGCAGGCGATCCTGGCAGGCTATGCCCTGTTGGGCAAGGAGGCGCCCGCTTACGTGGCTTCTCCGGCGATCAAAGTCACCAAAGAGAATGTGCTTGAGAGCTGGAAGCTGATCTACGGCGTAGACGCTCCCGACAGCGTGAAGAACGCCGCGGCAAAGTAACCAAATTTGCGGAAGCGGGGACGGCCTGCAAACCGTTCCCTTGCTTCCTGGTAAAGAAGGTGAGACATCATGGACCGTAACGTACTCGAAATGAAAGGCATCAGCAAAGCGTTTAACGGCGTCAAGGTTCTGCAAAACGTTGACTTTTCCTTAAAAAAGGGCGAAGTACACGCCTTGATGGGCGGGAATGGAGCCGGAAAATCCACGCTGATGAAAATACTGACCGGAGTTTACAACGCCGATCAGGGAGAGATTTATATCGATGGCGAGCCGGTAAGCATCAAAAGTTTCGAGGACGCGCAAAAGAATAAAATTTCGATGATTTTTCAAGAGTTCAGCTTAATTCCCACGTTAACCGTGTCCCAGAATATTTTTCTCGGCAGGGAAGCCAAAACGGCGGCAGGTCTGCTTGACGATAAGGAGAACGAGCGCAAGACGGAGCGGCTTCTCCATGAACTCGGCGTAAACATCAAGCCTACGGAACTGGTGCAAAATCTGGGCGTCGGCTATTGGCAGATGACCGAAATCGCCAAAGCGCTGTCGCAAGAAGCCAAAATATTGATCATGGATGAACCGACCTCTTCGCTGACCAAGAGCGAAACGGAAATTTTGTTCTCTTTTATCAGACGTCTGAAAGAAAAAGATTATTCCATCATCTATATTTCCCACCGGATGGATGAAATTTTTCAAATCTGCGACCGCGTCACCGTGATGAGAGACGGAAAGAAGGTTACGACGGAAGTGATCGCCGAGACGGATATGGATACGGTGATCCAGCATATCGTGGGCATGGAGTTCAACAAAGCGTTTGAGTGGAAAGAGCGGAGCTATTCGACCGATTTGGCGCCGGTGCTGGAAGTGAAGAAGCTGACCTCGGGAACGAAGGTTAAGGATGTCAGCCTGCGCGTCTACCCGGGAGAAATTGTCGGCATAGCCGGGTTAATGGGAAGCGGAAGAACGGAGCTATTGCGGGCGATCTTCGGAATCGCGCCCATCGAAAGCGGCGAAATTTTGATCGAAGGGAAGCCAAAGAAGATCGGCAGCGTGCGCGACGCGATCGAAGCCGGGCTGGCGATGATCCCGGAGGACCGGCGGATGCAGGGACTGGTGCTTCAGCACAGCGTAAAGGAGAACATGATCCTGCCGATTTTGTCCAAGCTGAAGAAAGGATTGCTACTGGACGACAGAAAATCGAACCAAATCAGCGAGCGCTTTGTGCGGAAGCTGAATATTAAGACGGATGGCATTTTTAAGCAGGTGAATCTTCTGTCCGGAGGCAATCAGCAAAAAATCGTCTTGGCCAAATGGCTGGCTAACGAACCGACGGTGCTGCTGCTGGACGAGCCGACCATCGGCGTGGATATCGGAGCGAAGACGGAAATCATTGATATCGTGCGGGAAATGGCCGACAGCGGCAAGGGAATTGTTGTTGTTTCTTCGGAACTCCCCGAACTTCTGGCGCTTAGCGATCGGGTGATCGTGCTGCATGAAGGACGCGTCAAAAGAGAACTTGACCGCAGAGACATTCAATCAGAGGAGGAGCTGCAATATGCAATCCAGGGATTCTAACGTGCAGACGGCCAAAACGGCGCTTAGCCTCAAAAAATTCGATTGGCGGGATTATATCGTTTATTTGGCGTTTGTAGGCGTGTTCGTTTATTTTTCCGTCATGCTGTTTGACGACGGATTCCTTACGGTCGGCAATCTGCTCAATATCGTAAGGCAGACGACGACCATTACGCTGATGGCGCTTGCCATGACCTTCGTCATTAGCACGGGGGAAATCGACCTGTCGGTCGGCTCCATCACCGCCCTATCTTCGCTGGTCGGCGCGCTTGCGCTGCAAGCCGGATTCGGGCTTTTTGGCGGCTTGATCGCCGGGGTAGGCACGGGCCTTATCATCGGCCTCATTAACGGGCTTCTGGTGACCAAGGTGGCGATCCCCTCCTTCCTCGTCACCTTAGGGACGATGGGGGCGGTCAAAGGGATGGCGATGTGGATTACGGGAACGGCTCCGGTATCCATTGTCCATGAACAGTTCAACTTTATTTTCGGATCGGGGGATATCGGTCCTGTGCCGATTCTGCTGATTTGGACTTTAGTCTTCACGGTGATCGCCCATATTCTGCTTCGCAAAACCTCCTTTGGCCGGCAAGTGCTGGCGACCGGCGGGAACGAGAGCGCGGCGCGTTTCTCCGGCGTCAAGACGATGAAAGTGAAGCTTTGGGTGTTCTTGGGCACGGGCTTTATGGCCGGATTGGCCGGGCTCTTGTATGCGGGGCGCATGAACGCCGGACGATTTTCCTTCGGCGAAGGAGACGAGCTGTCGGTTATTGCCGCGGTCATTCTGGGCGGCACTAGCCTGTTCGGAGGAGTGGGCACGATCATTGGCACGGTTGTCGGCTCGCTCATGATCGGAACGATTAACAACGGGCTGATCATTATGGGACTGGACGTCAGCCAGCAAATGATCATTAAGGGATTGATTATTATTCTGGCGGTAGCTTTCGGCAAAAAAGCGATGAAGAAATAAGAACCGAATTGGGGAGGACGGAGAGATGAACAAGACGATCAACGTTGGCATTATCGGGAGCGGATTTATCGGACCGGCCCATATCGAAGCGATCCGCAGGCTGGGATTCGTTCAGGTCGTCGCCATCGCCGAGCAAAATGAGGAAAAAGCCCGGGCTGTCGCCGAGAAGCTGAATATTCCTAAGGCTTACGGGGATTACAAGGAACTGCTTACCGATCCGGACATCGACGCGGTTCACAACTGTACGCCCAACCATCTGCATTTTGAAATCAACAAAGCGATCATGGAAGCGGGCAAACATGTACTGTCGGAAAAGCCGCTGGCCATGGATGCCAAGGAAAGCGCGGAGCTGGTTAGGCTGGCGAGAGAAAAAGGGGTTGTCCATGGAGTCAACTTTAACTACAGACAGTACCCTATGATGAAACAGGTTGCGGAAATGGTTCGACGTGGCGATCTCGGCAGTGTCTACCTTGTTCACGGCGGCTACCAGCAGGATTGGCTCCTGTACGACACGGATTTCAACTGGCGGCTGGCTAAGGAGGTGGGCGGAAAATCCCGCGCTGTGGCGGATATCGGCTCCCACTGGTGCGATACGGTGCAGTATGTGACCGGGAAGCGGATTAAGGAAGTGTTCGCCGACCTTTGGACCGTACATCCGGTGCGCAAAAAACCGAAGGTAGCCCAAGTCACGTACAGCGGCCAGGCGCCGGACGGCGATGGCTATGACCCGGTGGAGGTCAGCACGGAGGATTATGCGTCGGTGTTGATTCATTTTGAAGACGGCACTAAAGGGGTGTTTACCGTTTCGCAAGTAAGCGCAGGCCGCAAGAACCGGCTCAGCTTCGAGCTAAGCGGAAGCGAAAAATCCGTGTTCTGGGACCAGGAAGAGCCTGCCCGGCTGTGGATCGGGCATAGGGACCAGCCGAATCAGACGCTGATGGCGGACCCGGGGCTGTTCTATGAAGGAGCGAGGGACGCGGTTCATTATCCCGGAGGACATACCGAAGGCTGGCCGGATTCGATCAAAAATATGATGCTTCGCTATTACACCTTTATCCGGGAGGGGAAAGATCTGCTTAAGGAAAGGGCGGATTTTGCCACCTTTGAAGAGGGGCACTTATCGATGTGTATTACGGATGCGATTCTGCAAAGCCATGAGCAAAAACGATGGGTTCAGGTTCAGCATCTGCTCTAATAAAAAAAATTGGGAGGGACCAGACATGAGTACGACGATGAAAGCGGTCAGTTTTCCGGGGAACAAAGCGGTGGAGATCAGGGAGGTGCCGATTCCGGCTCCGGGCCCGAGAGAAGTGCTGATCCAAATGAAGGCGTCGGCGATTTGCCGCAGCGACATGAGCTTGTATTACGGGAACAAAGGCGTCGTCGGGCAAGGCAATACCGGAGCCGTGTATCCGGGCCATGAGCCGGCCGGAAAAATCGTACAGACAGGTGAGGGCGTTGAGCGCTTCAAGCCCGGCGACCGGGTAGCGGTCTATCTGGCGGTCGGCTGCGGCGAATGCCAGTTCTGCAAGAGCGGCTATAAAATGTTCTGTAAAGAATGGAAGTGCATCGGGTTTGACCGGCATGGCGGGGACGCCGACTACATCGCTGTACCGGAGGACAACTGCATGAGAATTCCGGACGGCATGAGCTATGTTACGGCCGCGGTGTCCACGGATGCCGTAGGCACCCTGTACCATGCCCAGAAAAGACTGGCCGTCAGCGGCCGCGACACCATTGTGATCTTTGGCCTCGGTCCGATGGGCGGCGCTGGCGTCATGGTGGCTAAAGGGCTGGGAGCGACGGTGATTGCCGTGGATATGCTGGACGAGCGCCTGGAGATCGCCAAAGAGCTCGGCGCGGACTATACGATTAACGCCAAGGAAAATGTATTGGAGCGTCTGTTGGAGATCACGGGCGGACGCGGCATCGACGCAGGCATCGACTGCTCCGGCAATCCGGTTGCGCAAAATACGATTCTGGACAGCCTTCGCCCGCACGGCCGAGCCGCCTTTATTGGAGAGGGCAAAGAAGTAACGATCAAGCCGAGCGAGCAATTGATCCGTAAACAGATAACGGTGATGGGCTCCTGGTATTTCCCGATTTTCGAATATGACGAGATCGCTAAGTTTATTCAGGATAAGCGTCTGCCGGTGGAAAAGCTGGTATCGCACACCTTCAAGATCGAGGAGGCGGAAACGGCGTTCCGGATGTTCGATGAGAGAAAAACGGAAAAAGCCGTGTTCGTCTGGGAATAAAGAAGCCGGATACCCCAATTTATTCCATATAAGGAGAGATCGAATATGAAAGGCATCTCATTCAACACTTGGACGTACAGCGGGTTCCCGGTATGGGTTCCTTCTTACCCGCTGGAAGAGGCGATCCGCAGAATCGCTTCCTTCGGTTATGACGGCATTGAAATCGGCTGCGCCAGCCCGCATGCCTGGCCTGAGACGGTGACGAAGGAACGCCGCGCCGACATTCTGAAGCTTCTCAAAGCGGAGAATCTGAAGGTATCGTCGATGCTGCCCGCTCCGGGGGGCGGGCCCGGCAACAATCCAAGCTCGCCGATCGCGGAGGAGCGCCGGTACACGATCAATCATTACAAGGATGTGCTTCGTTTAGCCCATGATTGGGAATGTCCTACCGTCATGTACATTGCCGGTTGGGTCGTGTACGGCACGCCGCAGTCGGACGCCTGGAATTACAGCCTGGAGGGGCTCGTCGAAATCGGCAACTATGCGAAGGAGCTCGGCATTACGATCGTTGTCGAACCGACGCCGGCGGACAGCAATCTAATCGAAACCGCCGACGATGCGCTGCTGCTAAGCGAACAGTCGGGCCTGTCCAACGTCAAAGTCATGTTCGACACCTTCCATGCCCTGTACCGCAACGAAGTGGCAAGCGATTATGTGTACCGGATGGCGGACAAGCTGCATCATGTGCATCTGGCGGACAGCGACCGCCTGCCTCCGGGACAAGGACGCTGCGACTTTACGGAAGTCTTCAAAGCGCTCAAAGCGATCAATTACGACGGTTACCTTTCCATGGAAGTCGGGTTCCATACGCGGCAGGCGGAGCCGGACTGGTATGCGAAAACTTCCATCGAATATGTGAGAGCGAAATTGAAGGAACTGGATTGGGAGTAGTTATGTAGCTGGAATAAAGGAGGATGAGCGGGATGAAGTTAGGCGTGTTTACCGTTATATTTCAAGATTTGCCGTTCGAGGATATGCTCGACCGGGTGAAGAGCTACGGTATTGAAGCGGTTGAAATCGGTACAGGAGGATATCCGGGCAGCGCTCACTTGAATGCCGATCTGCTATTGACCGACGAGCGCAAGAGAGATCGGTTTTTGGCCGCGATTCAAGAGAGAGGGCTGACGATCTCGGCGCTTAGTTGCCACGGCAACCCGCTCCATCCGAATAAGGAGCTCGCCCGGGAGTACCACGAAGCTTGGAGGAAAACGGTTCTGCTCGCTTCCAAGCTGGGAGTGGACACGGTGGTCGGATTTTCAGGATGTCCGGGCGATTCGCCGGATGCCAAGCGGCCAAACTGGGTCACCTGCGCGTGGCCGCCTGAATATTTGGAAACGTTGGAATGGCAGTGGCAGAAGGTTGCCATCCCCTATTGGAAAGATGAAGAGCGGTTTGCCAGAAGCCACAGCGTAAAAATCGCTCTGGAAATGCATCCCGGATTCCTGGTGTACAATCCGGAAACTTGCCTTAAATTGCGCGAGCATACCGGCCCCAACCTCGGAGCGAACCTCGACCCGAGCCATTTGTTATGGCAGGGCATCGATGTTGCGGAAGCGATTCGGATTCTGGCGGAGCAGGACGCCTTATTTTATGTTCATGCGAAGGATACGAACCTGTCTTCGAGGAATGTGGCCCGTAACGGCGTGCTGGACACCAAACCTTATACCGATTGGCTGAACCGTTCCTGGACTTTCCGCAGCGTAGGCTGGGGTCATGACGCGTCGGTCTGGAAAGAAATCGTCAGCACGCTAAGAATGGCAGGCTACGATAACGTCATCAGCATCGAGCATGAAGACGGATTGGCTTCGGTGCATGAGGGACTCTCCAAAGCGGTGGGATTTTTAAAAGAATGCATGCTCACCGAACCTCCTGTTGATGCTTGGTGGGCTTAAAGGCGTGATTACCGGCGCTTTCAGGGCAGTTTAATTTCACGCAGAGCGCTTTTTGGTTTAATTGCAAATCTTTCATGTATGTATCGATTTTTGCCGCCAGATGATTGATGATGATTCGCTCGGCTTCCTCAATATGTCCCTCCCTGCAAAACACGGAAGCTATCAACCTGCCGTCGCAGTAATGCTTCGTTTCCAGCACGGCGGTGTTGAGCTTCTCTTTATACAGTCTTTTTACGGGGCCGGTTGCCGCTTTGATTTCATAATAACGGTTTGTTTCGATCAGCAGTTTCCATGGCGTGACCTTGAATTCCAATTGATCTTTGTGCAAATTGCCGACGACCTGATACAAAAACTTTTTGGAGCTGTTCATGCTGAAAATCCCCTTGCAAGACGGTTTATATTTTGTATAATTATGCGATTTGTAGCAATGATTAAGTATAATTTACCAACAAACGATTCTAATGAACTATAAAACAAAAAAGCTTGAAAAACAAGGGCAAAGCGCCAAGCAATCCGCTTCGTCCTTCTTTTTTTTCCTGTCCGGCATAATTTGTATAGTAGTGTTACCGCTGCAGGGGGGATGAAACATGCGGATACGACGACGACGCGGATGGCGAAGCCGAACAAGGCGGCCGAAGCATAGACGGACGATTTGGATCGTTCTTGTGATCATCACGGTGATCGGCTTGGTGCAATTTGTGCAGTATGTCGAACGCCGGATGACAGGGCCGATCATTCATCTGGCGCAAATTCGAGTGAAACAAATCGCTACGGAATCCATTAACGACGCCATCACCGCGCAGGTGGCGAATCAACAACAGGTCGAAGAATTGATCGATTGGAAGATGGGCGATAACGGGAAAATTACCGGGTTTATGCTCAACTACTCGGCCCATATGAAGGTGACGTCTGAAACGATTCAAACGGTGCGGCATACGCTGGTGGAAGTCGCCCGATTATCGGAATCCATCCCGCTGGGGCAAGCTCTCGGCAGTCCGATCCTGGCTTCCTTTGGTCCCAGCATCCCGATCAAAATCGAGCCCAAAGGGGATGTGAAGGTTGACCTGAATACCCGGCAACAGGATGCCGGGATTAATATGATTCTTGTCGAAGTGTACCTACGGGTAAAAACGGAGCTGGCCGTAGTCGTCCCGTTTGACATGGAGTCGCAGACGGTCGAAACGGAAATCCCGGTGTCCTACCTGCTTGTGGTCGGAGATGTGCCGATGTACTACTATGACAGTAAGGGCAACCCGGTTGGTGAAGGCCAGGCAAATGCACCCAACATTGCGCTTCCGGTGCTGCCCGGTGACAAGGATACGACCGAGCCGCTAACAAAGGATAAAGCGGTTTTGCCGGATGGAACTGGAGGAACAGGGGATTCCAATTCCGCTGGGAATACAGAGGCCGGGAACAAGGGATCAAGCTCGGAGGAGTCGGAAAGCTCAGAGACATCCGATGCGGGGGGACATGAATAAAAGGGCGCCGATTATTTGGTCGCCCTTTTATTTTTTTTGGAACGTTCGGCTTGCTCCCATTTCTTCAGCAGAGGGTAAGGATCAAATGCCCATTCCGTGCTTCCCGTATCCCGATAGATTCCGTAATGCAGATGCGGCGGGAATTTTCCCGACGTTCCTGGCGGGCCATATCCGCTGCTACCGACCCAGCCGATCGTTTGCCCGGGTTCGACGAAATGACCGACCTCGATTCCTTTCTCATAACCTTGCAGATGCGCATAATAGTGGTATCGGTTTTGGATATCCCGGATACCGATGCGCCAGCCCCCGTAGGGGTTCCAACCTTTTGTTTCCACAATCCCGTAGCAGACGCTGCGTACCGTGACGCCCATCGGGGCAAAAATATCCGTTCCCTCATGGATTCGGAGGCCGCCCCAGCCGCGCCGATCTCCCCAGGTATCGCGATAGGTATAGGAACTGCGCAGCGGAAGCGGAAAGGCGCTGTCCGTTAAGTCCAGCTTGCCCCAGTGCTTGTACATTTTCGCGAATTGGCGAATCCGTTCGACGGCAGCATCATTTTGATAATAACGCCATAAGGCGATGCGGAAATCCTCATCTTGATAGCCAAAGCTGGTTAAGTAAGAAGCCAAGGTGTACAAGGCGTCTCGATCGTTCTTCGGATCGGCCGCGCCATCTGCGGTGGCGTCTTTCCCGACGCCGCCAAACAGTTCGATGGTGGCTGGATTCCGGTCCTCGGGATCGGGATTCAGCGGCCCAGTCCAGAACGCTTCCTTGAAGCGAAATCCGGTTACGCGCTGCTCTTGCTGTTGTTCCTTACGCGGCGTGATGGTGCGTTCATATTGATCCACAGCCGAAAGCCAATACCAGGGAACATTCGTCAACAACTCCATTTCTTCGTACAAGGTGCGTCGTTGCTGATATACGCTGACTACCGCCTTCTCTGCTGTTCCTGGAGCGTTCGCCTCTGCAGCGCCTATGCCGGATATCGGCCAAAATGAGGTAATCAGCATCACGCAGGCGATGCACCAGAGCGCTTTGCCGCGGGCAAACCGTTGAGACTTCAAGGCAAGTATTCCTCCTTCGCCTTTATTTTGCACGCGATTCGTGACCCTCTTAGATTGAGGCAAACGCTGTTTTTTTATTCCATATGCGAAGTAGGTTTTTCCAGCGGTTTCATGATATAATAAATGGCGCTACAGCTTATATCACAAGAAGGAAGGTCTTGCGCTTTGGCTAAACAAATCCAGGAACCGAAACCGGATTGGATTCGTATCAAATTGACGACAGGTGACAACTATCAAGACATCAAGCAGATGATGCGCTCCAAAACTTTGCATACCGTTTGCGAAGAAGCGCGTTGTCCGAATATATATGAGTGCTGGGCCAACCGGACGGCAACGTTTATGATTTTAGGCGATATCTGTACGCGGGCATGCCGCTTCTGTGCGGTAAATACCGGGATGCCAACTGAGCTCGATTTGCAGGAGCCGCAGCGCGTGGCTGAAGCAGCGGAGCAGATGAATTTGCGACACTGCGTTGTGACCAGCGTAGCCCGGGACGATTTGAAGGACGGCGGGGCAAGCATTTTTGCCGGGACGATTAAGGCGATCCGGGAACGCTTGCCGTTCTGCAGCGTAGAAGTGCTTATTCCAGATTTTCAGGGGGATGAGGAAGCGCTGCGGATCGTGATGGATGCGAAGCCGGATATTCTGAACCACAACATCGAAACGGTGGAACGGTTATCTGACCGCGTTCGCGCGAAGGCGAAATACCGCCGCTCCTTGGAGCTGCTCCGGCGGGCGAAGGAGATGCGGCCGGAGATTCCAACGAAGTCCAGCATTATGCTGGGTGTCGGGGAAGAGTGGGACGAGATTTTGCAGGCGATGGACGATCTGCGGGCCGTGGACTGCGATATTTTGACGATCGGGCAATATTTGCAGCCTACTCCGCAGCACCTGCGCGTAGAGAAGTATTATAAGCCTGAACAGTTTGCAGAGCTGAAGGAAGAAGGCATGAAGCGCGGCTTCAGCCACGTGGAATCCGGCCCGCTCGTGCGCAGCTCGTATCACGCGCATGAACAGGTCCAATCGGCCAAGAAACAAGCCAGCGTACCCGTTTTGCCGTAAACCGAAAGGAGGATGGAGCTTTGATTCAAATTGGCGGCAGAACCTACGAATTGATTCGGAATTATCGGGATGCGTGGGATCCTGAAGCGTTTAAGCAGCGTTACAGCGAAGTGCTTGACCGCTATGATTACATTATTGGGGATTGGGGTTACGAGAAGCTCCGCCTCAAGGGTTTTCTGCGGGACAACCATCCCAAGGCCAATCGGGATACCGCGTATTCCGGCATCACGGATTATATTAACGAATACTGCAATTTCGGCTGTGCTTATTTCGTTCTTCAGAAGGTGCGGGACAACCATAAGGACAAGGACGCAGCGAAGGACAAAGATGCCGGAAACGGTAAAGACGTTCAAGTACAGGAAACAGAAACGGCCCCCGAATAATCGGGAGGCCGTTTCTGTTGTTTTATGTTATTACTTCATAGATAAGTTCAGTATACCTTGTTTATAGCTCCATGTCAGCTTCGGATATTTCTTCTGGAACTCGTGCAGCTCGAGATAAGCTTCACCATCTACAACTTTGATCGTTTTGGCGGCCAAGGTAAATCCGGTTTGCTTCCCAAGCGAATCGGTGATGGTTAACTTCCCGTTCTTCGAATTCCACACCGGCGTTCCTTGAATCAGCGACGATAATAAGCGGGAAGGGGCGTAAATGAGTTTGCCGTCCTGAATCACATCGATATATCCCGGGAAAGCCGCTCCGTTAATGTTCAGCGAGGCAGGTCCGCCGGATACGCTGATATGCCGTACCCCGGCTGCATACATCCCGGTAATCAACTGCGCTGCTGCATTGTTCTTCACCTCAACGTCCGGCTTCAGCCCCACATGGTTGAAATCCAGCTTATTTGGCGTCAAGTAGGCTTGGACTGTCAGCTTCAATGAGCTGCCGTTGGACAGCGGGAATACGTTCTGAATGCGCGCCTTCCCGTAAGTTTGATCCCCCACAACCTTGGCGATTCCGTTGTCGCGCAGCGCCCCCGTCAAGATTTCCGATGCGCTGGCGGTCAGACCGTTGGTCAGCACCACGACCGGCATCCCGATGTCTTGGCCACCCGTGATTTCAACGGGCTGCAGCTCTCCGCTTTGGCCGGAGGTGTACATCAGGATCCCCTCCTTCATGAACTGCTTGGCGATGTTGGCCGCCGATTCGACGTAACCGCCAAGATTGTCACGCAGGTCCAGTACGAGAGCGCCAATCCCTTCCTTGCGCAGGGCTGCTAATTTTTGCGCAAATTCCTCATCCGCTGTATCGGAGAAGGAGGTCACGGCGATGTAGCCGACCTTGCTGGAAGGAATGACCTTGCCGGTGACGGAAGGCAATGAGAAATGCGCTCTTGTGATCGGAAATACTAGAGCCTGTCCGTTACGGTTGATCGTAATGGTGACTTGGGTATTTTCCTCCCCTTGAATCCGTGCGACATCCTCGCTGCTGGTTACCGGCTTCGCATCCACCTTGGTGATGATATCGCCTGCCAGAAGGCCGGCTTTGGAGGCTGGAGAATTGGGCAACACGTCGGTGATGTACAGCTTGTTGTTATAGAAGCGAAGCGTAACTCCGATGCCAACGAACTCCTGATTTACGCTATTCTCGAAGCTCTCCAGTTCATCCTTGGAATAGTAATCGCTATAGGGATCGTCCAGCGTATAAACCATGCCGCGTATCGCATTATCGAGAAACTCCTGACGCTCAACGCCTTCAATGTTGTAGGCTTCCAGGTAGTTCAGCACTTCCTGAAGTGTCTGAAGGTCTGTGGAGGTTTCTGACGTTCCCAGCTGAATGATCGTTCCAGCTGCGGTGGTACCGGCAGCGCCTGCCGTCCCGGCCGCTCCAACCGTCTGGGGCAAGCCCAGCAAGGCGAGGGACAACATCGGGATGAATGCATACTTGCGGAATGAGCTTAAGATCATATTCAGTTCTTCCTTTACAATATTTTCGATATCCAAAGAGCTTGTCAGACCTGCCGATTAGTCCAGGAACGCATTGCGGACCCGGTTCCAAAACGGAAACGGCCGATAACGGACAAAGCTGATCTTCTGATCCGACACCTGGCAGCGTACGGACACTAGATCGTCCATCGGCAGGTTGACGTGGTCAATGGTCAGCAATAAGCGCTGTTCCTTGCGCGAATAAATGTCGCAATGATGATGCTTGGGCAGCACCAACGGAGAGCCTAGCGTCCGGAACACCCGATTGTTGATCGAAGCGATCTCTGTGATCTGCAGCGCTTCAATCGTCGGATGGATCATCGCTCCCCCCAAGCTCTTGTTATAGGCAGTACTGCCAGAGGGGGTGGATACGCAAATGCCGTCGCCGCGGAACATTTCGAACATTTGGTCATTGATGTCCACTTGGGCAACCACAGTGCCATCGACGCCCTTCAGCGTAAATTCGTTTAAGCAAATGTGGGAAGAGCTGCCCGACCTCTTCTGAATCTCCAGATCGATTAAGGGGTAACGGACGATGCGCGGCCTGAGCAAGCCGGGATCTGCATGACCGCTCATCATTTCCACCAGCTCAGGAATTTCGTCGGCTTTCCAGTCGGCGTAAAAGCCCAGATGGCCCGTGTGAATTCCTACAAATGCGATGGAAGGAATCTGATCGATAAACGTATGGAAGGCATGAAGCATTGTGCCGTCTCCGCCGATGGAGACAACGATGTCCGGGGATTTCGCATCCAGCTCAAGCCCATGCTGCGCAGCAAGCTTATGAAAGGTTTGGCTTAATTCCACAGACAGCTGATCGCCGCGGTCAAGTACAAAGTATCTCAAGTTGACAAGCTCCTTTGAAAAAGGCTGTTCAAAAACGAACATTATTTTGAACATGCGCTTGAATATCCTTTTGTAAAGATCATAATCAATTCGTCCGCAGAACACAACGTTTCATTTTCGGTGCCGCTGGCGGCGAATGATTTCGGCCAGGAATGACAAAATAAGTAGGATGGCCAGGGTCACCAGGAAGAAACGGGACGCTCCCGGAACAGCCCCCCAACCGTAAAGCACTTCTTGGCCTCCAAACTCAGGAGGATGAATCGCCCACGCCGGCGCGGCCCCCATCAGGGGGTTCCAGAGAAGCAGCAACAGCCCGGCGGAAATCACGGCATGAAGGAGCCTAGCGATTAGAAAAGGAAAATAACGCAGGTCAGCTCCATTTAAGATGCTGGCCACTTGGGCATGAACCGATAAGCCCCCCCAAGAGAGAATGAAAGCTGCTGCTGCGGCTTTGAACTGCAAAGGGATTCCCTCCGGCGCCGCGGATGCTTTAGCGCCCAAGGTGACTTCAAACAAGCCGCCCATGAGGGGCTCGGCTAACTGGCTGGGCAGACCCAGCAGCGGCAGCAGCTGTTGGAACCCGGTATATAGGAAGCCCATGAAGCCCGAAGCGGTGAGCACCTCCAGGATCACGGAAAAAAATACGACCAGGCCGCCTACTACGGTCATCAGCTGCAGGGAGGAGGCAACTGCCTGCCGCAGCAGCTCTCCGAGGCTGCGTCCGTCCTGAACCCGGGCTTCATGCATGGCCTTAAGCGCCAGCTTCAGGCTGAAGCGCCCGGATTCATCGCCTTCACCGGGATCTGCCGGCAAGTTTCGGTCCGGACGGTAGAAGCGCATGACCAGGCCGATCAGCAGGGCCCCTCCATAATGGGTCAAAGCGAGCGCCCCGGCCAGCTTCGGATTGCCAAAGAAGCCGACAGAGACCGCCCCGATGAGAAAGATGGGGTCGGATGACGTCGTGAACGAGACAAGTCGTTCTCCCTCTACACGGGAAACGAGCCGTTGCTCGCGCAGCTTGGTCGCCAGCTTGGCGCTGACGGGGTAGCCGGAAGCAAACCCCATCGCCAGCACGAACCCGCCGCTGCCCGGGATCCGAAACAAGGGCTTCATCAGCGGGTCCAGCAGCTTGCCGAGAAAATGCACAATCCCAAAGCCTAGCAGCACTTCGGATATGACGAAGAACGGGAATAGGGACGGGAACAGCACGTCCCACCAGATGGCGAGGCCGCGAACCCCTGCCTGCCAGGAAGCTTCCGGGTAACAGGCCATCAGAACGGCCAGCATCAGCGCGGCAACGAGCAACAAAACAGCCGTTAAGCGTTGGAATTTCATGGGTACGCCTCCACATCAAATCATAGTGAAGTGTATGAAATGAATGGGACAAACAGCACAAAAAAATAAAGGAAGCGGTTTCAAAAAAGGGCTGATATTTTTGAGCTTCTATGCTAAAATGATGCTTAAGACCAATATAGAACTTTAGTACCAGCTATCATTTCATCAAACATGGTGCAGCAGCCAAATTTTGAGGATGGAGTGATGTTCATGAGCATTGTCGCAGGTATTCTTGTCTGTGCTTTTGTTTATGTCATTCGAGCCGCTCTCGTCCATCCCGGCGAAGAGGATTGGCGCAGCTACTGATAGATTGAAAGACCGCATTCGAGTAGAAGCTCCTTTGGTAGGAGCTTTTATTTTTTTTTGATATAATAAGGAAAAACGGAGGCGGTGAACAGATGAATCAAGGCTTGAGTCTATACGACAACCTCGGCGGAGAAGAGACGATTCGGCGGTTGGTGGAAGCCTTCTATCCGCGGGTTCAACGTGATCCGTTGTTAGGACCCTTATTCCCGGAAGACATTACTCCGGTCATGGAGAAGCAATTTATGTTCTTGTCGCAGTTTTTTGGAGGCCCGTCCCTCTACTCTGATGCCTTTGGTCATCCGATGATGCGTGCCCGGCATTTGCCGTTTCCGGTGACGACGGAACGCGCCGAGGCTTGGCTGGCCTGCATGAAAGCTGCGCTGGAGGAGATTGGAGTCGAGGAGCCGCTGCGAGGGATCGTGCTGGAGCGTCTGTCCGGCCCGGCTTTTCATTTCGTGAACACACCTTAGACCGATGAACTAATGTGCCGGGCAGGGCAGATTATTGAAAGGAAGTAGGACGTTTTGGAACTTGAACCGCTTTATCAGATCAAGGTCACTTGCATCCATTGCCAGAGTGAATTTTCGACCTCGCGTGTGCGTCCGAGCTTTAAACGGGCTGTACGTACGGATACGGATTTTTGCGGCTATTATCAGAAGGAGAATCCGGATTATTACGTCGTTCGGGTATGCCCGTCCTGCGGTTTTGCATCGACGGAAAATTCGGTATCCCGCTTGACCGACCGGCAAAGAGCCCTCTTCCAAGAGGCGATCGGCAGCCGGTTTAACCAGAAGGACTATGGCGGGCGCCGGGATTGGGAGACTGCGATGGAGACGTACAAGCTGGCGCTGATTTGCGCACAAACCATCGGCGAAACCGACCGGATTATTGCCAGCTTGCTGCATCATATTGCTTGGTTGTATCGATACAAGAACAACGTCGAACAGGAGAAGCGTTTTCTGGAGTATTCGCTGGAAGCCTACATCCGCGTTTACGAAAAAGAAGGCGTCGGCGGCAGCGATGCCCGCCTGATGTATTTGATCGGCGAGCTGAACCGGCGGATTGGCAAGTACAACGACGCAGTCAAATGGTTTGGGCGCGTCATTAATGACAAGCGGATCATGGATGCGGCGATGATTCGGGCATCCCGCGAGCAATGGGCGCTGCTGCGCGAAGAAATGATGAATGGCGGACATGAGCTGCCTGAGGAAATGCGCGGTTGACGGAACGGACAAGCAGACATCCAAGCGTAGACATGACGAAGGGCCGTATCCAGAGGAAACGGCCCTTTAGATCGCTAAAGGCGACCTGGTCACATTACGTTATTTCTACCGGACAACCTTATCGGTTAACAGGTAATCGTTGTCACAGTCAAGGACATGTAGCTTGTTCCCGCAGCAGGGGAAGACGAGCAGCTTCTTCTTCCCCTCGTGGATCGATTTCAACTCGCGGGGCTTCAGAGGCAGCAGCACGTTACGGCTGGAGCAAAATGGGCACTCATGGACATACACGTCCCCCATGACAACATCATAAGGCCACGTTTGGTTAAAGGGGATCATGAATGCTCCGGTTCGTGACCGGCTTGGCTGGCATCTCCGGCTTCCGCTTCTGCGGAAGGCTGGCCTGCTTCTTCTTTCGCCAGTTCTGCGATTTTTTGCATTAAAATGTGCTGCGGCATATGCATAAGGTGCTCGACCGGCACCTTGAGTTTTGCGGCTAATTTCACGGCGGTATCCGCCGATATTTGCAACGGTCTCATGGAAATCCCCCCTGTATTCAGACAAGCGTTATAATAGAGCATCCTCTACTAGCATACACTGTTATCCCATAAGGCATCAATTATAAACGATACGGAAAGGAAGCGAACTTATGTCAAGATTCGTAGGAACCCTTCAACCCACTTGGGACCTGGAAACGATTTTCCCGGGAGGCTCTGCCTCCAAAGCGCTGCGAGATCATCTGGATGCTCTGGAACGGGACATTGCCGCATACCAGGCGAAACTGCAAGAGCTGCAGGCCCCGTCTACTGTAGAAGAGACCAAGGCGTTGGACAGCCTGATTGTGGATCTGCAAGCAGCAGACAGCCGTCTGTCCGAAGCCGGCAGCTTTATCGGCTGTTTGACGGCGCAAGACCAGCACGACAAGAAAGCTCTCCAGCTTGACGCCAAAGTCACTTCGTTAAACGCTGCATTCAATAACGTGATGACTTTATTCTGGAACCTGCTCCGATTGACGAACGATGAGGTGTGGGAAGCTTGGATGCAGCGGGAGGAAATCGCGCCGATCTCCTTCTTGCTTCGCGAGAAACGGGAGCAAGCGCGGGAGAAGCTTGCGCCGGAGCTGGAAAATCTGGTTTCCGATCTGGCAGTAGACGGTTACCACGGCTGGGGTCAGCATTATGATACGATCGTTGCCAAAGTGGGAGTCCCCTTTGAAGAGGACAATGGTGAGGTCAAAATGCTATCCGTCGGCCAAGCGGCCAACAAGCTGGATGATCCGGACCGGAACGTGCGCGAGCGCGTGTTTCCAAAATGGGAGGAAGCCTGGACCAAAGCGGAGGACTATTGTGCTGATGCGCTGAACCGCTTGGCAGGGTTCCGGATCAAATTGTACGAGAAACGCGGATGGGACGATATCCTGAAGGAACCGCTGGCCCTTAACCGGATGTCCAAAGCCACGCTGGATGCGATGTGGCAAGTGATCGTCGAGAACAAGCCGAAATTCGTCGCTTATCTGGAGCGCAAAGCCAAGCTGCTTGGGGTGGAGAAATTAAGCTGGACCGACGTGGATTCCCCGCTGGGCCAAGCCGCCGGCAAAATTACGTACGAACAGGCGGCCGAAGACATCGTCCAGCAGTTTGGCAAATTTAGCCCGAAGCTGGCGGAGTTCGCCACCATGGCGTTTAACAAGCGCTGGATCGAGGCCGAGGACCGTCCTGGTAAACGGCCGGGGGGATTCTGTACCTCTCTGCCGCTGAGCAAGCAGACGCGGATCTTCATGACGTTTGGCGGGAACGTATCCAACGTATATACGTTGGCGCATGAGCTGGGGCACGCCTATCACCAGTACGTGATGGAGGAGCTGCCGAGATTTAGTCAGGATTACGCGATGAACGTCGCGGAGACCGCTTCGACCTTCGCGGAAATGATCCTGGCTGACGCCTTCGTCAAAAATGCGGCAGATGATCAGCAGAAAATTGTTCTGCTCGCCGATAAGGTGCAAAATTCGATCAGCTTCTTCATGAATATTCATGCCCGCTTCTTGTTTGAAACCCGGTTCTATGAGAAACGCCGGCAGGGATTTTTGGATGCCGCCGAGTTGTGTGAATTGATGGAAGAAGCACAGCGCGAAGCCTTCCAGGGGGCGCTGGGCAGCTATCACCCGCATTTCTGGGCATCCAAGCTGCATTTCTATATCACAGATGTGCCTTTCTATAATTTCCCTTACACCTTTGGGTACATGTTCAGCACCGGAATTTATGCGCAAGCGCTGCGTGAAGGCCCAAGCTTTGCGGCGAAATATGATGCGCTGTTGCAAGACACCGGCCGGATGACAGTGGAAGAGCTGGCTGCCAAGCATCTGGGCGTGGATTTAACGAAGCCGGATTTTTGGCGCGATGCGATGGCGGTATGTGTGGCCGACGTTGACGCTTTCTTGGAATTAACCCAATAACCAACTGTATCTGCTTCACAGGTTTAGGTCCTCGAAAGAGGGCCTTTTTTGTTGCAGAATTTTGTCGGAAGATAGAAGAAAATATTGGACGAACAAGACATAATTAGTCAATATATAGCATAATGTTGATGTAAAGGGAAATTTAACCTATAATGTGACATAAGACCTATACCATAGGTTGCATTCTTTGGGGGAAAGGTGGGAGAATATGCTGAAAGCCGAGCAACTATCGCTGGTTAGGCAGATCGACATGGTTTTTAAGGAACTGGAGGAGGAGCTGTCGGGATTAACTTCGGGTACCGTATTTCTGCAGATCCGGAATAATACCATCGGGAAGTTTGGCATCCGCCACAATCCGATTGCGGGTCGAAACGGGCAGCTTAGTGAAGAACCCTACGGACTAAATGCAGAACAGATCCACTCTTTTCGAAAAATGGCGATTGAAGCGCTGAAGTACAAGCGGTACTGGACGCATGGCGAGATCAGCTACGAATTTGCCCTGCGCCAAGGGGCCGTAGTCGTGGATGCAATCATGGAATCGAATTATAACATGGCCAATTTGCTGATCCAACGGTATCCGCAGAAGGAGAAAGGCGCTAGTACATACCGAAAGCTGTCTTCCTAAAGGGTTCAACATTCAAGGGAAACAGGCGATCTGCTAAGCAGACCGCCTGTTTCTATAGAGGGTAATGGGAGGATGCAAGTTACAGGTTCGAACGACCCGACAATTGCTGCTCCGCCATTTGAACCAAACGTTTCGTGATATAGCCCCCAAGAGAACCGGTTTCACGGGAAGTATAGTTCCCATAGTAACCGTCTTGCGGAATTTGTACGCCCAATTCCTGAGCTGCTTCAAATTTCAGTTGTTGCAGCGCAGCAGTTGCTTGAGGAACAATAAGGTTATTACGGCTTCCGCGGCTTTGACCTGCCATGTTTGTCACCTCCTTTGGCGTTTGTGATGTTAGTATGGTTCGTAGGGTGCAAAATATGCGGGGAGCTTCAAAGCTATGGCAGTGGTAATTATTTCTTCTCGCCGAGAAGATTTGTTATCACGAAAAAAACGCCTTCCAACGGAAGGCGGAAATTTTGAAAAAGGTTAAGCTTCGTTATCATTACCGGTATTCGGATAGATCATTTCTAGGGAAAGATTTAATTCCAACGTTTGTTGCGGCGTCAATTCGATCAGCCCGGTCTCACTGGCGGGAAGGTTCAAATTTGGAGCGTCCGGCAACCAAGTGTATGGTTCAATGCAGAAGAATTGATCCGCTTCCCCCTTGGAGTAGATCACCCAAAATTTAAAATACTCAGGATCCGCTGCGTAGCGCAGGCCATAGCCGTCGTCGCGCAGCATCAACGCTTCGACCGGCTTATCTCCGATTCGCAGCATCGTATCGCAATTCACGCCTTGCAGATTCATGCCCGAGTTTAACGCATCCCATATCCCTAGCGGAGCGGTCTTTCCGTTAGGAATGTTCTCCTCGTCCAATTCGTAAAGCTCCGTCACCGGCAACTTCACTTTCCAGCGCCCAGGCTCGCCGTCAATTCGAAACCAGGTATGCAACCCCAAACCGAAGGGGGCCGGGTTTTGACCCAGGTGCGTAATTTTGAAGGTTTGCGTTAATCTTGCCCCTTGCAGTCTGAGCGTCATTTCCAGCTTCAAGGGCTCAGGATATTGACGGATCCAATTTGGATCGTCAGAGGTTTTGAATTCCGTTGTGATGGTGCAGCCTTCGTCGTCTTCTTCGATATCGCTCACGCACCAGCTTTGCGTACGGTGCAGACCGTGGATGTGGTTGTCATTTGCCGTATTGCGATCAAATTGATATTCTTGCCCGGCATACGTGAATTTCCCTCTGCGAATGCGTCCGGGGGGAGTTAAGAGCGGGATGCCGAAATGATATGGCTTCTGCAGGTAGAAATCAAGTTCGTTCTCTTCTGGATGACGCAGCACATCGCGCTGCTGGACATTGTCCCATATACGAATGACGTTATTTCCTAGGCGAGGTAGCAGCGTGACTTCAAGCTCGCGGCTATGTAAGATGTACGTATCGTAACCGTTCCATTGCCCTTTGGTCACCTTTTTCATATCGTTGCTCCTTTTCCCACATAATCAGTTCCTTAAGCTAGACTAATCATAACACTTTTTGCGTAAGACGAAAAATAGATTTGACACCACCGCTGGTGTTATTTATGATGATAGGCATAACGAGAAAGCGTTGATGAGGGGAAGTAAGCGAAGTTTCCGTTCTGCAGAAAGCCGGTGGTTGATGCGAACCGGTGAAGGAGCTTGTGCCGAATGGGCCTCGGAGCGCCAGGTTGAACGCAAGAGGCGGCGAGCCTGTTGTCAGTAGGCCGGCCGGGTCATCCACGTTACGGATTGGAAAGGCTGATCTTGTTGAGGCATCGCGTCTAAGCTGACCGCGAACCCCAATGCTCCAACCATCAGCAAATAAGGGTGGCACCACGGTCTCACGTCCCTTGCGGGCGTGGGGCCTTTTTGCATTTTACCAAAACCGGGGTCTTACTCATGCAGCATTTGAATCAAAGGGAGGAATTTTCGTCATGAAGAGAGTATTATCTGGCATCCAGCCCAGCGGCAAACTGACACTAGGCAATTACATCGGGGCTATTAAGAACTTCGTGGAGCTGCAGCATGATCATGCCTGCAACTTTATGATCGTGGATTTGCACGCGATCACCGTTCCGCAGGAACCGGCAGCATTGACGGAGCAATCCGAAGCGGTTGCGGCGCTTTATCTCGCGGCCGGTATCGATCCGAATAAAGCAAATGTTTATCTGCAATCCCATGTGATGCAGCATGCCCAGCTCGGATGGCTGCTGACGACGCTCACCTCGATGGGCGAACTTGAACGAATGACCCAATTTAAAGACAAATCGGCCGGGAAGGAATCCGTTGGGGTTGGGCTGTTCGTCTATCCTGCTTTGATGGCGGCGGACATCTTGATTTATAACGCTGACCTGGTACCGGTTGGGGATGACCAGAAGCAGCATTTGGAATTAACCCGTGATTTAGCAGGACGGTTTAACCATCGGTTTGGCGAATACTTTACGCTGCCGGAGCCGTACATTCCTGAGGTTGGGGCACGCATCATGTCGCTGGATGATGCCTCCAAGAAAATGAGCAAAAGCAATCCGAACCCAGGCAGCTATATCGCTTTGCTGGACACGCCGGACGAAATCCGTAAGAAGATCAGCCGGGCAACGACCGATTCCGGACGCGAAGTGAGATTCGATCCGGCGACGAAACCGGAGATCAGCAACCTGATTACAATCTATAGCCAATGCTCGGGACTGACTATCGCAGAAGTGGAGCAGCGGTATGAAGGGCAAATGTATGGTCCGTTCAAAAAAGACTTGGCCGAAGTGGTCGTCAGTGTGCTGGAGCCGCTCCAACAGCGGTACCGTGAAATCCGCGAGTCGGGCGAGCTGCGCAGCATCTTGCGCCAAGGGGCGGAGCGCGCTTCCGAAATGGCTGAGAAAACGCTGCAGGATGTTCAGCGCCTGATGGGGTTTGTCGGAAAATAAACGATATTTTGAAAGAAAGCCGCCGGCTGCGCCCGGCGGCTAATTGTGTCACTAAATTGTCATAGTTAATGCGCGATATTCCATCGATTGTCAAACATTTCAGGGTTTTGATATGATAAAGTTTATAGCGTAAGGGTAAAAACGTTGAACGTTTTATGAATGATCAATAGAGGTAAACCTAAACCTAAACCTAAACTGAACTTTATTTCAAATATAGGAGGAATGAATCGCGCGTGGACAAACCATTAAGTGTTCAGGCTTCTTCGGAATCCGCTGCGTTGTCCGTGAGACCTACTCCTCCGGGAGAGACGGCGACTTGGAGAGATTTTATCGCCTTAACGAAACCGGGCATTTTGCGTTCGAATCTGATTGCGGCGTTTGCCGGGTTTTGGGTGGCTTCCCGCTGGGAGCTTGATTATATTCAATTAATTGTCATGTTGCTGGGGACGACGCTGGTGATGGCATCGTCCTGTGTCTTTAACAATTACTTCGACCGGGAGATGGATACGAAGATGGCCCGGACGAAGAATCGCGTCCTCCCCACGGGGAAGCTGGCTCCGAAGACGGTGTTATGGTATGCCGTCATCTTGGGAGTGCTGGGCCTTTCAGTGTTGTTTATTTTCTCCGGTCTGCTGGCCGGGTTGTTTGGTGCGGTAGGGATGTTTGTCTACGTGGTGGTGTATACGCTGTGGCTTAAGCGGAGCTCGACCTGGAGTACGTCGGTTGGTGCCATCTCCGGCGCCATGCCGCCTGTCATTGGCTATGTTGCGGCATCGGGACGGATCGATTTGGGAACTTGGATGCTGTTCGCCCTGTTGTTCCTCTGGCAACCGCCCCATTTCTGGGCGCTGGGGATTCGCCGTACCGAGGAATACCGGGCCGCTGGCTTCCCGCTGTTGCCGGTCGTGAAGGGCATTCCGCGCACGAAGTTGCAGATGATCCCTTATCTTGCATTGCTGATTCCGATTCCGATTTTGATGTATGCCTACGGCTATACGGGCGTTTGGTTCCTCATCATCGGCTGCCTGCTGTCGGTAGCTTGGCTGCTCATGGCACTTCAGGGATTCCGGGCTAAGGATAACGACGCTTGGGCGAAACGGGTATTTATTTTCTCAGTGAACTATTTAACGATTGCTTTAATCGTGATGATCTTGGATACGGTAAGGTTGTAATTAGGGGGATGGGGAATGGCGGTTTTGAAGAAATATAAATGGACATGGATTCTGCTGGCCATCTGCGTGATTCTAGCCGGTTATCTGCTCTGGGATACGTATGCGAAGCCTAAGCTTCCGGTGATCCGTCCTGTTGCGGATTTTAGCATGGAGAACGTAGACGGCAAGACGGTGACGCTGCAGGATACGAATGGCAAAGTCCGGCTGTTTTATTTCTTCTTCGCCAACTGCCCTGACGTTTGCCCGATCACAACCTTTCGGCTGAGCCAAGTACAGGATATTTTGAAAGAGAAAGGCTTGTTCGGCAAAGATGCTTCGATCGTCTCGATCACGTTTGATCCGGAACGTGATACGCTGGAGAACATCAAGGCGTTTGGGGATAAATTCAAAGCGGATTATTCCGGCTGGTATTTCCTGCGCGGGGATCAGCAGAAGACGATCGACCTGGCGATGGACTCCTTTAAAATTCTGATCGACAAGGATGCGGATGGGAATTTCGTGCATATGGATCTCATCGGTCTCGTAGACCGTAAGGGCCAACTGCGGGAAATTTACCGGCCGGAGGCGACGCCGGATGAAATCGCTGCGGGTGTGATCAGCCTCGCCAAGGAGTAACTCACTTCGCGATCAAAACTTGTCATAGGAAGCCGGTGTTGGGGGATAGACAATGTATTCCTCCAGCCCGGCTTTTTCTAATTGGGTGATCAGGTATTCATCGGGCGTTCCTTCGACTCCGGCATATCCCCGTCTTGTATAAATTTGCTCCGCATCGGGAAAAGCATCCCGAAGTACGCCGCGAATCCGTTTGCCGGAAGGATCGTTATCGAGGAACAGAAACAACTCGTCATCCTTGACCTTCTTGCGCAAGCTCTCCAGCTTCTCAGTGTTTAACGTACCAAACGTACAATAAATGCGGACTTCTTCGTCTAATAAGCGCCGCAGCTTGCTGCGGTCGTTCTTCCCTTCCACGATAATGCTAATTGGCAAAATAAATCCCCTCCGGGCTAAAGCGTAAACCTCCAAGCTGGGGTCGTTACGCTTCTAGTTTATACCCGGGAGGGGACTTCATGCAAAACTGCTAGAAATTAGATAAGAAAATAAGGACAAGTATTATCGATTAGTTCAATTCAATGCCAAAACGCATGCCTGGATCGCCAATAAACACGATGGTTCCGTTCTCGGGCAGTTTCACTTGGTTACTGCCGCTGGCCACCGAGAAGTTCACGCAAGCCCCGGCGGCGTCATAAACCGCAAAGGATGCCTTGGCTGGCAGATCTACGGTGATCGTCTTTCCAGCGGCTTTCGCCGGAATGGTGAACCAACGGGCTTGCTCAGACGGCTGCAAGGTCACCGTGGACTTCTTGCCGGGGTACAACTCTTGGATTTGATCGCCGCTGAGGTACAAGGAGCCGGCGGCCTCCAAATATTCGCTTCCGCCTTGGGTAAAGAAGCGGTATTCTGCGGAATCCCGGCTGCCTGTCGTTGGAACCTGATGTTTGCCCATCAGCGTATCAGGGCCCGTAATTTGTTTGTCCATCACGTAACCGGGCAAGCTGTCCGTACGGTTCACTTGAACGACCGGCAACATCATGAAGTAAGCCATCGAGCTGTATTTTTCCGATACGAGGTAATAACTTTTCCCATCGCGTTGCTTCCAGGCTACCTCAACTTCCGGTGAAATGGCGTTTTCCTCCAATTTCTCCGCGGAATACAGATTAAGCGCGAGCTGACCTAATTCAGGAACGGTGGCGTATTGTCTTTGCCATAGATAGGTGCGCCCGTTCTTCTCCTTCACGAAGCTGACCTTCAGTGAGCCGTCTTCGCTGACAAAGGTGCCGTCTTTCGTATAAACAAGCTTGGGAAGTCCTAACGATTCGCCAGGTGCAAACGGGGATGTGATTTGGATTTCACCATCTGCAACATCGATGCGGAACAGCTGGTTGGTTGCCCCGTAGAACCCGCTAAACTGCCTGAGCTCTTCAGGCATGTCAGCTTGTTCCGGCGAACCAAAGGACTTGGCAGGCTTAAACTCCGTGATTGTGCCCTTCTCCTTCAACGCTTGGAGCAGCAGTTCGTTCGCTAGCAATTGGTTCAGCGAGCTGGAGCCCCCAGAGGAGAGAACCGCCGCCGCCATTTGGTGGTCCGGCAACACGACCAGTTCAGCATGATACATCAGTGTATCGCCGCCTTTGGCCAATGCTTGGATGCCGTATTCATTAAAAGGAAACAGTTTTACGCTGTCCCAGCCTAAACCAAAATCAAAGCTGTTGTCGGTATCCTGAGGCCAGATTCCTCTTTTATATTCCGGCTGTGCCGTCACTTTAGCGGCTTGTTTGGACAAAATGCTGTCCGCTTCGCCCGTAAACAAATCGGCAAATTTCACCAGGTCTTCGGCGGTGGAGTAAACGCCGCCCGTCCCAATCACATTCACCGTTTCCTTCGGCAATGGCTCTGGACTTCCAGGTGCATAGATTGCGGCAAGCTTGCCAAAGTCCAGACCATCCTGCGGCGTCAGCGTATGCTTCATGCCCAGCGGTCCGGTGAATTCCTGGTGGATAAAGTCAGTAAAATCCATCCCGCTGACGCGTTCAACTAAAATTTCCGCCAGTGTAAACCCGTCGTTGCTGTACACGGAATACGCTCCTGGGTCGGCCTTCAGAGATCGATTGGCCAGTTGGTCAAGCAGCGTATCATGCGCATAAGGGTCGTTGTCTTCGAACAAAAACGCGTTGGCAAGACTGGATCCCTGTAGTCCTGCGGAGTGGTTCAGCAGCATGCGCGGCGTGATCTGCTTGTACCGCTCGTCCTTCATCTTAAACTCCGCGATATAATTCACCAACGGCGAATCGAGGTTGATTTTGCCTTGATCGACCAGTTTCATGACCGCAGCGGTCGTAAACATTTTGCTGGTGGAGCCGATGCCGTACATCGTTTCAGAGGTCAGCGGGATCTTTCCTTCAGGATCGTTCTTGCCGGCTTGCCCCGAAACGATGAGCTTGCCATGGTCGACCAGAGCGTACTGAACGCTGGTTGTTCCGTAAGTATCGGTGAGCAATGCGGCCTTTGCGGCGGCGATTTCCTCCAATCCCTGCGGTGCGGTGTTGGTCGGCGGCGCCTCGGCTGCCATAGCACCTCCAGGCAACCATAGCGTAAGCGTAAGAATGATGGCAAAAATCGCGTTTCGTTTCTTCTTCAACTAGAGCCCTCCCTAAAATTTGATCTATTTTTAGTTACGTTAACAAAGGAGGGAAGGGTTCATCTTTTTCGGAACATTATGGAAATTTAGTACTTTAGAAACCCCATAAACAAAAGCGGCCTGCCCGAGGGCAGACCGGTGTGCAGGGGTCAGTAGCGATTGCAAGAATTAATAAAAAGGAGCACGGAGGATGATTACCAGTAAGATGTACAACACGAGGATCGTCCCCGTCGTTGTCCAGAATCCATAGCCAGGAACCACCGGGCCCGGTCCGCAATTGTCAATGCCGCCCATTCATGTTCACCCCGCTTTCAAACATGATCGGTTACTACACGATTATCTTATGTAGGACCCTATCATGTGCCCTGTGCGGCAGCCTAACCTTGGATGAAAAATCCGTTGCACTTGTCCCGTAGGCTTAAAAGGACATGGATCAGTGGTGTCCGGTGCCCGCGCCAACTGGGGGCGGCAGGGTTGCGGTGAACTTTCTGGGCGGGACGATGATGATGGCAAGCATCAGCACGAAAAAGGCTAAGAAGTAAGGGGAATAGCTGCCGTGCATCGCTCCCGCGACAATCGGGCCGATAAAGGAACCCAGCGACATGGCGATCGATTGCAGTGAAAACACGGTACCCAGCCGTTTTCCGCCGCTTAAATCGATAAACAACGAAGCTATGGCCGGGTACACGACCCCTTTAGCCATCCCTAAGACCACAAGCACGACGGGAAGCGGAATGAACTCAAATGCGGCCAGGGCAAAGAAAGATAAGGCGATCCCCAGAACGCCGATGCTGGCTCTTAAATAAGGGGAATAACGGCTCAAAAATAACATCGACAGCGTGACCAGCGCCCCTAAGCTGATAATGGAAAAATAGAAGCCTGTATTCATGATCCCCTCGGCTCCGCCGGCTTGCAGCGGCAGTTCAAAAAACAAAATGCCCTGGGAGCAGGCGACGGCGAGCGGCAGCACATAATAGCGCAAAGGGATCACATTGATCTTCACCGGTACCCGTGACTTCACAGAGCCCGATTTGGCCAGACCTTCCGCAACCAAACGGGGAGGCTCCTTGATCGTAAAAATGGCAATGATGCCCGTCGAGATCAACAGCCAGCCCAGCATTTGAAAGGCGATGGAAAAGCCGGATTGGGCGACAAGGAAAGCGCCGGCGGCCGGTGACACGACGGAAGCAACGGTATGCATCACCCCGTGACCGGCCATCAGCTTACCTTGCTGTACCGGATTTTTGGACAGCGAGGCGAGCATCGCCAGACAGGCCGGGGACAGGAAGGCGAGCACAAAACCGCTGATGGAGCGCAGCACGAGCAGCTGCCAAGGCTCCGTTACATGGGCTTGAAGCAGCAGAACCCCGCCGGCAGTCACCAGGCTGAAGATCATGTACGGCTTGCTGCCGTGACGGTCGACGCCCTGGCCGGCGAGCAGGTTGCCCGGCAGATGCGTCAGCGCATAAATCCCCATCATCCAGCCGATAAACGTCGGCGCGGCTCCCAGCGACAAGGCAAACGGAGTTAGGATCGGGTACTGGGCGTGCAGATCGAAGAAAGCCAGAAACATAAAGAAGTACAGCCAGAAGGCGATTTTCACGCGTCGCCCCTCCTTTGCGTAGAATGAACGTTAGTATTACTTGTACGCTCCCCAGGACGAACTTATTACCCCCAGGCAGCTGCGCTCAGCTACTCGATCCAAGCTTCATCCAACCTTCTCGGTGATGAAAAGCCTTTGCGGCTTTCCATCACGAAGTAGAACGAAGATGTGGTTCGGCGTAAATGCTTGAAATCCGCGGGATTGGGGGTTAAGCTGACATGGTCTTGGGCCATCATGTATAATGGGTTAGAATCAAAATGCAGAAATCAAAAATCATGGAAAATCTAATTATGGAGGATTCATCATGTTTGATGTACAAGTATGGACTGAATTTCTGAAAGAAAATTGGCTGGTGATCGTCGTAGCGCTGGTCATTCTCTTCCTTGTGTTGAATTTTGTAAGAACGGTCGTCAAATGGGCGCTGGTGCTGATCATCGCCGCATTTATCGTGATTTACAGCGGCATCACGCTTAAGGATATCGGGGATGCGGTAGCAACGGTGAAGGAACAAGCCCTCGACATCAGTAAAACTGAAGCGTTGAACATGATGAAAAATGAAGCGAAGGAAGCCCAAATGACGCAAAATCCGGACGGTTCGTTTACCATTACGACCCCGAATCTGGAGGTTACCGGACAAGCGGGCAGCGATAAAGTGAAAGTATCGTTCCGCGGGGTTTCGTTGGGCGAATGGTCGATGAACGACACGCTTGAGGCATTTATCCAGGAAGCGAAACGGAATTCTCAATAACCCTAAGAAAAATACAACTTACACCTAGATTGACGGAGGAGCTTATGAAGCTGGACATGACGACATTGCTGCAAACGCTAAGCGAATATAACTGGATCACGGTGCTGCTGCTTGCCGTGCTTCTCGGCTCGGTGCTGCAGGGATTGGTGCGCGGAGCCTCCCGCTCGGCAGGCCGTCTGTTCACGCTATTAAGCGGCGGCGTCTTATCGCTGGTTGGCATTGCGATTGCCATCCCATTAACGATGTGGTTATCTCCGAAGGTTCAGACTTGGTTGACGGAGCTGCCGCTGCCGGATCGGGAGCTGGCTCAGTGGGAGCAGGTTCTGTACATGCTGGTCATGGCGGTACGGGATTTTCCGCTGATGCGATTTGCCGTCGTTTTCCTTCTGCTCTATTGGATCATACGTACCTTGGCGGGTTTTGCGATGCTGTTCGTTCGCGGGGGGAGCGGTCTGTTCGGCTGGCTGTTTTCCGGCGGGGACCGTCCGGCTTCGCTGCTGAGCCGTTTGGCCGGCGCCGGGATCGGCGCGGTGATTGGTGCGGCGCGATGTATGATGCTGATCGCCATGTTGTTTATTGTTGTGACGTTGTATCCGAACAGCGGGTTCAGCCGTTACGTGGAAGCCTCGCCGGTCTACCAGCAAGGGGCGAGAACGGTCATTGAGCCGCTTACCGGCAATTTGATCAAGGAGAAGCTACCGGTATTCACGCGCAGCGTAGAAGCAGAGCTTGGCAGCATCCTTCAACAGAAATACGAAGTCATTGATGCTAACATTCCCGAATCCATTGAGCTGGCTGCAGCAGAGATCACCAAAGGGGCCGATACGGATGAAGAGAAGGCCCGGCGGTTGTACGACTGGGTTGGAACCCGGGTGTCATACGATTACGATAAAGTGAAAGACTATGAGGAAAAAGGCATCTGGCATGAGCAAACACCGCAAATGACGTTTGATACGAAACGCGGGGTGTGCATCGATTATGCCCGGCTCTATGCCGTCATGGCTAGAACCGTTGGGCTTCAGGTGAAGGTCGTGACCGGACTTGGATACGACGGGCAAGGCGGGTACGGTCCTCATGCCTGGAACGAGGTTTATTTGTCAGAGAAAAACGCCTGGATTCCGCTGGATTCGACTTGGGCCAAAAGCGGCGACTGGTTTAATCCGCCGGCGTTCAGCGAAACCCACGTCCCCAATAAGCTGATTTGAGCCTTGGCTGCGGAAAAAACCGGGCAACATGGGATCTGGGTCGTGCGATTCGGCACGCAAATCATGCGGAAAAAATGCTGGAAAGGGGGCGTAACTTCACCGCCCCTTATTTCGTTATGGTACTATAGAGTAGTTGACTTCAAGAAATGAGGATTTAAGGGAAAGAAAGTAGGGAAACGCCTTGAAAAGCACTTATGCGAAGGATCCGCAAGAACAAGAAATCGCAATGCAACGCCATTTTAACATTCGGCTAAACATGTTTTTCTTTAGTGCTTTTGCCATATTTACCGTCATCATCGTACGTTTGGCCATATTACAGTTTGTAGAAGGCCCGACGTTATCCAAACAGGAGAGCAACCTGCGCGTCAAGGACGTGCCGCTGGCTCCAACCCGTGGAACGATCTATGCAGCGGGGGGCGAGAAGTTGGCCTATTCCACGCCGGTTCAATCGCTGTATATCACGCTGCAGAAAGACTACAGCAATTCCACGGATAAAGGAAAAGCCAATCGTCCGGAAGCTTTGGCTTTGGCCAAGAAGCTGAAGGAGGTTTTCGATAGATTAGGTTCGCCGGAGACCCAAATGACGGAAGAGGAAATCATCAAGGCAATGGACCTTGATTACCGGCAATATAACGGGTTTACGCCGCGCCGAATCAAAATCGATTTGACACCTGAAGAAGTCGCTTATTTCTTGGAACGGAAAAGTGAATTTCCGGGGATCGACATCGTCGAGGAGAGCATCCGCCATTACGATCCCGATACGGTAGCCGTGCAAACGATCGGTTATATCAGGAAGTTTAAAGGGGCATCCACATCGCTGGAGAAGTACAAGCAGATCCGGGAAGCGAAGAACGATGATCCGGCGATGCAATACACGGAAAACGAGGACGTCGGATACGACGGCCTGGAGCTGTACTATCAGGACGAGCTGCGCGGGAAGAACGGCTACAAGAGCGTGCCGATCGATCCGCGGAACATGGCCACCGGGATCCCGGAAATCACACCGCCGGAAAAAGGCCATGATCTCCATACGACGATCAACAAAAACATTCAGATGGTCGCTGAGCAGGCGATCCTTGACCAGATCGAGTGGGTTCATACCCACCCGGTATCCGGCAAGGTTCATCCCAACGCCAAAACTGGCTACGCGGTTGCGATGGAAGTGGAGACCGGCAACGTAGTGGCCATGGCCAGCATGCCGGACTACGATACCAACGTGTGGCAATCCGGCGGGGTGTCTCCTGAGAATTGGAGCAAAATCTCTTCCAACTATCAGAACGGGACGATCACGCCGATTAGTTCGGGTCGGTCAGGGCATAACATGGAATCCGTTATTTTGTTGGGTTCAACCATTAAGCCGTTATCAGTGTTAATCGGACTTAACGAAGGTTTGTTTACGACAAGTACCTATTATAACGATACAGGAATTGCATATTTTGGGAAAAACAATTCCGCAAGCGTCCGCAACTCCCAACGCCATGCCTACGGCTCCATCGATCCGGCTGGCGCGATCCGTCACTCATCGAACACCTTTATGGTCGATATGGTCGGTGAGAAGCTCTACAACAAATACGGATCTAAAGGGATTGAAATCTGGGACAACTATATGAAGCAGTTTGGTCTAGGTGTTTCGACCGGTGTGGATCTGCCAAATGAATATTTGGGCAAGCTGGAGTATACAAATGAATCGGAGACAGCATTATCAAGGCTTGTCTATGCTTCCTTTGGACAACAAGGGAAATACACCGCGATGCAGCTCGCCCAATATACAACGACTTTGGCTACACGAGGGAAACGCATGGAACCGCATCTCGTCAGCAAAATTACCGATACGGACGGCAATATCGTCAAGGAGTTCAAGCCGGTAGTTCTAAATGAGGTTAAGTTTAACAATGCTTATTGGAACGAGGTTATCGGAGGAATGGAGACCGATGTCTCCTTTGCTTTCTCGGGTTTCCCTTACGATTTTGCCAGAAAAACCGGGACCTCGGAGCAATGGGCTAACGGTGCCAATCGCGACAACGGCGTGTTTATCGCTTTCGCCCCTCGGGAGAATCCGAAGCTGGCGGTAGCGGTCGTCATTCCGGAAGGCGGCTTTGGTGCCTACAGCGCCGCGCCGGTTGCCCGCAAAATTTTTGATGCGTATGATCAGGAATATGGCTTGGACGGGGTTCCGAAGAAGACCAAAAACCAAAATCAGCAACAGACAGACAATAACGCTTCACAGCAAAACGGGAATCAAACCGAGCAAACGAATCCTTAATTGAATCCAATGACAGCAACGACCTTTTCGCAGAGATGTTGAAAAGGTCGTTTTTTGATGGGAAGGAAGATTCATCACTTCGAGGGAGGCGGAAATGAAGATGAACAAATACGTCATCGAGGATCCTCAGGAACAGCAAGCCTCCATAAGGCGGCATTTCCATATTCGGCTTAATCTGTTTTTCTTCAGTGCCTTCGCGATGTTCACCCTTATCATTATCCGACTTGCCATCTTGCAGTTTGTCGAAGGACCATCGATCTCCATGGAAGAGGTGAAAATGAGGTTCCGGGATGTCCCAATGCCGCCGGTCCGGGGTTCGATTCTGGCCGCAGGGGGAGAGAAGTTGGCCTATTCCACGCCGATCCAAACCTTATATTTGACTTTGCAGAAAAGTAACTACGATCCGACGACCGAAGCGGGTAGAGCGAATTTGGCGGAAGCTGCGGCGCTGGCTAAAGAGCTGAAGAAGGTGTTTGACACGTATGGCGATCCGAACGCACAGATGTCGGAAGAAGAGATTCTGGATGCGATGGATTTGAAATTCCGCCGCAGCGGCGGGTTTGCTCCACGCCGAATCAAGAGCAATCTGACTGAACAAGAAACCGCGTATTTCCTTGCTCAAAAAAGCAGGTTTCTTGGTATAGACATCATTGAGGAGTCGGTGCGGCATTATGATCCTGATTTGGTAGCGGTGCAGACGGTAGGTTACCTGAAGAAGTTCCAATCCACCTACGATTTGGATTGGTATAAGCCGATTCGGGAACGAAGGGATGCAGACCCGGCGCTGCAATACACGGAAGAGGAGTTTGCCGGCTTCGACGGGTTGGAGTTGTATTATCAGCAAGAGCTGCGTGGTAAGAACGGTTATAAACGCGTTCCAATTGATCCGCGAAACATGGCGAATGGCGTAGCCGAAATCGTCCCACCGGTAAAAGGCTATGACCTGCATACAACAATAAATAAAAACGTACAGCAAGCAGCGGAACAGGCAATCCTCGATCAAATCGAGTGGGTCCATCACAATCCCGTATCCGGAAGTGTGCATCCTCATGCCAAAACGGGTTATGCCGTGGCGATGGAAGTAGATACCGGAAACGTCATCGTTATGGCCAGCATGCCGGACTATGATACGAATGTATGGCAATCCGGCGGGGTATCTGAAGAGGTGTGGAGCCAAATTTCGTCAAACTATCGAAACGGTACGATCACACCGTTTTCCTCCGGGCGCTCTGGCCATAATTTCGACTCGACGGTGTACCTGGGATCAACGATCAAACCGCTGTCAGTGTTAATCGGCCTAAACGAAGGTTTGTTTACGACAAAAACGAAATATAGCGACCGCGGGATCGCCTATTTCGGCCGCAACGACTCAGCGAGTGTGCGAAATTCCTCCGGGCATGTCTACGGCTCCATCTATCCGAAAGATGCCATCCGCTTCTCGTCCAATGCGTTTATGGTCGATATGGTGGGGGAGAAGCTGTACAACAAATATCGAACCCAAGGGATTGAGGTTTGGGACGAATATATGAAACAATTTGGCTTGGGCGTTTCCACGGGCATTGATTTGCCAGGTGAATATTTGGGGATCTTGGATTATAAGGATGAAAGGGAAACGGCGTTGGCCCGTTTGGCTTATGCTTCCTTCGGGCAGCAGGGCAAATATACGACGATGCAGTTGGCGCAATATACTGCGACGCTAGCCAATCGGGGGAAGCGCATGCAACCTAGACTTGTGCAAAAAATAACCGATGCCGAAGGCCGTTTGGTGATGCAATTTGAGCCGAAGGTGTTAAATGAAGTCAAGATGAAGGACGCCTATTGGGACGAAGTCATCGACGGGATGCGAACCGACGTGAGCGCCTTTGGTGGGTTTCCGTACGATTTTGCGCGCAAGACGGGGACTTCCCAGCAAGCCTATAAGAACAAGTTGTTGGATAACGGCGTGTTTATTGCGTTTGCACCAAGGGAGAAGCCGAAGCTGGCGGTGGCGGTTGTTATTCCCGAAGGGGGCTTTGGGGCTCACAGCGCGGCACCGGTTGCCCGGAAAATTTTTGATGCGTACGATCGGGAATACGGTTTGGACGGCAACCCCAAGAAATAATCATAAGATTGAACGAAGCCTTGCTCGCGATGAGCAGGCTTTTTTTTTTTCGGAGGAAATTCCTCTTGCTTTTTGGGAATCTTTTGATTAAAATTTGCCCTAAGGAAACTTTTTTATATAAATAAAACAAAAAGAGATCAAGTAAACAAGTATTCACTTGTACAACATTAGGTAAAGTTCGAGGAGAGGAGAAGCGTAATGGACGAAATGAGGATTAAGAAAAGCCCGTTTGAAAGGGCTAAAATGACGCTGGGCGTGTTGGCGTTAATCGTATTGGCGGCTTGTTCCAAAGTAGAGGGTCAGGCGGATCATGTTCGCGCATCGGCTAATGATTCGCCAGTCAAGGTGGTGGCTACGATCGGAATGATCACAGATGTCGTTCAGGAGGTTGGCGGCGAGCAGGTCGAGGTCACCGGTCTGATGGGCCCAGGAGTGGACCCGCATTTATACAAGGCATCGCAGGGGGATATCGAGAAGCTGGATAAGGCGGAGGTTGTTTTTTACGGCGGTTTGCATCTGGAAGGGAAAATGACGGAGATTTTTGAGAAATTGGAGCAGAAGAAGCGGACCGTGGCGGTGTCGAAGGACATTGATCCGAGCGAATTGCGCTCCGGTGCGGATGCCGGGGGCACGCAGTACGATCCGCATATCTGGTTTAACGTCCGGCATTGGATAACAGCGACCCAAACGATTCGCGACACGCTGTCGGCCTATGATCCAGACCATGCGGACGTCTACCGGAAGAACGCCGAGGCGTATATCGCCGAATTGGAGAAGCTGGATGCGGAAGTGAAGGAGCGGATCGCTGAAATTCCCGAGCAGGACCGGGTGCTGGTTACGGCCCATGATGCGTTTGGTTACTTCGGAGATGCCTACGGCATCCAAGTGATGGGCCTGCAGGGGATCAGTACGGCGGCGGAATACGGATCAAAGGATGTCGCCAAGCTCCGGGACTTCCTGGTTGAGAACAAGATCAAAGCTGTATTCGTTGAATCGAGCATTCCGACCAAATCGATGGAAGCGGTGATTGCCGGAGCTGCAGAGCTGGGGCATACGGTGAAAATTGGCGGTGAGCTGTATTCCGACTCGCTGGGTGAACCAGGCTCAGAAGCGGACACCTACATCGAGATGGTCCGTCATAATGTCAACACGATCGTTGAGGCATTGAAATAACTCAAGGAAGGGTGATCCGATATGAATGTTTATCCGCTTGAAGTCAACCGATTAACCGTCGCTTATCAGAAAAAGCCGGTGTTAAGATCGGTCTCTTTTCACATCCCGGAGGGGCAGTTGATTGGGATTCTGGGTCCCAACGGAGCGGGGAAATCCACGCTGCTCAAAGCCGTACTGGGGTTGCTTCCGACCCTGGACGGTGAAGTTCGCATCTATGGCAAATCCTATCGGGAGCAGCGCAAATTGATCGGCTATGTGCCGCAGCGCGAATCGGTGGATTGGGATTTCCCAACCCATGCGCTGGATGTCGTGATGATGGGCCGTTACGGCCAGCTTGGCTGGTTTCGCCGCCCCGGAGCGAAGGAACGGCAAATCGCGCTGGAGTGTCTGGCGAAGGTAGGGATGGCGGAGTATGCCGGGCGTCAGATCAGCCAGTTATCCGGCGGTCAGCAGCAACGGGTGTTTCTGGCCCGGGCTTTGGCACAAAACGCGCAGGTGTATTTTATGGATGAACCGTTTGCCGGTGTCGATGCCACCACGGAAAAAGCGATCATTGCCCTGCTGCACGAATTAAAGGAGCAAGGGAAAACGGTGCTGGTGGTGCATCACGATTTATCCACGGTGAAGGAATATTTTGATCACGTGCTGCTGCTGAACGGTGAATTGATTGATGCCGGACCTACCGGGGAGACGTTTACACCGGAAAATTTGCACAAGACCTACGGTGGGAAGATTGCCATGCTGGCCGATTTCGGCGCGGTGCCTGCGGGGACGGTGTGATGCGATGCTAACGACATTATGGCAATGGATAACGGATCCGAACCTGCAATGGATCTTAATGGGATCTTTGTTGCTCGGCTTGGGCAGCGGCGTTATCGGCTCTTTCACTTATCTTCGCAAGCAAAGCTTGCTTGGGGATGCGTTAGCGCATGCCGCGCTGCCGGGGATTTGCATCGCCTTTATGCTAAGCGGTGTCAAATCGGTGGGCCTGTTTATGCTTGGGGCCATCCTCGCCGGGATGGCGGCGACGTTTGGCATCTCTGCCATTACCCGCTACACGCGGATCAAGCAGGACGCGGCGCTTGGAATCGTATTGTCGGTGTTCTTTGGCATCGGCATCGTGCTGCTGACCCAGATCCAGCACAGCGGCAACGGGAACCAAAGCGGGCTCGACAAATACATGTTTGGCCAGGCGGCTTCGATGATGCTGGCTGACGTTTACTTGATGGGTGCGGTGTCCGTGCTGCTGATTGCGATATGCGCACTGCTCTTTAAGGAGTTGAAGCTGGTGAGCTTTGATCCCGGCTTTGCGAGGGGCATGGGGCTTAACGTGGCCTTCCTTGAGCAGTTGCTGTTGCTGATGACCGTGGTGGCGGTTGTCGTGGGCATTCAAGCCGTGGGTGTCGTGCTGGTAGCCGCCTTATTAATCACCCCGGCGGTTGCTGCGCGGTACTGGACCGACGCGCTGGGTGTGATGGTCGTGCTGGCCGGCGCTTTCGGAGCGCTGTCAGGGGTCACCGGTACGCTGATCAGCTCCACTTTGTCGAACCTGCCGACTGGGCCGGTGACAGTGTTAGCGGCGACCGCCTTGTTTTTCGTCTCCGCCGTGTTTGCGCCAAATCGGGGGCTGCTGGCCAAGTGGATACGCCGCTGGCGCAGCCGCAGCGAAATACAGCAACCGATGGAGCTGGCGATGATCCGGCAGGCTGGAAACACGGTGAATGCAGCCGAGAGGGGAGCGGAATAACATGGCCGATTTTTGGATTATTTTGACCGGCACGCTGGTCGCGGCGACGTGTGGAATTTTGGGTTGCTTTTTGGTATTGCGAAAAATGGCCATGGTCGGGGATGCCATCAGCCACTCCGTGCTGCCTGGCATCGCCATCGCGTTTCTGATCAGCAGCTCGCGGGACTCCTTACTGATGCTGATTGGGGCCGCCGTGCTGGGGCTGATCACCGTGTTCCTGATCCAGGCGCTGCAGCAAAGCGGCCTGCAATCCGATGCCTCAATCGGCATCGTGTTTACGGCGCTGTTCGCCGTTGGTGTGATCCTGATCAGCCGGAACGCTTCGCATATTGACCTGGACCTGGATTGCGTGTTGTTCGGCGAAATCGCCTATGTCCAATGGGACACCTGGATTTGGAACGGCTACGATATGGGGCCGGTTGCCGTCTGGATGCTGGGCGGGACGCTGCTTATCGTGCTCGCGGCCATCCTGCTCTTCTACAAGCAGTTTAAGCTATGTGCCTTTGATCCCGCGTTAGCGGCTGCAGTCGGCATCCCGGTTGCGTTGTTCCACTATCTGCTGATGGGGCTCGTATCGCTGTCGACGGTGGCTTCTTTTGAGAGCGTAGGGGCGATCCTGGTCGTCGGCATGTTGATTATCCCGGCCTCGGCAGCTTATCTGCTGACCGATCGGTTGAGTGTAATGCTCGGTTATAGCGTGCTGATCGGGGCGATAAGCGCAGCCGGCGGTTACTATGCGGCCAAATGGCTGGACGCTTCCATCGCCGGCTCAATGGTAACGGTAGCCGGGATGTTGTTCCTGCTGGCGTTGCTCTTTTCGCCGAAGCATGGTTTGATCGCCCGGTTCGGGAAGAAGCACCGGAAACGCGATGGGCTGCATTCTGCGGCGGTTTAAGGCAGCGGGACCGTATTCGATGAACGTAGAAGACGATGGTTAACATGAATCCGACACACTTTTGTCAAGTTTTTGCCACCAAGCGACGGCCTTCTCCGTATTACTTATTAAAGTTAGCCGGTCAATCGGTCCGGCTAGACCACATATTAAGGGGAGAGGGATTCATATGGAGACAGGTACGCAGCAGCAAACAAAGAGGAATATGTCCGTGGGGAAATGGATTTCTACGGCCATCATCGTCATCGTCGTCCTGATCGTCGGATCCAACAGTTATGCGCAGGTCGAATACGGTCATGTCGGCTTGTACAAAACGTTCGGGAAGTTAAACGATAATATTTTGGCTCCGGGCATGCATTTCAAAATACCGTTTGTTCAAACCGTCATTCAGGTGAATACGCAGGTTACCAAAACGGAAACGGACACGACCGCATCATCCAAGGACCTGCAGCCGGTTTCGACGCATGTTGCCGTCAACTATTCGGTGAACAAGGATTCGGCCTACAATCTGATGAACAATATCGGCGGCAATTACGATACGGTCATCATTAACCCGGCTGTGCAGGAAATCGTCAAAGAGGTGACGGCACGGTACCAAGCCGAGGATTTGATCGCCAAGCGCGATGTGGTTGCCGGGGAGATTAGCGAGCATTTAACTTCCCGTTTGGCCAAATATGACTTGATCGTTAACGAAATTAACATCGTCAACTTTAAGTTCTCCGACGCGTTTAACCAATCGATCGAAGCGAAGCAGGTTGCTCAGCAGCAGGCGCTGAAAGCGAGCAACGACCTGAAGCGGATTCAGATTGAAGCGCAGCAGAAGATCGCTCAGGCCGAAGCCGAGGCAGAAGCGCTGAAGCTGAAGAAGCAGGAGGTTACGCCGGAGCTGGTACAGCTGAAGCAGATCGAAGTGCAGGAGAAGGCGCTGGAAAAATGGGACGGCAAGCTCCCGCAAGTTACAGGCGGCGCCACACCGTTCATTGATATTGAGTCGCTGACCAATCAATAATAATCGCATCAAATAATATGGGCCCTCGCTCTTTATAAAGAAAGGGGGTTCAGATCATCCGGGCCGCCCTTGAAGGGCGGCCTTTCTATTACCTCAAGTATAATGGGAAAGAGCCTCAGATGATATTCGGCGTGGAATCCCGGATAATTGGCTTGGTGTAGATATGGGAAACCTGATAAGGTTGATTCGGGTTGTTAATCCGCGAGAGAAGCATTTCGGCTGCCTTTATCCCCATCTCGTTGCTGAAAATATGGACTGTCGTCAAATGAGGTTCGACAATCACGGATTCGGGGCCGTTGTCGAAACCGCAGATGGCGATATCCTGCGGAATCGACAGTTTTTTGTTCTTCAAAGCCTTCATGACACTGACAGCAATGTAGTCGTTTGCGCAGACAAAAACAGAAGGGAGATGCGGTATCCCGGCCATCCGCTCGTCCATCCATTCGGGATGAGAGAAGAATCGGTCGTCGTCAACCACGCACTGGGACAAATCAAGGGTTATGCCAGCTTCAGTCAGCGCACGATTAAATCCGGTCCATCGCTCGTTAAAGCTTCGGCAATGGTTATAATCGCCGACGAATCCGAAAGTTTTGTACCCGCCATCAATCAATTTCTTGGTAAGTTGATAGGTGCTGTGTTCATTCTCCATCAGCAGCACGTCGGCACGAAAATCTGGATAGCAAACGTAAGCCGAGCAGTCGATAAAGATGGTCGGGATGCCAAGCTCGGTGATGAGCTTGCTGTATTCCAGGTCAAACAACTCGATGCAGATGATGCCGTCCACATTGGCTGCGTCGAAATTGTTCGGCAACGATAAGGTCTGTTGCTCAATGTCCCTGATAATATGGATGGACAGGTTGTAGCCTTCGGCGCTGATTCTTTTTTCCAGACCGCTGATCAGGGTGGAGCCGAAATGGGATGTATTCGGCAAGTTCTCCGTCAGCAAAGCAATGTTGCCCGAACTCTTGGACAATAGACTGTCGCTGTCCATAAATGCAAACTGCTTGTATTTCAGCTCAATGGCCTTTCTAATCACTTTATTGCGCGTTTCCGCCGGGATGCTCTCGCTCCCGTTCAACGCTTTGGAGGCCGTGTTGCGGGAAATCCCCAAAGCATCGGCGATATCCTGAATCGTTACTTTTTCCTTCGCCATTATTTCACCTCTATGAAAAGCCGCAATTACGATAAATAGCGGTTTGATTATGTATGTTCTCTCTCAAATGTATAATAGATCAAAAAAAATAGCAACATTAATTTTACATATGCACAATTGTTGTTTACATTATAAAACTTGTGATTGTCAAATAAATCGCTGAGATATGAGATGAAATCGTTGACTCAGCCTAGGATAGAACGTAAGAATTGTACGATTTTTTTGCCGAATTCGGTCGAATTATCATTTTTTTCAAATAAACAAGCGTTTTTGTGAAATAAAAGTGGCAATATATTTAGCAAATGCACAAATAATATTTTTACAAATTGTATTGACTTCAATGATTTGCTTTGATAAATTGTAAATGAAACAGGGTGCATCCAATTAGCAAATGTCATTTATGCAAGCCCTTACTTGTTAAGAAAATGTAAACTAAATGGGGGAACGGAGGAAAAAAATTGCAAAGCATAATAAAGGGCGGACAGAGAAAGACAGTGCCTGGAAAAACTCGCGGACAAAGCCTTTTGGAATATTTGCGGAAATACGGTTTTCTCTACTTGCTGCTTGCTCCGGCCTTGATCTTAACCTTGATCTTTAAGTACGGGCCGATGTATGGTGCGGTGATCGCGTTTAAAGATTTTAGCCCGATCAAAGGCATTTTGGGCAGCGATTGGGTGGGGCTTAAAAATTTCGACAAGTTTCTGTCTTCGCCCAATTTTGAAGTTATTTTTATGAATACGCTTAAATTAAGCTTGCTTGGGCTTGTCTTCAGTTTTCCCGTGCCGATCCTGCTGGCGCTGATGCTGAATCAGGTCCGCCGGGCGGGGGTGAAGAAGAACATTCAGCTGTTTTTGTACGCTCCCAACTTCATCTCGGTTGTGGTCGTTGTCGGGATGCTGTTCATCTTCCTGTCGCCAACAGGCCCGATCAATCAACTGTTCGTCTGGTTCACCAATGAACCGATCATGTTCATGTCGCGCCCGGAGTATTTCAGGTGGATTTATATTTTGTCGGATATCTGGACCGGAGCGGGGTGGTCTTCCATCATTTATGTGGCCGCGCTTGCGAACGTCGACCCGGAGCTGCATCATGCAGCCCACCTGGACGGCGCCAACCTGCTCCAGCGGATCCGCCACATCGATTTGCCAACGATCCGTCCGATTATGGCGATCGTGTTCATCCTTGCTGCGGGCGGGATTATGTCGATCGGGTTCGAGAAGGCTTACCTGATGCAGACGGCCATGAACCTGCCGACCTCGGAAATCATTCCGACCTACGTATACAAAATCGGTTTGCAGTCCGGAGATTACGCTTACTCCGCTGCGGTGGGACTGTTCAACTCCATCATTAATGTCATCTTGCTCGTGACCGTGAACTTTGCGGTTAAAAAGCTGAACGAGGGCGAAGGTCTCTACTGATGAGGCAGTAGAACTCGCACTGTTATCGAAAGGAGCCAACTGCCATGCCCATCAAACATTCGAAATTCGACCGTTTTCTACTGGCTTTAAACGCCGCCGGGTTAGCGTTCGCCGTACTGATCGTCGTCGTCCCGCTGATATATGTTGTCGTGGCTTCGTTCATGGACCCTTCCGTGCTTCTCAGCCGCGGCTTGTCCTTCCATATTGCCGACTGGACGCTGGACGGTTATGAGAAGATTCTGACCAATCCCGCGATGATCCGGGGATTTGCGAATGCCGTACTGTACTCGGTCTCCTTCGCTTTGATCACCGTGACGGTATCGATCTTTGCGGGCTATGCCCTCTCAGATCACCGACTGGTTGGCCGCCGCTTTTTTATGACATTGTTTTTGATCACGATGTTTTTCGGCGGCGGGCTCATTCCGACTTATCTCCTGGTCAAGGAGTTAGGCATGATCGATACGGTCTGGGCGGTGATTATCCCCGGCGCAGTCAACGTATGGAACATTATTTTGTCCCAGACGTTTTTCAAAGGCGTGCCGAACGAACTGAAGGAGGCCGCCAACGTCGACGGCGCCTCCGAAGCGAAAATCTTTTTCCGCATCGTGCTGCCGCTTTCCAAACCGATCGTTTTCGTGCTCGCGCTATATGCCTTCGTCGGCCAATGGAACGCATATTTCGACGCGATGATCTACCTTGACAATCCAAACTTGCATCCGCTGCAACTTGTGCTCCGCTCGATTCTGATTCAGAACCAGGTCGATCCCGGCATGATTGCAGACCAGTTGGCTATGGCGGAAATGAAGCGGCTGTCGGAGATGATCAAGTACGCGGCGATCGTGATTTCGAGCCTTCCGCTCGTCGTAATGTATCCTTTTTTTCAGAAATATTTCGAGAAAGGTGTCATGGTCGGCTCCCTGAAATAACGGCCGGCTGCACATAAAAGCATTGCCTAAAGCACAAATCCGGGAGGTTAAAGACAATGAAAAAAAGCCAAAATTTGAAACTCACGTGCAAAGCCATATCCTTATCCGTGCTTGCATCCGCTCTGCTGCTGTCCGCCTGCGGCAATGGGAAAAGTGCAGGTTCAGCCGACAAGGAGCCGGATCCGAGCGGGAAGATCACGCTAAACATGATGACGCAAAGCTCGCCACTAGCGCCTGCGGATCCAAACGACAAGCTGATCTTCAAACGACTGGAGGAAAAAACGAACGTCCATATCAATTGGAAGAACTTCACGAAAGACGTGTTTGTGGAAAAAAGAAATCTCGCCATGGCCAGCGGTGATCTGCCTGACGCGATCTTCGACGCCGGTTACAGCGATTACGAGCTGCTCAAGCTTGCTAAGGACGGTGCGATCATTCCGCTAAATGATCTGATCGAGCAGTATATGCCGAATTTCAAAAAGGTGTTGGAGGAAGCGCCGGAATACAAGGCGATGATTACCGCGCCGGACGGCAACATCTATGCTTTTCCGTGGATCGAAGAGCTCGGTACGGGGAAAGAGCGGATTCAATCCGTAGACGCAGTTCCGTGGATCAATGTGGAATGGTTGAAAAAGCTTGGTCTTGAGATGCCGAAAACAACGGAGGAATTGAAGCAGGTGCTGATCGCCTTCAAAACTCAGGATCCGAACGGAAACGGGCAGGCTGACGAAATTCCACTGTCTTTTATCAACAAGCCGGGGGCTGAGGATCTGGTGTTCCTGTTCGCCTCGTTTGGATTGGGTGAAAATCCCGATCACGCGGTGGTTACGAACGACGGTAAAGTTGTGTTTTCACCTGGCGAGGAAGGCTACAAAAACGCTGTCAAATATATCAACGAGCTATATAAAGAGGGACTCATCGATATCGAAGCATACACGCAGGACTGGAGCACATATCTGGCCAAAGGCAAGGACCATCGATACGGCCTCTATTTCACCTGGGACAAGAGCAACATTACAGGCGATAATGACAGCTACGAGGTCATGCCGCCGGTAGCGGGGCCGGACGGTGAGATCAATGTAGCTCAAACGAACGCACGGGGCTTCCATCGCGGTCGGATGATCATAACGAGCACCAATAAAAATCTGGAAGCGACGGCGAAATGGGTGGATCAGATGTACGATCCGATCCAATCCGTACAGAACAACTGGGGCACTTACGGTGACGAGACACAGCAAAATATCTTTGAATATGACGAAGCAAGCAACAGCCTGAAGCATTTACCGCTGAACGGAACCGCTCCGGTCGAACTGCGCGAAAAAACGAGCGTCGGTGGCCCGCTGGCGATCCTGGACAGCTATTTCGGCAAATATACCACCGTACCAGATGACGCCAAGGAAAGAATGCGAATCGTCAAGGAGGTTATGGCACCACATATGAAGTCGGAGCAGGCAATGCCCAACGTATTCCATTCGATCGATGAGTTGGACCGACTGACGACGATCGAAACAGATCTATTTGCTTATGTATTGAGAAAGCGCACCGAATGGTATCAAAACGGCAAAATCGATCAAGAATGGGGGAGTTATTTGCAGGAGTTGGATCGACTTGGGCTGCAGGAATGGTTGAAAATCAAGCAGGACGGTTATGACCGAGCCATGAAGAAGTAATCGGGAAGCATAACTACATCGAACTAAGCATCCGATTTAACGAAAAAATCCAGAGAACTAGAAAACGATAGGACTTATAGAGATAACCGATTTTATTGTGGAGGCAAAAAGGAGAGATGCTGGAATGTCTACAATCGCCAAGCAAAACTACAGAGGCAGATATCATTTCTCACCGGAGAAGAACTGGATGAACGATCCGAACGGATTGGTTTATTTTGCCGGAGAATACCATCTGTTCTATCAATATTATCCACACGGAACGGTCCACGGGCCAATGCACTGGGGTCATGCCGTAAGCGAAGATCTGGTTCATTGGGAGGAGCTTGACATTGCGCTCTTCCCTGACGAGAACGGAACAATTTTCTCGGGAAGTGCGGTAGTGGACTGGGACAATACCACAGGCTTTTTCGGAGAGGAGCCGGGGATGGTCGCGATTTTCACACATCACCTTGAATCGGAAGGAACAACTCCCGTCCAGACTCAAAGCATCGCCTACAGCAAGGATAAAGGCAGAACATGGACGAAATATGCGGGAAATCCGGTGTTGAGACATGAACGCTTCGTTGATTTTCGCGATCCCAAGGTAATTTGGCATAAAGGTACTCGGCGCTGGGTTATGATCATAGCTTGCGGGCAGACAGTCTGTCTGTATCATTCTCCTGATCTAAAAACATGGACGTTCGGTAGCGAATTCGGCAGCGGAATCGGTTTCCATGAGGCGGTTTGGGAATGTCCCGATTTGTTCCCGCTGGCGGTTGATGGGGATGCCTCCCGACAAAAATGGGTGATGCTGGTCAGCGTGGGCGATCATCCAGCTTATGCGGAAGGGTCGAGAACGCAGTATTTTACCGGGGATTTCGACGGCGTGACATTCACGCCCGACGAAGACTCGCGGAATGTCCGCTGGCTGGACCATGGCCGGGATAATTACGCGGGCGTTAGTTGGTCCGATATTCCAGCAGAGGATGGCAGACGGTTGCTGATTGGCTGGATGAGCAACTGGAAGTATGCACAGCTGACACCGACGGAATCATTTCGAGGCGCGATGACGGTACCGCGGGAACTTGCGTTAGAATCCCGTAACGGAACGACCGTTCTAACGCAGAGACCAGTTCGAGAACTGGAGCGTGTGCGCCGAACGGTGCTCAGCCTGGCGAATGTCGCTGCCGGGGAAGTGGAAGTCGCACTGCGTTCCTTGCGGCTGGACAGCTTCGAACTGGTTGCAGAAGCTGCACCCGGCGCGTCCTTTGCCTTTAAGGTCAGAGCGGGGGATGGCCAGGAGACGGTTGTCGGCGTGAACGCGGCTTCCGGTGAGGTCTATGTAGACCGCACGAAGTCGGGGCAGCATGAGTTCCACGAGCAATTCCGCGGCGTACACTCAGCCAAGCTGCATTCCGCAGGGGAAAAGCTCGAGCTGCGCATTTTCGTGGACCGAGCCTCCGTCGAAGTGTTTGCCAATGCCGGGGAGGCGGTCATTACCGATCTGATCTTCCCTGGACCGGAGGCCACCGGCATATCTCTGGCGGCGGAAACGGAATTTGTTCTGAAGTTGCTGACGATTTATGAGCTTGCACCATAAGCGGTCGTTAAATGAGGCCGATGAAATATACAAGATGCGGGACCACCTTAGTACTGTATCAAAAAAGGAGACAACGACAATGCGCATAGGAGCAATTGAGGCTGGCGGGACAAAATTCGTCTGCGGCATTGGGGATGAGTATGGTGTGATTGAGGACAGCATCAGTTTTCCAACAGAAAGTCCGGAGATTACGCTTGGCAAAGCGATTGCTTATTTGAAGGACAAACGGGTGGAGGCGATTGGGGTCGGGTCATTTGGCCCCATCGATCTTCGGCAAGACAGCCCCACCTACGGCTATGTGACCACAACGCCGAAACCCGGTTGGAGCCGGTTCGATTTCCTCGGCGCGCTGCGCCGCGAATTCTCGGTCCCCTTGGGCTGGGATACCGACGTGAACGCGGCCGCGCTGGGGGAAGCGGCGTGGGGGGCCGCCCGGGGCCTGAACAGCTGCCTGTATTATACGGTGGGAACGGGCGTTGGGATCGGCGTCTATCTGGAAGGCCGGCTGGTGCATGGGCTGGTTCATCCGGAGGGCGGCCATGTGCCGGTAAGGCGGCACCCGGGCGATGATTTCGCGGGCCGCTGCCCGTATCACGGCGATTGCCTGGAAGGCATGGCGGCGGGGCCGGCGATCGAAGCCCGCTGGAAAACCAAAGGGTATGAGCTGTCAGGGAATCATCCCGCTTGGGAAATTGAGGCGTTTTATCTTGCCCAGTCGATTACGGGGGCGATGCTCTTGGTCTCGCCGGAAAAGGTCATCCTGGGCGGCGGGGTCATGCAGCAGCCCCAACTGTTCCCGTTGATCCGGGAGGCGGTGCGCCGAAATCTGAACGGATACTTAAACGCCGGCGAGATTTTGGAGCGCTTGGAGGAGTATATCGTGCCTCCCGGCCTTGGGCAGCAAGCAGGGCTTTGCGGCGCTTTGGCATTGGGGCTGAAGGCGTTAACCGGGCCGCTTCTTTCTTCTTAAGTGCAAGCGAAGAAAGCGTGCCGGAGGGAGGCGGTGGCCGTGATCCATGGCCTCCTGCGCCGGAAGCCAAAACAAGTATGTATCTCTTACAGGAAAAGAGGGTGTATCATGGGTAAAGGAAAATCCGTATTATCCATCCTTTTGTCCTCCGCACTTATTTTTGCCGGGCTTGATGCAGGGATAGTCCGGGCGGCAGGTGCGGAGACGGAAACGGGAAAGGAGGCTAACGCAATTTTTGAAAGCGCAACCAAATTAGAGACGAATTTGACTGGCTGGCGAATCGAGGGAAAAGGCCGAATGGAGACGGTGGAGCAGGGGCTTCTGCTCGTCTCGGAGCCGAGGGAGAACGTGATGGCCCTGACGGAAACCCGGGCGGCCGATTTTATCTATGAAGCCGACGTCATGGTAACGGAGAGGCAGGCGGACGCCACGTTGGTATTCCGCTCCAATCAGGACGGTTGGTCCTCCTACATGCTTCAACTCGTGCTGAACGCGGGGTTGATCCGGCTAAAGGACGCGAGCGGAGAAGGCAAGCTGCGGGAAGAACGGCGGGTGGATTTGGCCGAGGGAGAAATCTATCATCTAAAGGTCAAGGCCGAAGGAAGCCGACTTCAGGTGTATTGGGGAGACCGCTATGAACCGTTAATTGACGTGCATGATGAGGCTTACGCTTCCGGGTATTTGGGCCTGAACGTTTGGGACGGTTCCGCGCTGTTTCAGAACGTGAAGGTCAGCGAACTGAACAGCAATTTAGGCGCGGCGATCGCGAGTTCGGGAGCTTGGCAGCCGGACCTGCGGGGGGAGCTGGGAACGGCGGACGGTTCCCGGCGGGCTCTGCGGATATATGAGGGTTATGAACGGGATCTCGTGCTGGAAGGAAACGTGTCTTTTGCCGCCGATCAGGGGGATGCTGGTTTGCGGTTCAGAGCGAACGAGCAGGGGACGGACGGATACGAGGCGGCTTTGCGAAAAGACGGCGGCCAGGTTTGGGCGGAGCTGAGAAAAGCGGACGGCCGCGTCATCGCGGCCTCGGAACGTGCTTACCCGTCAGCTTCCAAAGCAAGGCACCATCTGGAAATCCATGCGCTCGGGAGCCGGATTCAGGTCTATGTGGACGGATACACCGAACCGGCTGTGGATGCCGTTGACAATAGTTATGCGGACGGTCACGCGGGATTTGCGGTATCCGGGGGAGCGGCATATTTTCAGGACGTCTATTTGACTGCGGCCAATGATTATTATACGGAAAAATACCGCCCCGACTACCATTATTCGCCCGCCCGCGGGTCGGCAAGCGATCCGAACGGACTGGTCTATTACGAAGGGGAATACCATCTGTTTCATCAGGATGGCGGAACTTGGGCGCACGCGGTCAGCACCGATCTCGTTCAATGGAAGCGCTTGCCCATCGCTTTGCCCTGGAACGATTTGGGCCATGTCTGGTCGGGTTCGGCCGTCGCCGATCTCCACAATGCCTCCGGCTTGTTCGCGGATTCCGGGGGCAAAGGCCTGCTTGCTTATTATACTTCCTATAATCCGGACCGCCCGAACGGCAACCAGCGCATTGGGCTGGCGTACAGCAAGGATCGCGGCCGCACCTGGGAGTACGCCGCAGAGCGCCCGATCGTGATCGAAAATCCGGGCAAGCAGGGGGACGATCCGGGAGGATGGGATTTTCGCGATCCCAAGGTCGTGCGGGACGAAGAACATAACCGCTGGGTTATGGTTGTGTCCGGCGGCGACCATATCCGCTTTTTCACTTCGACCAACCTGATCGACTGGACGCTGACCGACAACTTCGGATACGGGGCTTATGTCCGCGGCGGCGTGTGGGAGTGCCCCGATTTGTTCCAACTGGCTGTGGACGGTACGGTCAAGAAAAAATGGGTGCTCATGATCAGTACGGGTGCCAACCCGAATACGCAGGGTTCGTCGGCGGAGTATTTTATTGGGGAGCTTACTCCCGAAGGCAAGTTCGTTAACGACAACCCTGCCGGCAAGGTGCTGGCGACCGATTACGGAAAAGAGTACTACGCCTCTATGTCTTTTGCCGGTATGCCGGATGGACGCAGGGTAATGCTGGCCTGGATGACGAACTGGGATTACCCGTTTGCTTTTCCGACCGAGGGTTGGAAGGGGGTTCTAAGCATTCCGCGCGAGTTAACGCTGCAGAAGACGAACGAGGGAATCCGCCTGGCACAGGCGCCGATCCGTGAGCTGGAATCGCTGCGCGGCCAGCTGCTGTTTGCGGCGTCGGACCGCCTCGTCCAAGCGGATAGGGAGAATTTACTGAAAGGCGTGTCCTCCGGAGCCTATGAAATTGAAGCCGAAATTGAAATTCCCCAGGCCAGCAATGTGAGCGAATTTGGTTTCCGCCTCCGGGAGGGAGCCGGAAAGCGGACGGTCGTCGGGTACAAAACAAAAGAGAACGAGATTTACGTGGATCGCTCCCTTTCCGGCGACACCGGCTTCTCCGACCGGTTCAGCACGCTTCATCAGGCGCCGCTTCAGCCGGACAACCGGCGCGTGAAGCTGCGGATTTACGTGGACGATTCCTCGCTGGAGGTATTCGGAGGGGATGGCCGCGTAGTATTTTCGGAGGTGATTTTTCCCGATCCTGCGCACCGTGAAATGAGCCTTTTTACTGTAGGTGGAGAGGTGAACGTGGTTTCCTTGAAAGTGCACGCACTAACAAACGTATGGAACAAGGCGGCGGAGAGCCAAACCTCCATCGTGATGGACACGAGCCTGCAGCAAATGGGGCTGGGGGACACCCGGACCTTGTATGCGGCGGTGAACGGCGGCGTGAAAGGCGGGTGCAGCGGCGGTTCGGACGTCAACCAAAATCAGCCGATCCGCTGGGAGACGAGCGATCCGCAAGTCGTGGCCATCGCCTCGTTCGATCAGCGGCAGGCGGTGATTCGCGCGGCCGGCCAAGGAGAGGCGGTGATTACCGCCTCCACTCCGAACGGGAAAGCGTCGGCCAGCGTACCGGTGAAGGTGTTTGCCGGGGAGTTCCATACGAATCTGATCGGCTGGGCTCCCGATTTGGCGGCATCCTCCTGGGTGGCGACGGAGCGGGGCATCCGCGGCAGCTACTGGAGCGACGCTCACTATGTGGCGGAGGAGACGGCCGGGGATTTTGTATATGAGGCCGAAATGACGCTGGACGAAAAGGGCGGAGCGGGCTCAGTTCTATTCCGGGCGAGCCGGGACGGGCGCAGCGGGTACTATTTTAATATCGATCCGAATATGAAAGCCTTCCGCTTGTTTTACAAAATCGATGGCGCATTTGCCGACCGCCAGGTGCTGGCCAACGTGCCGGCATTCATCCAGCAGGGAAAGAAATACGCCATCGTTATCGAAGCGGACGGGCCGCGTATCCGGATTTCCGTGGATGGTGCAGGGATCATTGACCTTACCGACGGAACGTTTGCGGAAGGGCATTTCGGCCTTCACGTCTTTGGCGGCGCGGCGTATTACCAAAACGTCAACGTCAGCCGGGTGGAGCAGGCCAAGCTGCGGAAGACAAGCTTCGTTAACGCCGGCGCGAACACGTCGCTGTATGCAGCGAAAGCGGAAAACGGCGAACCGGTCGCGCTGCTCCCGGCCGGGGATGGGGAGGCGTCCTCCCGGACTTGGGTTATGGTGCCGACCGGAGACGAGTTGGGCTCCTATTCGATTCGCACCGCCGCGGGAGGCAAAGCTTTGGACCTCGATACCGGGCAAAACAAACTCCAGCTGTACGATTATCTCGGCTACGACAATCAGCGCTGGCTGCTTCGCGACAATGGCGACGGCACGGTAGCCATTCTGTCGCTTCACAACCAGCAAGCGCTTGAAGCTTCGGCGGACAGCGGCTCCTTGTACTTGAACGAACCGGATCCGGCGCTGGACCGGCAAAAATGGCAAGTGGTCGATGTCGGTGCTCCGTGATGCTTCGGTTTTTATAGTTATAGCTTCCGGATTGGTTAATTAAGGGTTCCCAATTAGCGGAGAATTTTCTTCTGCTTGGGAGCTCTTTTTGTTGGGTTTCCGGGATTATGGTAAAATGGCGGTATGCTGTTTAGAGAGTCAGAAACTTGCGGATGGGGGGAGCTGTCTGTTGTTGAAATATAAACTGTTAGCGCTCGATATGGATGGAACTTTGCTGAACGACGATCTGCAAATCTCGCCGGAGACAGAACGTTGGATTCGGAAAGCGGCGGCTGCCGGGGTTCATGTCTGCTTGTCAACGGGACGCGGTTACCGGGAGGCGGTTCCGTATGGCGATCAGCTTGACCTTGGGACGCCAATGATTACGGTGAATGGAAGCGAGGTTTGGAAGTCGCCGCATGAGCTGTATCGTCGGGTGCTGCTTGATCGATCGCTCGTTTCGCGAATGTACGACATTTCCCGGGAAAAGAATGTCTGGTTCTGGGCCTACGCCGTGGAAGGCAATTATAACGAAGGGAACTGGCAACCGGAATTGTTGGAACAGAATCATTGGATGAAGTTTGGCTATTTTACCGAGGATGATGAGGTGAGGGGAGAGATATTGCGGGAGCTGCAAGCGATGGGCGGCCTTGAAATCACGAATTCCTCGCCGCACAACTTGGAGATCAATCCGAAAGGGATCAGCAAGGCCAGCGGCATACAGACGGTGTGCGGGCTGCTTGGGCTGGAGATGTCCGAGGTTGTCGCAATCGGAGACAGCCTAAATGACCTGGCTGCGATTGAAGCCGCGGGTCTGGGGGTTGCGATGGGGAACGCCCAGGAGGCCGTGAAGGAGAAGGCCGATGTCGTGACCACGTCGAATAATGAAGATGGCATTGCCTGGATTATTCGGGATTATATTTTGACAGGGGTGTGAGAAAATGGCGCTGTCCGTGATTGGCTGGATTTTGGTGATTGCCCTGTTTGCCGTGGGGATGGCCGGAGCGGTGTATCCCGTATTGCCTGGGGTGCTCGCCATATATTTTGCCTTTTTTGTGTACGGATGGTTTTTCTCGTTTGAGTCGTTTGGCCCCTTCTTCTGGATTCTACAAACGTTGATCGTGGTCGCGCTGATGGTGGCGGATTATGCGGTCGGGGCTTGGGGCGTCAAAAAATTCGGCGGCAGCAAGCTGTCCGTCTGGCTTAGCACGATCGGCATTATCATCGGTCCGTTTGTTATTCCGGCTTTTGGTCTGGTACTAGGGCCGTTGCTGGGTGCAATGATCGGGGAATTGATTAAGGGCGAGTCGCTCACCAAATCGTTTAAAGTGGGCATTGGTTCCGTCGTTGGCTTGTTTAGCAGCATGGTGGTCAAGGTGATTTTACAGCTGGTGATGATCATCGTGTTTATCATTTGGATCGTTGCATTTTAGTTTTCATTCTAGTTAGCACTTATATGGATTGCGGGAAAGAAGGAATTGCTTTTGTCCAAGAAGGAATCGTTTATTAAAGGCACGTTAATTTTGGCGGGAGCCGCGCTGATCGCAAGGGTGCTTGGCTTGTTCCAGCGCGTTCCGTTGGAGCACATCCTTGGAGATATCGGGAACGCGTCGTATTCGCAAGCGAATGCGGCGTATTTCATGCTGTTAACTTTAGCAACGGCGGGGATCCCGAGTACGCTGAGCAAAATGGTGTCGGAGCGGCACGCGCTGAACCGGCCGGAGGAGGCGCGGCGCGTGTACCAGGCGGCGCTGCTCTTTGCCGGTGTGGCGGGCTTGGTCATGTTCGTGCTGCTGTATGCCTTGGCGCCCTATTATGCGGAAGCTTCCGGCGTTCCGGAATCGGTGATGGCCATTCGTGCCCTGGCGCCGGCCTTGCTGCTGTTCCCGCTGATCGCTATGATCCGAGGTTACTTGCAAGGTCGGAATATCATGATCGCCGGGGGGGTTTCACAGGTCATCGAGCAGATCGTGCGGGTGGCGGCCGGCATTATTTTGGCGTTCGTGTTGTTCCACTGGGGCTATTCGGGCGAAAAGATCGCGGCCGGCGCGACGTTTGGCGCGGTGCTCGGCGGAGTTGCCGCACTGATCGTGATGTTGGTGTACAGCATGAAGCTGCAGCGGAAAGACCAGGCCGCGGGGCGAGGAAAGCCGCGGGGCGATTCCGGTCGTCTGCCGTTTAAGCGGATCTATGCGGAGATCTTTAAGCTGTCGATTCCGATCGTGCTAACCGCGCTGGCGGTACCGGCGGTCAACTTCATCGATAACTCGATCCTGAAGCCGTTGCTGACCGGGCAAATCGGCTCCGGACAAGCCACCTACATCCTTGGGATTCTCGGCAACCGGGCGCAGATGATCGCCGGGATTCCGCCGATTCTGGCGATTGCGCTCAGCCAATCGCTGGTGCCGATCATCTCCGCCGCATACGCGCGGAAGGACCAGGAACATCTCCAGCGTCAGGTCACCCTGGCGATGCGAGTCGCAGTGTTGAGCGGGATGCCGATTATCCTTGCGCTGGGCACGGCGGCTTACTCTGTGAACGGGCTGCTGTTCAGCACCCGGGACGGCAGCAGCATCGTGGCGTTGCTGACGTATGCGACGATTTTTCAAATTACGATGATGACCAGTAACTCGATTCTGCTTGGGGTAGGCAAAGCTAATTTGTCGATGGTGCACGTGGCCATCGGGATTCTCGTGAAGCTGGCGGCCAGCTATGTGTTTGCGCAGTTTTGGGGGATATATGGCATCATTATCGCCACCGGACTCTGCTTCTTCGTTATCACGCTGCTGAACGTTCGGGCGATGAAGCAAATCGTGCCGTTCTCGCTCATGGGCAGCCGCTGGGGCGGTTTCCTGGTCACGGTCGTTGCATTGTCCGGTGTCGGCTACGGCCTGAACCAGGCCGGAATTCAAATGGTGGACCTGATGCCGGCGCGGGTCGCCTTCTTCCTGACCTGCTGCATCGTTGGCGTGGCAGTTGTCGCGCTCTATCCGGTGCTGCTCATCCTGCTGCGCGTCGTCCGTAAGGACGAGCTAGCTAGCTACCCAGCCCCCCTCCGCAAAATACTCTCCCCGCTAATGCGTTTGCAACGCGGCGGCCGAGATCGTCAAGTTCAGTGAGGAAGAAGTACGTCGGGGATGCTTTGATGTAGCTTTTGCACGATTATCCCATTGGCTCAGGAAAGCTAGAAGTGCGAGGGGATGCCACACGCGGTTGCAGAGGGGCGGGCGGTAGGTTGATGGGTAAAGCTCGGCTAACTAAGGTATCCTGCGTGAGCGCTTTTGGATGATTATCCCTTTGGTTAAGGAAAGGTGGAAGGTACGAAGGGATGCCTCATGTGGTTGCAGTGGGGTGAGCGGCAGGGCGTTGGGTAAAATGTATATTCACTTGTGTTGCTTTTGAGTTACCTGATCATACGGGATAATGGTGGAAAAGGAGTTGGCGAGGAAGGTCCCTCGGGGGGAGGAGGGTAGACGAAGACGGGAGCGGGGGTGACGTTCAACTCAACCTCACCCCCGGTCAGTCAATGCTCCTCCACCGCATCGTGCACCAATGCGGTGGTGAGGATGCCGTTCCTGTGCGAGCCGCTGATATCGCACAGGAACGGCGCTTTTGGCGCGCTGATGTCGTCCAGCGCGCGGGTGTCTTTGAGCCAATCCTCTCGGGAGATTGGCTCATAGGCGGTGTCGCCCCAAGCGCTGAGCAGCTTGGGGCTGTAGAGACGCTGGCCCGGCGGCAGCGTCTCCTGGGCGAGAAGCTCTGACCCCTGTACCTTGGCGGTCAGAGCTTCTTCTAAATTGGCCGTGAACAGTTCCGGCCAATAATCGGCCCGCGAGCCGCTGTGCGGCACGCTCGCGGCGAAGTGCTCCGCGCCGCTGCGCACGGCGCGGTAGCCCATCAGCATCGCGTACAGGCTCTTGCCTAACGCGATGCGGGCCTGCAGGCTGCCGAAGTCGGAGACGGTGCGCCCCGCAAGGCGGCGCATTTTACCCCCGGCAGCCCCGTCCACTCCCGCCGCTTCGCTCAGCGGGAATACGATTTGGTTTAATCCCGCCAAGCTAAACAGGCGGAAATTCAATTTATCCGTGACCTGCTTCTGGAAGTAAGGGTGGCGTACGACGCGTTTTTCAATATAATTTTGCTCATTGATGATGAGTCCGACGGTCAGCAAAGCGCTGCCGCGGTCGATCCAAAACCGCTCCCAAAACGGACGCATAAAACGCGAAACGTGAAAATACGGCAGCAGGTGGAACCGACTGGCCCCGAGCTCCCGGCTTTTCATATACAGTCTGAGCTGCGGATAAGCGTCCTGAAAAATCAGGGCGTTGCACCGCTCCAGAAACCGATACGTGAGCCGCTTCTCTTCCGCATCAATCGCATCAGCCATTCGGCTGCTGTGCAGGTCTGTCATGTTCCAGCCGGCGTTTCGCGAGACCATATGCGCGAGGAAAGCCCAGTGCAGCTCCGGGCAAGCTTGATAGCAGGCGAGATAAGCCGCCGTCCGGCTGATGTTGTTCGCACCGGCCAAACGGGTTTCCTCAGCGATTGCTTCGGCCAACTGCAAATCCTCGGCGCTGTAATCTTCACCTGCTGACGCCGTCCGAGCGGCCGCAGTGCGCCGCAGCAACTCCTCGATCTCGCTGATGACCGTACGGGCGGCCGCTTCGTTCCAGCCCAAATCAACCGTCTCTTTCCGCAATTCAGAAGAATCGGAAAGCACGGCGGTTTTGTTTTTGAGCATGGTTGAGATTGCGGCGGGCAGGCTGGACATCCATCTTCTCAGGTTGACAGCCTTCCCATTGTCTTGGCGGTGGTCCCCCATGGATTCCGCCTCCCTTCTACCTTAGATCGAGCGTCCGAATATTTGGCGGCCGGCTAGGCATAATACGATCTAGTATGTCCAAAAAGATTGACTTCCACTCCCGCTTCTGGTTGACTAGAAGTATCCTGATGAAAGGAAGGATCATCCATGAAAAAAATTACGTCCCCCGCGGAATTTCAAGTCAGCATTCAATCCAGCAACTTAATCGTAGCGGTCTTTAAAGCCGACTGGTGCTCGGATTGTAAATTCATAGATCCGTTTATGCCTGAGGTTGAGGCGAAATACGAAGGTCGACTGACGTTGATTGAGGTCGATGTGGACCAAGTTGGCGAGGTCAGCCAGGAGCAAAACATTCTCGGTATCCCCAGCTTTGTCGCCTATACCGACGGCCGCGAGCTGGTTCGGTTCGTGAACAAACTCCGCAAATCCCGTGAGGAAATTGAGGATTTCCTGAACAAGGCGTTGGATGTGTATCATACGCTCCATGACACGCCGGAAACCCGGGATACGTTATAATCCAAAAATCAAACGCCATTATATTCATCACACCGCCGCAGGGAAATCCCTTGCGGCGGTGTCGATTTTTCAACATTTTCTATGAAAGTGGTTACTTGATCGGTTATAATGAAAAGGATTAGCGATTAACTTAAAGGTGTGAACCGTTTTGCATACGAAATCTTTAAAATGGCTCAGTTACGCCTCTTGTTTTGTCATGTTCCTGGCGACGCTTGGGGGCAGCGTTGTGACCAAAACGGAATCAGGACTCGGCTGCGGCAATGATTGGCCGCTCTGTCACGGGAAGTTTGTCCCGGCTCATACGCTCGCTTCCATGATCGAATATTCTCACCGGGCAGTCAGCGGGGCGGCCGGTTTGTTTTCTTTGGCGGCGTTTGTCGCGTTTTGGATGTATCGGAAGAACCGCAAGGATCTGCAGTTGTATTCCTTGATGGCCTTAGTTTTTGTCATGGTGCAGGCCGTGATGGGAGCGATGGCGGTCATTTACCCGACGTCGTCCGCCGTTATGGCGCTGCATTTCGGGTTCTCGTTGATCGCATTCGCCAGCTCGATCATGCTGGTTCTAGGCGTTCGCGAGGAAGAACGCGGACAAGCTGACCGCAGCGCGGGGCGCCGTCCGCAGGACCCTATGCGCCCATCTGGCTCGGCAGCCCGCGTGTCTAAAGCGTTCCGCAATCTGACCTGGTTTGCGACGGGCTATACGTATATCGTCGTTTATCTCGGTGCCTATGTCAGCCATACGGACTCGGCGGGCGGATGCAGCGGCTGGCCGCTATGTAACGGTCAGCTCATTCCCGGATTATCCGGCGGAGAAGGGATCGCCTTTATTCACCGGGTTGCGGCCGCTCTGTTGCTGGTCGTGATCGCAACGGTTGGCCATTTTGCCTTCCGCAAGCATCCGGAACTGCCGGACATCCGCAAGCTGGGCGTTGCTGCAACGGTGCTGGTGATCGTTCAAGTGTTGACCGGGGCGACCATCGCGCTGACGTTAAACAATTACCACGTTTATCTCTTCGCTTCGCTGGCCCATATTATCGTGTTGGCCTCCTTGTTTGGGGTCTTGTGCTATTTAAGCGTCCGAACCTGGCAGTTGAGCCGAACAGCCAAGGAGGCACAGGCTGCGCCGGCTGACAAAGCCGTTTAACTGGCACTTCTTGACGTCCGGCTTCGGCGTGACTTCCGCGATTACGTCGGGATTGTCATGAATCTGTAGAATGACAGGGCCTCCCGAGGAGTGTGAGGTAAGGTATACTTTTGTCTATAGTGTAAAGTGATGCAACGATCGGGTGATGACCCGGTCTTTTAGGAGGATCAGGAGATGAGCTACAAGAACCTGCGTCAATGGATCGATGCACTGCAAAAAGAAAACGACCTGGCGATCATCGATGTGCCGGTTGATCCTTACCTGGAGTTGGCCGAAATTCACCGGCGGGTCATTGACGACGGCGGCCCGGCTTTGCTGTTTACCAATGTCAAAGGTACGCCTTTCCCCGTGGCAACGAATCTGTTCGGAACGCCTCGCCGGGTGGAGATGGCCTTTGGTCCCCGGCCTGAACAGCTTGCTAACCAACTGGTTGACGCGATACATAAACTGCTGCCGCCGACACCTAAAGCGATTTGGAATGAGCGCGGGCTAATCCGCGACGTACTGAAGGTCGGCATGAGAACGGTATCCAAAAAAGACGCCCCCATTCTGGACGTCTGCCGAACGGAAGCGCCGCTGAAGGACCTGCCGAAGGTGACCAGCTGGCAGAAGGACGGTGGCCCGTTTATTACACTGCCGCTTGTATATACGGAAAATCCGCTGCAGCCAAAAGAAAACAATCTGGGGATGTACCGGATCCAATTGTATGATGACCAAACTACCGGCGTGCACTGGCAAATCCAAAAAGGCGGAGGGTTCCACTACCATGAGGCGGAGAAACGCGGCGAGCCGTTGCCGGTATCCGTGTTCCTGGGCGGACCTCCAGCCATGATCGCCTCGGCGATCTCGCCGGTGCCTGAGCATCTGTCCGAGCTGCTGGTCGCTTCCTTCATTCTCGGCGAGAAGCTGCCGATGGCTGAAAACCCGCTGGGCGGCCACCGCATTCCGGCCGAATCGGAATTCGCCATCTTTGGGCTGGTGCCTCCGCATGAACGCCGACTCGAAGGTCCCTTCGGCGACCACTTTGGATATTATTCCTTGCAGCATGAATTCCCGGTGCTGCACGTCGGACATATGTGGCATCGGAAGGATGCTATCTACCCGGCGACGATCGTCGGTAAACCGCGTCAGGAGGATTATTATCTAGGCGATTTCCTGCAAAAGCTGCTGTCGCCAGCCTTCCCGATCGTAATGCCGAATGTGCGCTCGCTATGGACGTATGCGGAGAGCGGGTTCCATGCGCTGAGCTCGGCGGTCGTCCGTGAGAGCTATTCCCGCGAAGCGCTGGTGTCCGCCTTCCGCATTCTGGGTGAAGGCCAGCTCTCGCTGACCAAATTCCTCATGCTGACGGACAAGCTGATTGATCTCGCAGATTTCCGTCTGCTGCTGAAGACGGTGCTGGAACGTTTTGATCCGCGCACGGATCTGTTCATTCTAAACAACACCTCGCATGATACGCTGGATTATACCGGCCATAAGCTGAACCACGGCAGTAAGGCGATTCTGATCGGCGTAGGCGAGCCGATGCGCGAGCTGCCCCGGGCGTACGAAGAAGGTGAAATCGCGGAAATCGATGCGATCCAAGTTTTTCATGACGGATGTCTTGTCGTTTCTGGTGCATCCTATGAGGACGAGCCGGAGCTTGCTGAGCGTCTGCTGGGCCGTCTTCGCGAACGCGGGACCGCTTGGCCGCTTGTGGTATTGGTGGATAACGCCGAAGCGGCGGCCCATGATCAAACGGCGTTCCTGTGGACGGTGTTTACGCGGTTTAATCCGGCCAGCGACATTTACGCGGCTTCCGAGGTGCGTCAGCATCATCTGTCCTACAGTTTGCCGCTGGTCATTGATGCCCGCATGAAGCCGGGTTATCCGGATGAGCTGTTCCCGCAAGAGGATATCGTGTCCTTGGTGGATCAGCGTTGGAAATCCTACTTTCTGTGAAAAGGGGAATGCCTATGCTGCGAAGCTTGCTTGGGGAGCCGCCTCGCCAAAACGAGGGGCGGTTGGCCGAAACGATCAGCGCGATGACGCAGACCGTGAGGCTGCTGCAGAAGGAAATCAAGGAGCATCAAGACCCTACGCATGATTTCCGCAAGCTGGAGATTTGGGTGCACGGCTTGATCACTTCGTTGGATGAGCTCGAACAATGCTTATATGCCGCCACCTTTTTTCGCAAAAAGGTACATACCGAATTCGTTGAAGACATGGATCCGGTTGAACGGGCGGATTATGCAAGATATGTGTATTTTTACAAGGACGGATTCATTCGCGTGTTCTCGGCGCTGGACAAGCTCGGGACGGTGCTCAATGAACTGTTTGATTTGAACACATCGAAGGTGAAGTCGCGTTTCTCTTATTTTACCGTGCTGCGCCAATTTGCTGCTTTGAAGACTCACACCGAGCTGGGGAACCGGTTGAACGCGATTAAAGAGACGTACCGGGAAGCGCTGGGCGTGTTGCGGCGCCGGAGAAATACGGAGATTCACTACATGAACTCGGAGATGAAGGACGACTTGTGGCAACGGCATCAAGCGTTGTTCGGAAAGGTTGCTCTGGAGGACTTGGATCAGCATATCCGTGAGCTTGAGCAGGGATACCAAATGGTTTGCGAAACCTATTTCACGGTTTTTGACTACATCAATCATAGATGGAAAAAAATTACGGCGATCTAACCCGATCGCCATTCTTATTTTTCCTCTTTACAAAACGAACAAAACTCATTATACTCATCAATAGTTTTACATGACAGGTTAACAACGATGTAATCTCGCAAATGACTCTTTTAATTTCATATTTTATTTCTTATCGAGAGAGGCGGAGGGAAAGGCCCGATGAAGCCCAGCAACCGATTCGCCCGTGAAATGATTTGCAGGATGTAGCGCACTCGTCACGGCGGAATGTCATGGTGCTAATTCCTTCAAAACCGATGTGATTTACTCGGTTTTGGCAGATGAGAAGGCATTGTCTTTACGTAAAGAGAGCCCTTTGAATCTGTTAGGGCTCTTTTTCTTATATTTACATCATGCTAGGAACAGGAGGTTAGCCGATTGATTGAACTTAAGGGCATTACGAAAATCTATCGCACCAAAAAAACGGCGACCCCCGCACTGTCCGGATTAAATCTGAGCGTTCGCAAAGGGGAAATCTTCGGCGTCATCGGTCATTCCGGTGCCGGCAAGAGCACGTTGATCCGCTGCATCAATTTGCTGGAGCGCCCGACCGAAGGTGAGGTGTGGGTCGGCGGGGTTGAGCTGACGAAGCTCGGTAAGCGTGAGCTGCAGCAGCAGCGCCGCAAGATCGGCATGATTTTTCAACATTTCAACCTGCTGTCATCGGCTACCGTTTATGATAATATCGCATTTCCGCTGACGCTGATCGGAACGCCGAAGGCGGCCATCGCGGAGAAGGTCAATGAGCTGCTGGCTCTCGTCGGCTTGGAGGAGCATCGTCACAAGTATCCGGCGCAGCTCTCCGGTGGTCAGAAGCAGCGCGTCGGCATCGCCCGGGCCTTGGCCAGCGAACCGGATGTGCTGCTGTGCGACGAGGCCACTTCGGCGCTGGATCCACAGACGACGGATTCCATCCTGAAGCTGCTGCTGGACATCAACAAGCGGTTCCAGCTGACGATCCTGCTGATTACGCACGAGATGCATGTCATCCAAAGCATCTGCGACCGTGTGGCGGTTATTCACCAAGGAGGCATCGTGGAAGAGGGGCCGGTGACGGAGGTGTTCCTGAAGCCGAAACATCCGGTGACCCGGGAGTTTATCCACCGGGAGTCAGGGGACGAAGGCTTGAAGCTGGCGACTTCGGTTCCGCATCCTGCGTGGGCGAAGCTGGTGAAAATCACGTTCCTGGGAGCGAAAACCTACGAATCGGTGTTGTCCCAGGTCGTTCGGGAAACCGGCGTCAACTTCGCCATCCTGCAAGGCACGATCTCAGCGATTAAGGATATCCCGTACGGTCAACTGACCGTATCGTTTGAAGGCGAAGATGACCAGGTGGAGCGCACGCTGTCGCTCCTGCGGGAACGCGACCTTGACGTGGAGGTGATCGAATAATGCGTGGATTGGATCTCGGAACCATCGATTGGGCAGAGATGGGTGTGGCCACGCTGGACACCCTAAAGATGATGGGTTTTGCAACCTTGTTTACTTTCTTGATCGGGCTTCCGCTCGGGGTGTTGCTGTACACCTTCTCGCGTTCTCAATCCTTGGTATTAGGATGGGTTTACCGGATAATTTCGCTAATTGTTAACATCCTTCGCTCGGTTCCGTTCATTATCTTGATCGTTGCGTTAATTCCGGTTACGCGGGCGATCATGGGCGTATCCACCGGTGTGGAGGGGACGATTCCGCCGCTGGTGATCGGGGCAGCCCCGTTCTTCGCCCGGTTGGTGGAAACGGCGCTGCGCGAGGTGGATCGCGGAGTGATCGAAGCTTCCCAAGCGATGGGCGCTTCCTCGTTCCAGATCATTCGCAAGGTGCTGCTGCCGGAATCGCTGCCCGGCCTGATCGCGGGCATGACGATTACCGTAGTCACGCTGGTGTCCTATACCGCCATGTCGGGCATGGTCGGCGGCGGTGGTCTCGGCGACCTGGCGATCCGTTACGGGTATTACCGGTACGAGACGGGAATCATGATCGTTTCGGTGATTTTTATGGTCATTCTGGTGCAGGTGCTGCAAATGCTGGGTGACCGCTTGGTGATTTATTTTACGCGGAAATAAGGAAACTTAAATATATAGAAGCATCCTTATTCAAAAAACCTTTAAGGGGGAGAACCTGCAATGAAAAAATGGACTTTATCTTTGTTAACGCTCGTATTGGTACTGGTACTGGCTGCTTGCGGCAGCAATAACGCCGCCAATAACGGGGCAGCAGGTAACACGGCTGGCGAAACGTCGGCAGCTGAAGGGAACGCCGCAGATACGGGGAACCAAACCGCAGCCGAGCCAGTGAAGCTGGTTGTAGGTGCGACCGTGCCTCATGCTGACATCTTGAAATTTATTGCACCGAAGCTGAAGGAAGAAGGCGTTGAGCTGGAAGTTAAAGAATTCACCGATTATGTGCAACCCAACGTACAGCTGTATGAAAAAGAGTTGGATGCGAACTACTTCCAACATCAGCCTTACCTGGACGAACAAAATGCCCAAAACGGCTTTGATCTCGTTCCGGTTGTAGGGGTTCACGTTGAACCGTTTGGCGCTTACTCCAACAAATACAAATCCGCTGACGAGCTTCCGGACGGCGCTACAATCGCGATCCCGAACGACCCAACCAACGGCGGCCGCGCGTTGCTGTTGCTGCAGAAGCAAGGCTTGATCAAACTGAAGGATGACGCTGGAATCACAGCAACGGCTAAAGACATCGTAGAAAATCCGAAAAACCTGAAATTCAAAGAAACGGATGCAGCTATGCTGCCTCGTCTGCTGCCTGAAGTGGATCTGGCGCTGATCAATACGAACTTCGCGCTGGAAGCGAAGCTGAATCCGACGAAGGATGCTTTGTTCATCGAGGATAAAGATTCGCCATACACGAACCTTCTGGTAGCTCGCCCGGACAATAAAGATTCCGAAGCGATCCAGAAGCTGGCGAAGGCGCTGACTTCCGACGAAGTCCGCACGTTCATCAACGACACCTATGATGGTGCTTTGGTACCGGTATTCTAAGTAGCAAGAAGCAGAAATGTCCCGTTGCGTGTGCAGCGGGATTTTTTTGTTTTCCTGCCAGTTTGAAGCGTCCATTGCATCTCAACTGTAAAACTGCAGTTCATTTTCGGCAAATCGCCCGATTTATGGCTTGTGAAATGTAAAAGTGCATTCGATTGGAGGCAATTTGGCCCCAAAAGACGCTTCTGACGGGAAATCAACTGTACTTTTGCATTTGAAAGCTTAATGTCAGGGCATTTTGGTGAAAATCAACTGCACTTTTGCATTTAAAGAGCGCTGTTTCGTCGTGGAGCATGGGGGGAGCGCAAAAGAACGGGATAGAACGCCGCGGCGGTTTGTGGGAATCCTTTAAATCTTTTATACTTAAAGGAACAGCACCTGAGAGGAGGAGAAGGAACGTTGCATGGCAAAGTTGCCTTAATTACCGGGAGCGCCAAAGGCCTCGGGAAGAAAACAGCGCTGACGCTGGCAGAACAAGGCTGCCATATCGCGCTGAATTACGTACATAGCAAAGCGGAAGCGCTCTCCCTCCAATCGGACATCGAGCGCCTGGGCGTCCGCTGCATCGCAGTGCAAGCCGACGTTTCGCGCCGGGAGCAAATCGAGGACCTGGCCCGTCAAGTGAACGAGCAGCTCGGCACGATTGACATCCTGGTCAACAACGCCGGACCGTTTATCCGCGAACGCAAGCTGTTTGCCGACTACAGCCAGAGTGAAGTGCTGGCCATGATCGAAGGGAATTTGGTGGGCAGTCTGCTGCTGGATCATCTTGTGCTGCCGGGGATGCGGGAGAAACGATGGGGGCGGATCATCCATTTTGGATTTGGTCATGCCGCTGAATCGCGCGCCTGGCCGCATCGGGCGGTCTATGCCGCAGCCAAAACCGGGCTGGTGTCCTTTACGAAGACGCTGGCCGTCGAGGAAGCCCCATACGGCATCACCGTCAATATGGTTTGCCCCGGCGACATTCGCGGGAGTCAGAAAGAGATGTCGATACATGAAGTTCGGGGGCTCCGCGATGGGGAGACGCCGCTGGGGCGTCCCGGAAGCGGGGAGGATATCGCCCGCGTCATTGCGTTTTTGTGCCATTCGGACTCGGATTTCATCACTGGCAATATCATGGACATCTCCGGCGGACTCGACCCGATCCGTCCGTGGATCAAGCCTTCTTAAGCGGGTCTGTCAGACCCAACAAAAAAACCCGGCCTTCCGACATCTTGCCGGAGCCGGGTTTGTTTAAACCCTCCTGCTGAAGAGCGATCATTCATGGATTGCGAATTAAAATACTTGTACGACCTCTTCTACGCCTTCCACTTCTTCAAACAGAGCGCGTTCGATCCCTGCTTTGAGGGTGATCGTGGAGCTTGGGCAGCTGCCGCAGGCACCCATCAATTTCAGTTTCACGATGCCGTCTTCTACGTCGACGAGTTCGACGTCGCCACCGTCACGTTGCAGGAAAGGCCGCAGTTTGTCCAATACTTCCAATACTTCATCATACAATTTATCTTGTACGTTTTCACTCATTGTTTTCAACTCCTTTCTTGCCTTATTATATTACAAAAAGTCAAAAATTTAAATGCTTCTTCATGGGGAGGACGGAAGATGAAACCGATCCTTGAATATTGTACGAATAATGCCAGTTTAGGTACGGACGAAGCGATTTGGAAAGTGAAGGAGCAAGTCGATTGCGATATCTATGAATACGGCTGCCTCACCGCTTGCGGCACGTGTTATTTGTTTCCGTACGTGCTGGTTGACGGCGAGCAGGTGGAGGGGGAAGATGCCGACCAGTTAGCCGAACGAATCCTGCAAAAAATTAGGGAGACCCATCCGTAACGAAAGGTTCCCCCTGACGAAATTATTCGTAGACCCGAAGCTCGTTGTAGAACGTATCCCGTTCAACCGGAATGCGCCCGGCCCCTTTGACGAGCCAGATCAGCTCTTTTAACGTCAATCCTTCCGGGGTTTGCGCGCCTGCCGCATGGCTGATTTGCTCCTTCAGGATCGTGCCGTGTACGTCCGAGGCCCCAAAGGTTAAGGCCACCTGCGTCAGCTGGACGCCGATATTGATAAAGTAAGCTTTGATGTGCTGAATGTTATCCAGCATCAAGCGGCTGATCGCGATCGTCTTGAGGTCCTCGAAGGCCGAATTGCGGCGCATGATGCTGGCGTTCTTGTTTCGCGGCTGCATGGACAACGGGATAAACACCTGGAACCCGCCGGTTTCGTCCTGCAGATCGCGGATTTGCATCATATGGCGGATGCGATCCTCATAGGATTCGATAGAGCCGTAGAGCATCGTGGTTGGGGTCTTCATTCCCAGCCGGTGCGCCGTCCGATGGACGTCCAGATATTGGTCGACGTTGGCTTTCTCGACCTTCATCTTTTCCCGATATTGGTCGGACAAGATTTCCGCGCCGCCGCCGGTTAAGGATTCGAGGCCGGCTTCCTGCAGTTGCATCAGCACTTCCTTCGTGCTCAGGCCGCTGAGCCGGGTGAAGAATTCGATCTCCGCCGCCGTATACGCCTTGATGGTCACATGCGGGAAATTCTCTTTCAGCGCTTTGAGCGAGTCCACGTAATATTGGAACGGTACGTGGTTGTTGTGCCCGCCTACGATATGGAACTCACGGACGCCCGGAGTGATGTGCTGCTTCACGTAAGCGACCATTTCCTCCCCGGAAAGCGTATAAGCCCCTTCTTCTCCTTGATCCTTGCGGAAGCTGCAAAACGCACAGTGAGATTCGCAGACGTTCGTGAAGTAGAGGCTCATATTTTCGATAAAATATACCTTTTTCCCGTTCTTACGCAGGTTAACTTCATTCGCTAATTGCCCGATCGTCAATATATCATTGCTTTCATATAGATAGACACCGTCTTCGAGGTTGAGACGTTCGCCTTGGCGGACTTTGTCCACAATTTCGGCCATTCTCTTGTCGGTGTTTGGGGTGACTACAGTGAACATGACGTTCCCTCCGTTTCCAATTGCATGAAATGCCTCGTATCCTAACAGTATGAATTACCTACCTATTATAAACCTCACATTCCAAGCGGGCAATAAGCCTAGGGCGAAGATTAAAGATTGGCAACTAGAAAAATCACAGTTGTTGAGCGATTGGAGGAGAAGGAGTATAATTTTTCGTAAAGGAGTGAGTGCATAATGATTAATATCAGCGACAGCGCCCTGGCGCGGATTAAAGATATGATAGCCCAAGAAGAAACACCCAATATGTTCCTGCGTGTCGGAGTGAATCCCGGCGGCTGCAGCGGCTTCTCCTACGGGATGGGCCTTGATGATCAGGAGAGCGAACAGGATGTCTATATGGACATCAAGGGGCTGAAGGTCGTCGTAGATAAGGACAGCATCCGTTATCTGAACGGCCTGGAGATCGACTTCAAGGAATCCGGCTTGAGCGGCGGCTTCACCATCCACAACCCGAACGCCATCGCCACCTGCGGATGCGGTCAATCGTTCCGCTTTAAGGACGAGGAAGGCGCGCCGCAACCTTGCGATTGAAAAACGCAGTAACCACGCGGGTTCTCCGGTTTCACATTCCGTTGATCTGAACGGAAGCCGATACGGAAACCCACGCGCGAACGAACGTTTGGGATTGCGGATAACAGCGGAAAAATGAGCGTTAACAACCCCGAATAGTGTACGTTAACAACCCTAAAAAACGCATTTCAGGGTTGTGGATCACGGCCTCTATTACGTATAATCTCGCGATTATATCGTATTGGAGGTCGTTTTTTTATGTCGCTCAAGAAACGGGAACGGCGCGTACCTAACGGGGCTCGTACGCTGCACGAATATCCGCGGATTAAACTGGACCAGGCGATTGACTTTGTAATAAGCGCGAAGAAAGCGGAGGGTTTGCGCGAAAGGACACTCACAGATTACGCGAAGCATTATGGCTACTTCGTCGATTGGTTGCGGGAGGCGCACCCTGACGTTGAATACGTGGACGAGGTTACTACGCAAATGGTTCGCGACCACATATCGTATTTGAAATACGATCGGACGCGGTACGAGGGGCATAAGTATATCCCAACGAAGGATCAGCGCGTCGGACTTTCGGATACCACGATCAACATACGGCTGCGTACGCTTAAGGCGATATTTAATCAGTTAGAACGGGACGATTTGATCGAAGTTAACCCGTTCGCGAAGGTGAAGCTGTTGCGCCAGGACGTGGATCTTACGAACTGTCTGACGGACGACGAAGTTAAGGCGATCCTAGCGCAGCCGAACCGCCGCGATTTCGTGGGATTTCGCGATTACGTGGGGATCGTGACGCTTTTAGATAGCGGTCTCCGGATTTCGGAGTTGCTCAAACTTCGCGCCGGCGACATCGATTTTCAGACGCGGTTTATCGTACTGCCCGGTGAAATGAACAAAAACCGGAAGCCGCGCATGGTCCCGATATCCGCACACACCGCGAAGCTCCTCCTGCAGCTTATTGAAGAAAACCGTCAATTCTTCTCGACGGATCGCCTTTTTATGTCCTCGTTTGGGGAGCCGATCTCTCCGAACCATTTCAATAAACGGCTGAAATATTACGGGGAAAAAGCGGGAGTGGCTGGCAAGAAGATGACCGCGCACGTCTACCGTCACACTTGGGCCCGCGCGATGGTCCTAAACGGTGCTGATCCGTTTACGATTCAGAAAATGGGCGGTTGGGCCGACATGCGCACGATGCGGCGCTACGTCCAAATGGATACGGACGACCTGCGCAAGAGTCATGATGAATTTTCGCCAACGAATCGCTTTATAATGAAGCGGAAATAAACGTCATATATCGCACCCTTTACGCTCATTTACCGCGAAATTAGCCGCTATGGCCGCGTCTGAATACAAACGGTAGGGTAGGCGTATATAAGCGTTAATTTCACGTAAAAGGCGCGGGAATGGTGCGACGTCTTTCCAAATTGCTGATGCGTATCGACGTCGATACATCGTAATCAAATCGGACGACGACGTCGTTTTCCAAACGTTTCGACGTCGAAACATCGCAAAAGTTTTAGAAATAGCGAAGTTTCCGTAGAGTGCGCGGAGTCCTGCGTGTAACCACGTGGAGACATCGGTTCCGAGCGGATGTCTTGTCGATAAGACGTTTGTAACGACGTCGTTACGTCCATACCTCGCTACATCGGAACATCGGGGTTCCCATTGACCGCGGAATCAAATCGGGACGACATCGTCCCCAAACCGCTCGACGTCGCGCGATTTCGTAAAGGAAATGTAACTCGCGTGTTACGTTGGTGCCACGGGGCACCGACCTCACCAAACTGTCCGTAAGCGCGCGGAGTCTAGCATGTTCGAACGTTCGAACGTTCCGACGTCGGGAACTTTGTCCCCAGCTTACGTCAGGCCCTCCGATGCTCCGTCGTTGTCACGTATAGTATCGTCGGGAACTCGTCAAAACGCGCGCAACTCCCGACTGGCCGCGCTCGAAAATAGCGCGAAGATGGCGGCGGTTCCGGCATGGGCGCTGACCGCGTGCGAAAATGCGAAGAAGGCAGGCGTGCTGGATACGACCGCGAACGGCAGCTACGACTTTTACCGGATGGTGACGATCTTGGACCGCGCAGGAATCTTTAATAGTCCGAAGGGAGCGAAATAAACGATGAAAATCGATTGGAAACGGAAATTATCTTCGCGCAAGTTCTGGGCGCTGTTGGCCGCGCTTGCTACGTCAATTCTGGCGGCGGCTGGCGCGGATGATAACGCGGTACTGCAGGTGACGGGCGTGATTGGCGCGGTGGGTGCGTGTGTTGCGTATATGTTGGCGGAAAGTTACGCAGACGGCAATGGGAGCGGAGATAAAACGGAGGAATGACGTAAAAGGGGCGCAAAAGAACGCACCGATTGAAAAGAGGGGCGCAAGCTGGCGGAGTAAAATCCGTTTGGCTTGCGCCCCTTTTTTGCGTTTAATCGTTTGCTTTGAACTTATATCCACTCAACTTTGAGGAGAATGGCACTTTTGACTCTTTGATTTTATTGAGAGTATCCTTGGCGTATTGATCATAAGACACACTAGTATTTATTTCAGATTTCCGCACAAGTTCCCGAAGCATGGCGTTGTTTTCTTCGAGATAATTAAGCATCGTTCCGAGCGCTATGAGTACCGCGCCTGAGATTGCCCCGCTCACCCACCACGTAAGGGCAATAGTCCACCGAAACGCTTCGTCGTCATATCCAAACGCTTCCGCTAGTGGGTCGCTTTTAAGTCCGTATACAATTCCTAGAATGACGGCCGCGACTATCGTGATTTTCCCAACTACATCTAAAAACTTCGACATACAAACACCTCTTAACTTATTTATTCACACTATTGGCATAGGTCTTTTGAAATAATTATACACCAATAATTGCAAAAAATATGGTAAAATTTATCGAGAGGTGCCGAAGTATGAAGCGCAGTTCTACGCGCCCGTTAACGTCCGATATCCAGCTTTATACCGCGCAGATGGACCGTACACCTATCGTTGTTTTCATCGCGGGAGAACTGGTAGGTTGCGGAAAGATTGCGGAGATTACGGAGAATAGCGTAAGGATCGGCGATGAGCGGTATCTTCGCGCGGTGTGTACGTTTAAATATACGGAGTAATTAGGAGGACATTATGAAGATAATTTCGCTATTTAACAATAAAGGCGGAGTCGGAAAAACAACACTTGCTTATCATCTCTCACACAGCCTTGCCGAAATGGGGAATAGAGTACTTATGCTCGATGCAGACCCTCAGTGTAATCTTACAATTTGCTCGCTGACCGATGAGGAGATTAGGCATGTCTGGGAAGAAGAGGACTCTTTCATTGACGATTTTAAAGCTTCTAAAGATAAAGTATCTCAAGAAGAGTTCGACGCAATAAATAATTCCCCAAGAACACTTCACTACCTTCTAAAAACAACAGAAGAGGGGACTGGAGACTTAGAAGTACTTCCTCCACCAGTTGAACTTACAGAAAATTTAGCCCTAATACCAGGAAGACTCACATTGCATATGTATGAAGATAAAATAGCGGAAAGATGGAGCGGTGTGTATAGAGGAGACCCGCTATCAATTCGAACAACAACAATGATTAGAAATCTTGCTGAAATGTATGGGGAAAAATACAATTATGATTTTGTAATTATTGACACATCACCAAGCCTGGGTACGTTGAATAAAGTTATTATCTCAACCGTGGATGGTTTCTTAATCCCCTGTCTCCCTGATATGTTTTCTTTATATGGTATTAAAAATATAGGTGAGTACCTTATCCGGTGGAAAAAAGAGTTCGAGACAATATATGGGCTTTTGTCAGACGAAAAAAGATCGTACTTCCCTAAAAATTTTGTTAGATTCTTAGGATATACAATCTATAACGCAAAAAAATACTCAAATCGAACACCTTATGAGCTTGCTCAAGCCCACTATGATTATGTTGTGCAAATTCCAGAAACCATAAAACACTACATCCAACCAGATGTAAGATCTCATTTGTCCGATGATATGTTAGCCGATCCTATCGGTGGTACAGCAATAATGCACACACATAACACTCTTCCGAACGTGACCCAAAAGTATAAAAAACCCATGTGGCAAATTCCTTCACTTGATAACCTTGATGACGAAGACGTCGCCACAATCCGAGGAGGTAGCAAGCCTCAATACGAGGGCACTAAGGAAAAATATAAAGAGTTTACTATTGCCCTATTACAAAGAGTAGCTACTCTTGACAGCGAGGAGGCAGAGGTAGTATGAGCAATGAAATAGAAGTTTGTATCGAACAATATAGAGAGATGCTTCCCCGTTTTGAGCAATTTATGTATATTGTTAGAGATTACTTCAGACTTGAGCCTCCTTTTAACAAAAGCTCGACTACTGTAATTCATTCGCTCAAGTATAGATTAAAGGATGAAGATCATCTGCGAGACAAACTTGCAAGAAAAAGAGAACAGGGTAGAATTATTACCCCTGAAACTTTATTTGCTGAGGTCACTGATTTAGCGGGAGTTCGCGTTCTGCATCTTTATCAAGATCAGTTCGAGATTATTCATAAAAAAATTCTTGAAAAAGTTGAATCAAAGGATTGGGTGTTTGCCGAGTCTCCTAAAGCTTACACATGGGATCCCGAGGCAAAAAGCTACTTTGAAAAGTTAAATATCTCTTGCTACCAAAAAGAAAGTTATTATACAAGCATCCATTACTTGGTAAAGCCAAGGGAGGATAGCCCTCTCACATGCGAAATTCAAGTTAGAACTTTGTTTGAGGAAGTTTGGGGAGAGATTGATCACACTATAAACTACCCCCACCAAACAGAAAGCATCGCATGTAGAGAACAAATTCGCGTTTTGTCCAAGCTTGTCTCGACCGGGACCAGGCTTGCAGATTCAATATTCAGGAGCTATCAAGAACATAAAACTTCACAGAATAAAAGCCCCGTAACTACAAGATAAACTCTTTAAACACTGGACTCCGCAGCATCCCCGCGCGAGTCCAGTTTCGCATTTTCACACGCGCTCTTATTCGCGGCTCCACGTATACGAAGTCGCGATCCTCACCGGTAATCAGTGGTGTTAATCCTCTATGTATTCAAGTATGTCACTAGGGGAGCACTTCAATTCCCGACAGAAGGCGTTGAGGACTTCGACGCTTATAGACTTAACTTCCTTTCCTTCTCCGCGCAACTTCTCGTTATTCACCCACTGGCTGACTGTGTTCGGCCTAACGCCTGTTGCCTTACTTAGTTGGTACATAGTCATTCCCCGCTCTTGCAGCAACCGAGCTAATTTAAAGACGATCATTAAAGTTCACCTCAAAATTCATACTAGCACAAAATTAACGCTTGACGTTATTAACGAATTAAGTTAATATCGAATCAAGTTAATAACCCAAATCGTTAACAGGAGGTTTCGCTATGAAATCCATTATCCTCGTACCTACCCATGAAATTGGCTACTATCGCAACTGCCGCACCAACCTCATAGAGATCGCGCTCGGCACGGGCCGCAACGCCCAGCACGCGACCATACATCCATCGCTATTCTACGCCATCTTCCCGCAGCTTGACCGCACCATCGCCGGCGACATAGCGGAGGCAACACCGGATCAACTCGCGGCTATCGGTCTTAAGACGACACGCAAACCGCACCATTTCCGCGAGGTAACGGTCGAGCCAGCCGCGCCCGCTGAACCACCGCTGCAGGCCCGCTATGTATTCGATCCGACGACCGGCCGCTATTTCGTGCGCATAATGGAGCCGCGCCAGGAAATCAGCGTCAACGCCGCGCTACTCCGCCGGGTTATCGATATTTCGCCGCGCGCAGTCCTCGGGGCGACTCCGCTTACCTATGCGCAAGCTGCCGCGCTCGGCTTCGTTGTTCCGAAAGGGGGTGCCGACCGTGACCGCGTACACACCGCACCGGAGCTATTACAAGCCTATGCCTAAAAAACGCCGACTGCGCACCATCCTCCGCGTCTTAATATGGGCGGCCGCGCTCTTTATCAAGGAGTTGATCGCATGAAAACGACCGTTGATCGAATCGCATATTTTACGCGCAAAGCTAATCAATACGGGGCGCTGCGTTTCGATTGCCTGCGCGGCCGATCCGCTAAGAGGTCGCCAGCCGGGCGCTTCAACCGCCTGATGGCGTACAAGGCGGCTGTAACGCGCCAGATAAAGGCGGAGAGACAACGCTCCGATGATGCCGACCGCGCCAACGGTCGATAAGCGGAGGAGACGCGCGTTATATCCCGTACCTGCCGGCCGCCGACCGGTGGGATCGCCATGCGGGCGAGTGGAGTTAAACTCCGTTCGTGAATGCGCCGAGTAGCGCCAAATGCTCGGCAGACTTATCCGGTCGGTAACGATTCGCGCCAACGTTTCGGTTATCGGCCGGACAATTAGAGGAGAGGAGCGCGACGGGCGGGCGCTTCTCTTTTCGTTTTATATGATATAATACGAATGTGTGTTCGTATGGTTTCGAAAATATTTCCGTGAAAATGTGCGGAGCGGGGTCCGAAATCGTTATTTATATATAGGGGGTGTAGCGAATGGAACCGGGAGAGGGTGCGATCGAATACGCGGCAGAATTAACGGAAGGGCTCACGCGGGAAGATGCGGCGGCAATAATACGTAAGCTATTGCGGGAGCCTATCGAAGATCCACGCATTAAACGGTGTGAAATTTGCGGTTATCCATTTCGCGACAAGACGCGGCCAGGCAATGCGAAAGTATGCGGCCCGTCGTGCAAAACTACGCGGAAAACGGTCCAACGGGCGGAGCAACGAGCGCGGAAAGACGTAGACAAGCCGAAACGGGAGCGTCGGTACGACCAGGAGGCGTTCATGCGGCGGTTGTGGAACTACGAGAAACCGTACGATCCGGACAAGCTGGCGCAAATTGCTGCGGCACGGGAACGGGCGCGGCTCATGGGAGGCGGTCGGAGGAAGCCAATCCGTAAAGTAGAATACTAAAAATTTAGCTGGCGACAAAATACATAAGTGAGAGGGCCTAATTGGGCTCTTTTTATTTTACGTTCATACGTATTAAGGACCTAGAAGATAGGGGGCAACTGCAAACGTGCTGAATGCCTGGCAGCGCTTCTCTTTTCGTTTAAATGTGAACATTTTGTGAATTTTGTGTGTTGATACCTGTATTTTTCGCGTTTAGTTACCCTCACGTTATAGACAAAGATTTTTTGCGTTTATGGTTGTATTTTGCGCCAAAATGCGGCTACGGGTTATGAGAAAATTTTGATCACACCTGCTTTTTACGCGATTTAAGGACTAAGAAGATAGGGGCAACAATAAGCAAACTGCAAACGTGCCGGATGCTCGGCGGTGCGTGAGCGGTTCTTTTTATTTGTTCAACTAGTAAGAAAAAATTCTTAACGCGAAAGGAGATAACGAATATGGGGATCAACCGTAGAGATTTGCACAAAATTCGGAAGGCGCTCGGTCTGACGCTCGACGAAATGGGCGCGCTCATGAACGTATCCGGCCCGCACCTGCATTACATCGAAAAAGGAAGCCGTCCGCTGCGCAGTGATCAAGTCGGACTGTTGATGCGAGAGCTCGACCTCACACCGGAGAAATTGGCGTTTCTGATTTCGGTTTACGAAGCGGAAGAAGCTGCGGAAACTACGAAGGATCGAGCGCGCCAGAAACTCGTCAAACTTGCGCAGTAAGACGCTACAAATGCCGAGTAACTACGTATGTTCCCGTACGTTCATGTGAACGAGCGCGAACAGGGTTGAGTCGCTACGCTCCTCACCACTGCGGCCAAAACCGGGCCTTGTGGGATTATTATATGTCTTCTGCCGCGTTAGGAAGTTGATAATCTTTATCCGCGGTTGAAATAGATATGGTGCCGAAGGTGCGAAGCAACAAGGCCGACGGGGCCGGTAGGCGACGGCGACACATCATTGAACAATCTCACGTTTACTCATGAAGCGCATCATCGAAGTAAATCATGATGGCGTGATAGTTTCTATGCGCGTTCAAGTTCAAAGAAGAGAAGATAAATGGACTAATAAATAGGGATAGATACAGCCAAAGCCGTGAGAGACCGCACCAGACGCAGGATTCCGGCTTTTTGTGTTGTTCCTGAAAAGCATGGTAATTCGGTAGTTTTGTTCCTGAAAAGCAGGGTATTTTTTGAGGAGGGGTCAAATGGCAATCGATAGGAGACGAGAACAACGGCGCTGGGCTAACCTCACACCGCAAACGAAACGCGGCGTCCTGGCGCGTAAAGAAGCGATCGAGTCCGAACTTGGCGAACGCCTGACGCACTTCGAAATCGTACTTAAAACGACGGAACCACAAGCCCGCGGAAGAAAGACCCTCGACGAGCTTCGGAATCACTCGGACGAGAACGGTGGGTTTGTTTTCGCATTATTCAACGGCTGCATGACGATGACCGAGCGTTTCCCTTCGCTCAGCCAGTCGGACCTTGCGCGGCTAATGTTTTTGGGGACGTACACCAATTACGACGGCCGCCTCCAATACGATAATGGTCGCCCGATTAACCGCAAGGCGCTTGAGTCGCTGTTGAATATGAGCCGCGCTAGGTTCTCGGAGTTCTACGGGAAGCTGCTTGCGGATGGGATCATAAACGACGAAAACGAACACGGTGACATCTACGTCAACCCTTCGATATTCTACCGGGGATCACTTGATGACGCGGAGTATAAGCTCGATGAGTATCGGCATACACGACTATTCCGGAGAACGGTTCGCAATTTGTACGAGCGGTATAACGGTCGGTCAATCAAACAACTGGCGATCGTCTTCGCGGTGCTTCCGTTTATAAACTTCTCGTTCAACGTCGTTTGCTTTAACCCAGAGGAACAAAACGAGGATCGTGTATCGCCGATGGACTTGGATCGGTTAGCCGCGTTACTCAATTATAAGGATACGCAAAAACTGCGCACTGCGCTCGGCTCGCTTAAACTTGACGGAAAACCCGTATTCCTTGTAATCCCCGACGTCAACGACAAGAGGAAACGCAGAGTTATCGTAAATCCGCGCGTTGTGTACGCAGGTACCAACCCGGAAAGGCTGGCCGCAATAAAGGTACTTTTCAATTAAGCGCATGAGGCGCTTTTTAATTAAGCCGAACGAGGCGGCAAATCCTCGGGCAACACGCAGGGAAAAATCCAAAGGCAAAACTGCTAGGCCGCTGAATGGATGAGAAGTAAATGGATAAGCACGTAACAATCGTTAAGTACGCGGAGGACAAGCGCCCGCTCAAGATCGAGCCGTACATTGTCCGAAACGACGGCGATCGCGGAGTATTATGGGAGATTATACTCTTCGTCGAGGCGAACGCAAACGCACCGCATCACCTCGCAAAAATGGAGGAATCGAAGTTTTACGCGTTGGTCGAGCGCCTATCAACGCTGGCCTGCCGCAAGTTCTCGCCGATGGCAAAATGGGGCGTCACCAAAGCGGAGATCCGCGGCATCGTCTTATTTACGCTAAAGGCCGCCATTGCTGCCGGAACCTGGCCGGACAGTTACGAGATCACGCGCAATACCTTCGTTCGAAACGGGGGCTACCTCGATGAATAACGCAATCTGGCGACTCAACTCGGCATTTCTGGCCGGTTACACGGAGGACGCGGACATCATGCGCAAGATCAAACGCTCGTATCCGGATTTCGCGGAGATGGCGACGTATGAGAAAAACGGCGTTATCTATGCGCGGCAATACCGGATTCCGTCGTCTCGCAAGCGGTCGGCGCGTCGCTTATTTGGCGTCAACTTATCGTAAATAATGCGCTGTTTTGGCGCGTTTGAAGCTCGGAGGATAGAACACCTTACCGGGCTATTTGGCGTGGCTAAAATCGCGTGAAATTGCAAAAAAGGGTACCAATTATGAGGGGGAGGAACACGATTGGATGACCGACGGGAGGACGCGAAACGTTACTGTCCTTATTTTCGGGGCGCTGACGGATGTACTTGCGCGTTACTGGCGGCGATGAGCAAGTCGGATGTGCGCTTTAAGGTATGGCGCGGTGCCGAGTCGATCCGGTGCCGATACCTTGAAACGCAAATATGCAAAAGGGGATGACGCAGAATGACCATAACAGTGTATCAGTACGTATTTGCGGATCGGGACAAAACGCGCGTCCATACGACGATCATTAATGACGCCGGCGCGGTGCTCAACCGGAACATTTCGGACTACGCTGCGTATCCGCTCAAGCAAATTGCGGACGAGCACGCGAAGTACATGCTCCGGGTACTTAAACGCAGCCTTGCGCCGGATCGCGTCATTTACGACTGCAATATCCGGGGCCGCGTTGAATATACGGCTACGGAGAGCGGATTTAAAGGCGAGTTAACGTATCATCCGCGCATGGACAAGGCGGAGAACGTGCGTCTGCAGTGGGCGGAGCCGGAACCGGAAGAAGAAGACGAAGAGGAGATGGAGGAGTAAGTATGTCATATCCAGCAGCAATTACGTGGCAAGGACTCGGTGAGGACATGGAGGAAGTGTATTCACGGATTGGCCCGAGCTTGGGTTACTCACCGAGGAGTGAATTACCCCCAAAAAATAAGGCGAAAACCAGCCGCAAGAAAGGCCGCATCAAATTTATCAACGCGGAAAAAGGCTACGGCTTTATTTCGATCTATGGCGCGGATGATCTGCACTTTAGCGTACCGGACGGTGCGAAATTAATGCGCGGCGACCGCGTAACGTTCGAAGTCGGCGAGGACGCGCGCGGAAGGTTGACGGCAAAGAACGTGAGGTTAGCACGATGATTACCGCGCGGGGATTAATCGGCGGGGACACCGGTGTTACGACGCGCCGGATCACGCCGCAACCAGCAAAGCTGCCGAAGCAGATTGTAACGGTGCGCCGCCGGGTAACAACGAGTCCTAGCGGCGATATGTTCGCAACTGTGACGTTTGAGGCGGTAGATGGTAACGGAGCCGTCATCCGCGCGGAGTCACTACGGACCCGGCAGCCGGTCACGTTGAGCGCAATTATACCACGGCAGCAGGACTTTATCGATGCACTGGCCGCGGAAGGGTATGCGGTGAGAGTATGAGGCCGATCATCGTCGCGGATTTTGTCCGGATTGACGGCGTGAAACCGCTGCTCGTCGTGCAACTCTACGACAGACACGGAGATTATCAGACTGCTATTGCCGCGCCTTGTGACAAGGCCGTTTTGGCCGTTCAGGTTGCGTTAGAGATGGCGGAGTTCGCCGGCTATTACGAGATTATCGATTTCAAGACGTCGGATCGCGCCATCTTTGCAGCTGCGATGGCGGAGCCCGACCTTAACGCGGAGATTCTGCATCCGTCTGACACCGCGCATGTTAGGCGCATGGTGACAGATCACGCGGAGCTATACCGGGAATTGTATCCGGATGATCCGCCAACTCCGCCGTCGGTCAGCGAGGGAATACGTCCGGTACTCACAGGCTGGCGCGCCAAGGTAGTTAGCTTTTTGCAGTATTTGATCACAAGAATCGAATCAATGGGGGAATGAGAGAATGAAAAAGTTTGAAGCTATTGAGGTCTACAAACAAAAGAGCGCTGAAATTGGACAACGTCGATCGGAGTTGCAGGCGCGTCTACGGGCGGCGCAGGAGGGGGTCCAGTCCCTAAAGGCGGCGTATGCTGAGGCTGTTAGGAAGTCCGTTGTTGAGGGCGCAGATAACGCTACTGAGATCGAAGAGATCGACAAAAAAATCGAACAAGCAGAGCGCACATTAAGACGGGTTGACGCGGAAGTAAATGCGGGACTCGCCGTAAGCGTGGGTGTGGGCGGAAAAGACGAAATAGCTGCGGCCTGGAATACGGATTATTATCCGAATGTTGTAATGCGCCAAACGTTAGAGCCGGCGCTGGAAAGGCTGAATGCCGCTGCCTGCGCGTATGCGGATGAGTTTGAGCGTGTACTGTCCATTATCGATGAAGTGGACGCGATCTACTACGACGCTAAAACCACGTTGGGGCACGGTTACGAATATAAGCTGCGGAACCTAAAAAATGAGTTGCGTCACGTTAGCAATCCGTTAACTAAGGCGGCATTGACTCCGGATGATTTGTCGCAACTCGCCAGCGGCATCCGTCCGGCAAAATTGCCTAAAACCGGAACCAGAGGTGAAAAATAATGGAACTCGGAACAACCCTAGCGCAACTTGAAGAGATGAAGAAAATGGCCGCCGGTCATCCGGAAAGAATGGCTCAATACAGACTCGCCCAAAAGCGTTACGACGAAATGGTCGCGGAGTATTTTAACGAGGAATCCGGCGTCAAGTTCATCGCTCATCCGATGGAGTCTTTTGTCGCGGAACTCGAAGCCAAAGCGGAAAAATCCGGCGATCCCGGCGATAAGGCTCGCGCCGTTATTTTGCGCGACCGCCTCAATCATTACGAGGCCGAAAAGACGCAGCATCTCGACTGGCGCAGATCACGCGAACGTTTAAGCGGGTTGATAGACTCCGGTGCGAAGGTGACGCAGCGGGACATCAACGAGGCGTATAAACTCGCTCGCCACAATCCTTCTGCGGAAGTGGTCACGTTATATTCGCGGCTGAAATCCGTCAAACAGGCGCAAGAGGACGGAACATATACGCCGCCCACAAAGACGGAACCGCCGAAGGTAACGGTCGAGGACGTAGAGGCTGCGCGGGTTAAGGCGCAAAGGACGAGTTCAGCGCGGGACATCGCTGATTATGCAGTTCTAAAAAGACAATATCAAGCAAACGAGGAGGCCGGCGCTTAACGCGCTGGCTTCTTTATTCATCTAAAGGAGATGATGTATTGAGCAGCGTAATTGCTATACAAACTTATGACCGCGTTTGGATCGGAGCGGATAGCGCGGTATCTGCGAATATTGGAGGCGACACATATCGGCTCCATGAGGACGGCAAGAAACTATTTCACATTGGCGACAAGGTGATTTTTTGCTCCGGGATCATGGAACTGGCAGCCGCGATCATGGCGGAATACGAAGCGGCGGCGGACCACTCTCTCTCACCAAACTGCAGAAGATCGCTCGCCGACAATGCGCGGAATATACCGCCGAGCATCCGGAAGTTAAGGAGCGGCGCGGCATGTTCGTCGAATTAATGACTGCCTATTACGATAAGAGGCGCGGCAAAACGGTAGTCGCCAGCATATCACCGTATCATAACGATTTCGAAATCGTAGAACGCACGCTTAATAGTCCGATGGATTTCGCGGTATGGGCCGGCGGTATCCGGACACAGCAGGCGACCGACGCGGCGATGGCGAAATTCCGGGAGACTTTGGACGTTTACTCTACGTATAAGTACGCTTTCCGCGCGATCAGTTACGAGGGGATCGGCGGCGACCTGACGGTATACGAGATCGATGCGGCCGGCGTACGTGAGAGCCTGCGGCATACAATTCGCGAGAAACCGGGGATTAAGCGGCTGATTCGCGACGTTCTGCAAAAAGCGGTCGCTGAGCTCGTAATCGCGGAAAGGATCGTCGGGCAGCAAATTAACGGCGTCGGCTTATCGATCGGTAGCGGCAACAACATCACATATATTAATCCGAACGGGATCGCGGCTGGCCATGCGAACTTTAATAGCGCGCCGTTTCGCGTGGACATGCAGGGGAACGTTGTCGCCCGAAAGATAACGCTAATTACGGAGGGATCCATTTGAGTTTATGCGTTTCGTTTTACTTTAACGGGAATATTTACGTATTCGCGGATACACGTGTGTCGGCGTACAAAAACGGCCGGAGTTATTATGTCCACGACAATTACAATAAGCTGCGCGAAGTAGGCGACAAAGTAGTATTCACATCCGGAGAGCTTGAGATTTGCGATAACTTTTTCGCGGCTATTGATGATCAGAGTACGGTCGAGGATATTGCGGAAGCGGCCCGCAAAGCCTATAACGATTTCAAACGCGCTAATCCGGATTATGACGGCGGTAAATATGGTATCGAGTTTGGCGCGTATGTTCACGCAATCGAGGACGGCGTACCTGTATATTACCAACTCCGCTATATCGACGATTTTAAAGTAGAGCGCTAGGTCCCGAACAATCAGGAGTTATTCGCGGTGGCCGGAAGATCGGAGGAGGCACTCACATATATCGCAAAGCTCGCCGGGAAAGGGGTGCCGATCGATGACGCAATTATGCGGACGTATGAGCACCTTGCTAACGAGTTTATAGGCGGAAAGCTCGTGCGCTATACGGTATCACCTGGCGCGGTTGAGCGTCTTGTTCGTCCGATTCGCGACACGAAGCCGCTGCGAATGTGGCCGGTTAAGGGCGCGTCATTACATGCAGATATGCAGGGCAACGTTATTGCGCGGAAAATTACATTGACCGGGACCGTGGAAAATAGCACGATCAATACGTCGACGATCAATGCAGGGACGATTAACGGAGGAACTATCAACGGCGCGCAGATTATTGGCGGCAGTATCCGCAGTAACACGGACATCGATATTACGCGCGACATTCGGGTAGGTAACAACATTTATCTCGGATTGACCGGTCAGATCACGGATAGAAGGATCGCCTTCGTTGATCCGAGCATTTACGAGGCGTATCTATCGTTTACCGGGAGTTCGCGCGAATTAAAGCTGCGTGGGGCGAACGATGTCCGGATTGATGCGGGCCTAAATGCAGTAATTAAAGCCGGTTTCGATGTAATTTTGCAGCCAAGCTTTGGAGCTTATGTCGGAAATACTTCGGCAGGTAACCGGATTGTTGTCGCGTCGGAGTTAAGTACGAAGGCGAATGTAAGTGAGGCCGCGTATAACATGACGTACGACAGCAGCACCAAAAATCTTAAGTTGTGGACACGCGAAGGATCATTGCTTGCGCAGGTAACGTTGTCATAATCATTGGCGCTCCCACATTTTGCTACAAATTGTCGTTGATATGGGCGATAATAAAGGTAATATCTTCTAATGGAGGGGTTACATTGAAGAAGTTCATACTCGGCATTTTTGTGGGGGCGCTATTATTCGGGGCTGTGCCAGCCTTCGCGGAATCTACGATTGATCTTATGCGCGCAAAGATAACAGGTGTATTTCAGATTGAAAAAAGCGACGGATCAAAAATAGCTGACGCTCCGGTTATAAATGGATCGGCGTATGTACCTATCCGCGCACTTACGGACGCGACGGGTATTCCGCTTGAAGTAAGGGGGAAGAAGATTATTTTGGTAGAGAAGAAGACCGCGATCGAAACAGCGCCTAATCAAACGGACCCGGAGGTTCTTAAAGAAAGACTGGAAGGGCTAGAGAGCGGGGCGGCAAAATATAAGGAGATAATCGCGGAAACTGAATCAAGACTTGCCGTAAGCACAGACGCGAAGGAGATCGAGGAATTGCAGATTTTCCTAGATGATCTTCGCGACCGCCTCGAAAGTTACAATACTATGATTGAAGAAATCAAAGCGGAATTGAACGAATAACATAGCGGGCCGTCCTTCGGGGCGGCCTTATTTTTGTATACGGAGGTGAAGCGGAGTGCCGCGGAAGAAACCAAAGCGGGGCAGGCCGGTATTACCGCTCGATGAACGCCATTACCTCGCGATCGAACTGCTTACGACAGTACCGACGCCGAACCTCGAAGAGATTGCGCAAGCTTGCGGAGTGAGTCGACGCCAACTTTATACGTGGAGACAGCGCAAGGACTTTACGCGTGAGCTCGTCAAGGTTCAGCGCAGGAAAACGGAAGATCATCGGCGATGGCTGAAAGCTAAGATAAAATACGTGATGACCGCGCGTGATATCGAGGAGACGTTCCGCATGTGCGGATTAATTGCGTAGTAAATTTGAATCGGAAGTTGATTGCGCTGCGGATGGTGATCGCTAAACCGTTGATACGGCGCGGATTAGAGGCGGTAAGTGTTGCGCGAATTAGCTTCTCAAAATTGCGCTTTATGGGCGATTTTCCTGCAAGCGGGGTGAGACGCGTGCCCTTCCGGAAACGTTTCGCGGGCTGGCGGCGCAGGGTGGACGGCCGCGTAAAACTCACGGGGTTATGCGGTCGATTTCGGTGCATAAACGATGTATAAACACCTTATTCCGCGGTGAATAATTTACCAGCGAAAATTTCGATAAACCGCGCCATTATGCGAAATGTACTGGAAACGTATATACGATGAATAACGCCGTTTTATGCAGGATCGGCGTAAATGGCGTAGTGGTGCGGCTTCGCGGCGTTTGGAATGGATTGCGGATTGCACATTATCAACCCTGCGCGATTGCATATGAATGTATATCGTAATGCATACGAATAAGATCGAAAGACAACCCCCATGGCACCCCCTCGCTGGCCGCCCGACAGGCCCCAGCAAAATCTAAGCATATCCTAAAACTGTGTGGAAAATTATGTAAAATATTAACTTCCTATTATATAGTGAATATCTTTATGATCAGATCGATAAGTGAATACATCAGTATAGATAAGGCGGCTATTAAAATCAGAGGATACATCCCTTCTATAAGTCTATACACTTCTCCCAATCTATATTGAACCGACTTACTATACTTACCAGAGTTCAATTTGTCTATGAACGTCCTAGTTGGTAGTCCTAATTTTCTCCGGCAACGCTCGAATTCCTTATCAATACACATACATAGTTCTTGAAATATCTGATCTATTTGACTGGTATTATCGTAAAAGACGTGTTCGCAATTTAAAGCCGTGTGTCTGTATTTTCTAATTAAGTTGATGTCTCGGCCTTTTGCAAACTCATAATTTTCCTCTGCGAGTAATTCTAGTTTTTCGGAAATCTCCAAAGTCACTTGTTTAGTGCAGCTCCCATATAAATGAGGCTCAAGAATTTTAAATGCAGGAAGATAGAAGCGATTGAATATTTCTTTTGTCGTGTCTAAGTGTCTTGATTGTAGTGTGGTTTTCATCGCAGCCCAAAATGCAATTAGTCCCGGAATGACTACTTTAATAAGTTCAATTGGTATGTTGACTTTATCGCTCATGCTACTTTCCTACCTCTATATTTTTTGTATATTATACCAAATATCTTGTGGGATGGTTGTATTTTGGGTACAATACGGTTAACGAGATTATACGCCATAGGGGCGTGTGATTAACGAGTCAATTCGGTGATTAACAATCCCGGCCTGCGCGGTGAAAACGTTGATCTGACGCGGTTTTAGCCGAGCGCAAGCCATCCGTCAAATTCACCATCCACAACCCGAACGCCATCGCCACCTGCGGATGCGGTCAATCGTTCCGCTTTAAGGACGAGGAAGGCGCGCCGCAACCTTGCGATTGATTGGAAAATAATAAGGGACTCTTCCATCTGGAAGAGTCCTTTTTTCATGGTTGCGTTTCAGTTGGAGGCTCGCGAAGGTCAAGCTGATCAGGGGCAGGCGCATCCGGCTCCTCATACAAATGGGACCGCCGTTCGAACCATTGGAACAGATGGGTGAAAATTACTTTCAGCACAGCGTAGCCCGGCACGGCGAGAATCACGCCCAGGACGCCAAACAGATTGCCGGCGGTGAGGATCACGAAGATGATCGTGATCGGGTGAATGCGCAGCGTCTTGCCCATGATTTGCGGCGAAATGAACTTGCCTTCAACGAGCTGGACAACCGTCCAGACGACGATCAGCTTCAGCAGCATGATCGGCGAGGTGACGATGGCCACAATGATCGCCGGGGTAATCGCGATAGCCGGCCCGAGATACGGGACGACGCTCGTGAACGAAGCGATGATCGCCAGCGTCAGCGAATAATCCAGGCCGATGATCACGAAGCCGACATACATCAGCGCCCCGATGCAGAAGCTGACGATGATTTGCCCGCGGATATAAGAGCTAATTTGGCTGTTCATCTCGGTCATCACATGGTGCGTTTGTTCACGGAAGCGAACGGGCACGTAACGCAGGATGAACTCCGGCAGCTTCTTGCCGTCCTTTAACAGATAAAATAAGATGAACGGCATGGTGATGATCGCCAGGACGACGTTCTTGACGGCTCCAAGGAATCCGCCGATGCCGGACCAGGCGTTGTTCAACAAAGCGGTCCCTCGCTCCGACAGCGTGTTGGACAGGTCGTCCAGATTAAAGCCGGTCGACTCTTGGACCTGATGGAAGAAGTTGCTGCCGATCAAGCTTTCGAACTGCCGCTGCACCTCAGACGTATATCTTGGTAAATTTTCGATCAAACTCAGAATCTGTGCCTGAACCAACGGGATAACGGTCATAATGAGCACCGTGAGGATCCCCGCGATCAACAAATATAACCCGGTAATCGTGTATACCCGGCGAATGCGCTTCGTTTCCAGCCAATCCACCAGCGGGTTGAGCAGATAATAGATCGCTCCGGTGAGCAGAATCGGGAGCAAGACGGTTTTGAACAGCACCGTAATGGGTTTGAACACAAACGGAATATGGGCGAACACCAGAATATTCAAGCCAATCAGCAAGACGACGAGCAAAAACACTACGAAACGGTTATTTAGAAAAAACCTTTTGAATCGGTCCCCCCAAGGTTGCGTACTTCCCATGCCAATAGAACCTCCTGTATCTTTCTACTATCCCAAGTAACGATAATTTCTATGTAGTAATACGCAGAAATGGGTTTTGGTTCCCATCTTTTTTATGGAAAAAAAGCCCGGATGCCATCCGCAAGCGATGCTCCGAGCTTTTCCTGTGCGGTCAGGCACTCCCGACTTGCTTTAGAAAAATTGACGATTCACCATCATGACGACCATACAGGCCGCTGCCAGAGAAAAGACGATACAGCCGATGCCGAGACCCTTACGCGTTGTCCTGGCCATTTTGATGCCCGTGAGGAACAATGCGACGGTAATGCCGGCCAGCACCAACGACATGGCGATCATGGCAAACCAATAGAGGACCTCGAACAGAGCTGCCTCAAATGAAGAACCCTCTGTATTCAAAGCTTGTGAACTCTCCTTCCTCTGCTAGTCATAGACTAACGTCTCCCCTTAATATACGCGAAATCCCTCGCTTTGCATAGAAAGAGCCTGCCTGACAGCCTTACCGGAGAAAGGGCTTAAGCCTTGGACAATCATCCAAGAATACGAATCTACAAATGAGTACTATACCGTATAGTGAGAGGAAGGGGATGGTGTCATGGCGGGGAGACAATTGGCCAATAAGTGGCTCAAGACCGAAGCGCTTCTCAGCAACGCGGTCGTGGCCGCCCACATACCGCAAACCCGATTGTACAGTGCCGATTCGTTAAGGAGCATGCTGCATCAGTTCGGCATGGTCGTCATTAAACCCCTCCGCGGCGGCGGGGGTTATGGTGTGATTAAGGTAACTTACGCAGGCGGAGTTTATGCTTATACCTATTTGTCCCGAACACGCGCGTTTTCCAGCTTTGAGGCGATGTTTCGTTCCTTAAACCGAGTGAAGGTCGGACGTAAGTATATGATCCAGCAAGGTATTCATTTGGCCCGCATCGCCGGGCGCCCGATCGACTATCGCGTGAAGGTCGTTAAAGAGAACGAAGTTTGGGTCTATCGCTCCATGGTCGGCCGGTTAGCCCGCCCTGGGCTGTTCGTGACCAACTTGTCCAAGGGAGGGACGATGCTTAGTGCCCGCGCAGGGCTCAGCCGCTCACTGGGCCGCAAAATCGCCGCCAGCAAGCGACGGGAGATGCGTACGTTAACGAATCTTTGTGTACAGATTCTAGAGGCTCGGTTTCCGGGGATCGGGCAGCTTGGTTTTGATTATGGCGTGGATCGGAACGGGAAGATCTGGATTTTTGAGGTCAATACGCGGCCACAATAAGCTCGGATTGTCGGAAAATAAAAAATTTTTTTGGTGAAAAATGGGAACGGGTGTCCTGTGAATAACTTTTGTCCACATTATCCCACTAGCTTTTTCAACGGTTTTCGATATTTACTAACACGTTATTCACAGGATTTCCACAAGGGTTTGTGGATAGCAAGAACACTTGTTCTACTAAACTTTTCCTGTTATGATGGGGAAAATACTAGAAAGGATGTGTTATCAATGGCGCTGTTAACGGATGAGTTGCTCCTGGAATCCTACCAGAAGGCGACCGAACTGCAGTTGGATCGGGAGTTTATCGCACTGCTGTTAGCAGAGATTCGCAAACGCGAATTAGAGCTTGCCGCGCCGTCCGTTTTGCACTAATTGTGGACAACCTGGCTAACTTCTTTAAGAAGGATAAAATTATCCCCAACCATCAAGGCGCCCGCCAGGCGTTGACATGATAAATATAAGCTTCATGACAATGCGGACACTGAACGACATGTTCGCAGCCCGAAGGAATACGCGCGGAGATGGCTGAGGTATACTGATCAGCGGATCCGTAGGGGCTGTAAGGCCCAGCGTAATCTTCTCTTTTTCCAGCATTCTCTAGAACGTGTCCGCAATCGGGGCAGGTGGCGTTTAATGAAGCTAAGCCGTTGCATAACGGGCATATATATGGCAAAGGGTATCTCTCCTTTACGACATCATCTTCCGTAAAGGTAAGATACCCTTTTGTTTGCTAGAACATGTAAGAACGTGAATAAGCTGCTTAAATTACAGCTTCAAATTACTGCTGTGACCTGGGGACAACTTCGCTTCCGGATCGATGTAGACCTTGGCGTTGTTGACCGCTGTCGGCGCTTCGCCGAATCCCACCGCAATCAGGTCCAATTTGCCGGGATATGTCGTAATGTCACCGGCGGCAAAAATGCCGGGAATCGAGCTTTCCATCCGGGAATCGACGACAATGGCGTTGCCTTCGATCTCGAGGCCCCATTCCGCGATCGGTCCCAGCGAGGATACAAAACCGAAGTTAACGATCACGTCGTCCACAACGATCTCTTGGGTTTCCTTCGTTTTAACGTCTGCCAGTGTGACGCGTTCGATGCGCTCGTCACCGTGCAGCTCTGCGATTTCCGTAGGCGTAATGACCTGGACGCGGGAAGCCATCAGCTTCTCAACGCTGTGCTCATGCGCCCGGAATTTATCGCGGCGGTGAATCAGCGTCACCTGCTCAGCGATCGGCTCAAGCATCAATGCCCAGTCCACAGCGGAGTCGCCGCCGCCGCTAATCAGCACTTTCTTGCCGTGGAAGCGGTTCATGTCGCTAACGAAATAATGCAGGTTCGTTTTCTCGAAACGGGCGGCGTTCTCCAGATCCAGACGACGAGGCTCAAAGGCGCCGACTCCTGCGGTAATGATGATGGCGCGCGCATAGTGAACACCTTTATCGGTGGTCACCACAAAATGGCGCTCTTCTTTCTTCTCAATTTGCAGCACCCGTTCCTCCAGACGCACGTCCGGCTCGAAAAGCTTTAATTGTTCATGCAGGTTGTTGATCAGCTCTTGGCCGGTCACTTTAGGAAAGCCAGCCACGTCGTAAATATATTTCTCAGGGTAAAGGGCAGCAACTTGCCCCCCAAGCTGAGGCATACTTTCAATCAGTTTGACGGAAGCCTTTCTCATTCCGCCGTAAAATGCAGCAAACATGCCCGCCGGTCCACCACCGACAATCAGAAGATCCGTGAATTCGGCGTTATTTTGGGTTGACACGTGTCAAACACCTCCAGATGGTTTCTTTTTCTTTCTGCAACTATAATGTCAATTCTACTTTATTATAATCGTCGTATCCCTAGTTTGGAAAGGCAAGATGAAAACTGTCGAAAATCTGGAATATAATCCGTTGAAAGTCCTATAATTACGGGTAAAATAAGACTTGATCTTTTAGGCAAAAGCCGATATCATTCAAATGTATGCATTCATATTTGTGACGAAAAAAGTACATTTATGATTATACGACAGAAGACTTTTGCTCATCCTACAAATAAGGTTTAAACTAATACTAAAATGTGACAAATGTCTCTGGATTGACCTAATGGGATGACTGAAACGGTTTGAGTTGGTATAGACTGGGTTTTTATGTGTTAATTTTCACATTGCGTTTTTGGCTTTAATCAAATATAGAGTGCGTAATATTGGAAGGAGAACAATTACATGAGTACCATACCCAAAATAGTGATTCTTGGTGCGGGTTATGGCGGCATTCTTACCGCGCAGCGGCTGCAGAAAGAGTTGAATTACAATGAAGCGGACGTTACTCTGGTGAATCGGCACGACTATCACTACTTCACGACGCATCTGCATATGCCGGCTGCCGGGACGGATTCCATTGAACATACCCGAGTGGCAATATCCAAATTAATTGACGAATTTAAAATCGACCTTGTGAAATCGAATGTACAGGAGATTCGTCTGGCCGACAAGAAGGTCGTGCTGCAGGACGGAACCCTTTCTTATGATTATCTGGTGATCGCGCTGGGCGGCGAACCGGAATCCTTTGGCATCCCGGGCCTGACGGAATATGCGATGACGATCCGCAGTATCAATTCCGTTCGCTTAATTCGCCAGCATATCGAATATCAATTTGCGCTTTACAAAATGGACGAAAGCCGGACCGACCGATTGAACTTCGTCGTTGGCGGCGCGGGCTTCAGCGGCATTGAATTCGTTGCCGAGCTGGCTGATCGGATCCCGCAGCTGTGCAAGGAATACGACGTTGATCCGAACTTTGTTAACGTGTACAACGTTGAAGCTGCACCAACGGTTCTGCCAGGCTTCGATCCGGAGCTGGTCGAATACGCGATGGACGTGCTGAAGAAGAAGGGCGTACAGTTCAAGATTGGCGTAGCGATCAAGGAATGCACGCCGGATGGTGTTATCTTGGCCACCGGAGAGGAAATTAAGTCGCAAACCGTCATTTGGACAGGCGGCATCCGTGGCAACCGTCTTATCGAAGCGGCAGGCTTCGAGACAGCGCGCGGTCGCGTGAAGGTCGACGATTATTTGCGGGCACCTGGCCATGATAACGTCTTTATCATCGGGGACAATTCGCTGATGTTTAATCCGGAAGGGCGTCCATACCCACCTACGGCGCAAATTGCCATGCAGCAAGGGGTGACCTGTGCGCAAAACGTGGTGGCGGCCATTCGCGGCAAAGAGCTCAAGAAATTTGTGTTCAGCAATAAAGGAACCGTGGCTTCGCTGGGCAAAGGGGAAGCCATCGCCAGCGCGTTTGGCAAGAAATATAAAGGTTGGGTTGCTGCCCAATTAAAGAAGCTGGTGGATATGCGTTACCTGTTCATTATCGGCGGGATTCCGCTGGTGTTGAAGAAAGGAAGATTCTTCTAAGATGCGTCACTGCAGCGTACAGGTTCGGGGGCTGTTGACGCGGGACGAGCTGGATCGCTATAACGCCTTGATGGAAGTGGGATCTTACCTGGAATCGCAGCAGCGTTACGATTTGGCTTATACGGTGCAGAAGGAAGTGGACCTTCTGATCCAGCCGGCCATCGAACGGCTGAAGGAGAAGAGCCGCGAACGCGACCGGGCGACCGCGGAGTTCCTGAAGTCGCTGGAGGCAGAGGCCGAAGGGGAAGATTAAACGAACAAAAGGGTGTGCCGCCCGAGGCTGGCACACCCTTCTTTTTTAAGATATCAGAAAGTATAAACTTCGGAGCTTCCGCTTCCTGATATCACAAGAAAAACTACCGCTAACCGCGGTCTGTCTTCCTAGAATATACGTCGATAGACGTTTTTCTTATCTATATGGAATTACACTTTCAACATCTCGTCCAAACGCTCTGCATTCAGCAGATTGCCGACGTAAAAGGCACCAAACTCGCCAAAACGTGCGCTGACCTCGTCAAACCGCATTTCATAGACCAGCTTCTTGAATTGCAAGGCATCGTCGGCGAACAGGGTAACGCCCCATTCCCAATCGTCGAGGCCTACGGAACCAGTGATGATCTGCTTCACTTTACCTGCATAGCTGCGGCCGATCAGGCCATGGCTGCGCATCATTTCGCGGCGCTCTTCCATCGTCAGCATGTACCAGTTGTCGGTGAGATCGCGCTTTTTGTTCATTGGATAGAAGCAGATATGGTTGGTCTTCGGCAGGATCGGCTGCAAACGGGCCATCACTTCCGGATTCGCCTTCGGGTCACCGCCGCCGGATGCGAGATAATTGCTAAGTTCTACGACGCTGACGTAGGAGTATGCTTTGGTTGTATATTCAGCAAAGGTTGTTTTGTTGAAGGCCGTCTCCAGGGCGTTCAGCTCTTCCAGGCTTTCGCGCAGGTGCATGAACACGAGATCGGCTTTCTGTCCGACGATCGAATACACCGCGGTGCTGCCGGTTTTGGATTCCTCCATCAATTCCCATTCTTTCAGGAACGTATGCAGCTCCTCCAGGGCTCCGGCGCGTTCTTCGTCATCCGCCGCTTTCCAGGCGGTCCAATCGATGGTGCGGAAATCGTGAAGCGCATACCAACCTTCTAAGGTTAGAGTAGCTTCGTTCATGTATAATCACTCCTAGATTCAATCTGATCCTCATTTACGAATTGCCAATACGTATCTTATTGTATCGCAAGGAGCCTAGACGGGGCAAATCGATTCACTCCATTTTCATGTAAAGTTCATTGCTTCGTTACATAATATCTAGTAAACTAACTACTAGCTTGATTTAGTGTGATGAATGTTATAGTTACCTCTAAGAAGGGTGGGGGAGCGATCGATGGGCTGGCTCATCGTACTGGTGCTGATGGTTCTCTTCTTCGTGATGATGTTCGGCATCGGTTTCATTTTGAATATGTTAATGAAAACAACCTGGTTTCCGGCATACGTCTTTATCATTGTGATTTTGCCCATTGTGGTCTATACGCTGTGGGACCATGAACAGAGCTTTGGGACCTATCTCGCATCGTTCCGGCTGGTCGATTATTTGACGGCGTTCGCCGGGCTGTGCGGGGCGATCCTAAGCGGATGGACGATCCGAAAACTGCGGTTGGGCGGGTACAAAATGTTTTAAAAAAAGCGCGAGTACCGTCGGGGGATAACCCTGAGGTCTCGCGCTTTTTCTGTGTGTACTTTTTCTCTGTGTACCGTTATTCCTGCTGGCCTCGCTTCCATTTCTGATATTCAAGGAATTCCTTAAATTCCTTCTTGCTGACGCCCGAAGTCATAGCTTCCTGCACCAACTCCGACCATTCCGGATCGAGTAATTCCGGTGCGGGGCGGTCGCCATACAATAGCAGGTTGATCGAGACGTTAAGAGCGTCGGCTATCTTCTCAATGAAGGAAATAGAGGGATTCGATTGAATATTGCGCTCAACGTTGCTGAGATAGGATTTTGCCACATCTGCCTTCTCCGCCAGCTCGGACAAGGAGTACCCTCGGTCCTGCCGAAGTTTCTGAATACGCTCGCCAATATGTTCTGCCATGTAGCCGTCGCCCTTCTATCAGAAATAATTTGATGTCATTATATCAGAATAACCGGGATCGGACAAAGGTGTTAAGTCGGAAATTCAACCAAACAAAGAACACCTTAGTCCCAGATCGGGGTAAGGTGTTCTGCTTAAATTTCTCAAATTATCTAATTTGACCGTCGCCTTGTTTCGCTTCAAACGTCCACGTCAGGTTCAGCGTGTCGCCTTGGAATTGGTTTTGGTCTTGACCGTTGTCCACGAATTCAAAAGCAACGGCCAACGTGTCGGTAGTGCCGGCTCTTAAGCCGCTGCGCTCGCCGAGGAAGAAGCCTCTTTCAACGGCGTCCGGTGTTTGATTTTGCAGGTCATAGAGCGTAGTTTCCCAAATGACGTCATTCAGCTTGTCGATATTGTTCAGGAATTTTACCTTAATATGTTTACCAAAATCGTCCGTGTTGTCTGGAGCGCCGGCTTTATTCGTCACCGTGTAGCTCGTTTTCAACAGAACTTCTTTAATGTCAAGCGTTCCGTCATTTTTGAGCTTGAACGTACGAGGAATCGTGTCACCTGGTTTCAAGTTGTTAAGATTTACAATCGCTGTTGGATCAGCGTTGATATCCAATGTACCTGCGGCGAACGTCCCAGTCGTTTCGACCGTATCGCTAAAGTAAGCGAACGTTCCTCCGCCGATCAATGTCAAACCGAGTGCTGCAGTTGCTACCCCAAAACCTAATGTCTTTTTGATACCCATTCCTGAATTCCTCCCTGATCTTAAATAAATTTTTTATATATAGCATCCTTATGTATACATAAGGAGAACAACCAAATCATTAGTGCTGAGCTTAGGTTGATGCGTCAATGACGTCAGGGTGCTTGGTGTCCGATTGCGATTGATTCGCTTCCGGTTTTTTTTCTTCCAGACTGGCGATGGCTTTCCACAGCGTAACCACCGCGTACAGGAACAATAGGATCCCTGGGATGATCAACAGGGTGACATTCCCCGTCTTCGTTCCAGCGAAGCTTAAGAAATAGCCCACGTACGGAACGTTAAATCCGGTATAGACGCCGGTCACATTCGCGGGGTGCACCAATTCCGAATCGGCGGAATCGTTATTATCGCCTTTCGTCCGGTACAGCACCTGGCCGTTTTGTTCGTCCTGTGTCACCTCGATGATGCGGTGGGTAATCAGCTTGTTATCGCCTGACCGGAAGGTGATGACGTCGCCGACGTTGAAACGGGTCATATCGCCGCCCGGCTTAATGGCCGCAACGGAACCGGTAGGGATGGAAGGCTCCATCGAGCCGGACAAGACCGTTTTCAGCTGATAGCCGTAGAAGTTCGGTTCGCTGCCGGAAATCTTTGAGAGGACCACCGAGCCTGCCACGGTAAAAAAGGCAACCGCCATCAGGAACGTCAGCGCGTTTCCTAACCATTTACGAATACGCATGTTATTCACCTACTTCTGAAGGAATCGCGTCCTCATTCTCGTCATCGTCATCCTCTTCATCCCCGTCGTCGTTCAAATCGATGGGCAGTTCATCCTCCGGTTTCGTCAGGATAAGACTGTCCAATGGATTTGGCTGCTCGGGGGGCAGCAGAGGTTCTAGCCCCGGTGTGCCGCTGCTAGCCGGCGCATCCGGCGGAAGGGTTGCAGATTCATCCTCTGCAACACCATCTTCTTCTGCAGGAGGTTGGACTGCTCCATCACCGGAATCGCCCACCGTCGGAGGGGGTTCTTCCTCCAACTGCTTTAATCGTTCCAGCTCCGCCAGCCGCTGTGCTTCCGCTTCTGCCAACAGTTGAGCCCGCTGCGCTTCGAGACTGGAAATCTCGGCAGTTAAGCCTGCGATTGCCGATTCCAGAGAAGCATGTACGCTCTCAAAGTACGTGCGCTCTTCGCCGGCGACCGGATCGCTGAAGGCACTTAAATCATCGGCCGACCGGGACGAAAACGGGCTGGCAAAAGCGATAGCAACAAAGCCGTTGGTCGAGAGGCTAAACTCAGATTGATGGACGGAGCGCAGGTAGCTTAAGATCTCCTGTAACGTCCCGCGAAGCGGGCCGGATAGCAAACCGCTGCCCTTCAGGAGATCCGCAATCCGGTCAAGCACCGTAGTTTGCGTGAGCTCGGCACAATTCGGCTCCAGGCCGTTTAATGAAGTCAGTAGCCCTTGAATCACGGCGGTCGCTGCCGTGATTTCCTGCACCAGCTCTTGCCAAGTGGACTGATTCAGCGCCAGTTGCTGCTGCAGCTGCTGGATTGTGGCGTTCAGCTCGCTAATCCGTGCCGATAAGCCTTCGGCTGCGTCCAGCTGCAGGCTTGCGGAGAAATCTGCGGAACCTTCCGAGCTGACCGGTCCGTCGCCGCTGGAGTACACCGCATCGGTTGAAGACGGGGGCAGCGGAAGACTGGTGGCCGGATCACTCGCATTCGGAAGAGCCGGAGACGAGATCGGAGTTGTTGTATCTATCGAAGCGCGGATTAGGCTTGCTCCGATAAGTCTTCCTTTTAAGGAAGCGGCTCGGTTCAAATGCTCGGCCAACATCGCGAGCTGGCTTTCGATTTGGCTTGGAAAGACTCGGCACGCCTTGATTTCCGTGTTATCTTCGCGTGTGCTGGTGAATTCGCCGAAGGTTGTGCCAACCTGCTGAGAAGTCCACAAGAGCAGAGTTGAGAGAATTAATCCGGACTGCAGCGATTTGACCATGTTTTGCTTCTTCCGTTTTTTGCGTAGTTTACGGATTACTTCAGCTCGGGATCTTCGCAGAATAGTCGCTCCTTTCTAGGTATGGTCCGTTATGTTCGTTAATATGTTCGTTATTAAGAACAAACACCGTGATTTGAATATACCTGAAATGGTTAACGTTAGGAAAGGCGCAAATCCAGTGATTTGTTCTTAATAAAGAACATTTATCTATTGTTTTCTTTAAAAATCTGACTAATTCACGGGATTTCACGATTTATTGTTCTCTATAAGAAACAATTCCTAGTACTTGACAAGCGGTGGTTCAATATGACAAGAACATTAGGGATTAAACAAAAAAAGCTAACCTTTTCGATGAAAACGGTATGCCGAACTTACGTGGAATGACATACTTTTCAAATTTGAGACGTTATAATAAGTACCAAGATGCATACTGACTAAGGAGATCCATTGGCATCAGAAGCACCAGATAAGGGTAAACCTGTTGAAAAGCAGGGGCACAAAGTCTCAGATCTAAGGTAGGAATACTAAGATGGCTGGACTGCCTGGGGACAAAACCAAAATAATGATCTTAGGAGGAGATTGTTGTTGAAGAAGTCCGCCCAGGTTATTTCTTATGATCGGTTCCCCGGAAACGTTGACCCGGAATGGGTGATTTTGCTCGCCATGGCAAAGGAGGAGGGGGTCTCCATTGATGAGGTTCGGCGTTTTTTAGCCGGAGATCGCCCTTATTTAAAAGAGTGGCATTTACATAACAAATAGATGATAAAGAAGAGGGAGTAAAGGGCCGCCCCATCAGGGGGACGGTTCTTTTTTGTGCTTATTCCGGCGTAAAACATTGTCCCGGCGAGGCTCAGGAAGAAAAAGGGAGATTTTTGTAAGCTGGGGGCGATTCAGGACGGCGTCTTTTATGCTAAAATAGAGGAAGTCTATTTGTACGTGATAGGGAAGGAGCGATGAAGCCGTGCGCATGAACAACATGCTGCATTTTACCGAAAATCACCGTTATTGCGTATACCGTGACTTCGGACTCAGTCCCGTCGATGGCAAAATGCTAGGTTTGATCTATCAACCGATGGTCGGGGCGTTCGCGATTTCGCTGTACCGGCTGCTGGTAGAGCATGTTCCCCAGGAGCAGGTTGGATATTCGGACGTCGAGCAGCAGCGGAAGCTGTTCCTGACTCTTGGCCTCGATCCAAGCGAGAAAGGGCGGAAGTTTCTCATCGAGCAGACTTCCCGGTTGGAGGCGGTGGGGCTGCTTCAGACGAACCGGCTCTATGTTCCGGACAGCGACGATTATATCTACGAATATGAGCTTCAGGCACCGCTGGCGCCGGCGGAATTTTTCCGGACTCAGCACCTGACTTTGCTGCTACGAGACAAGATCGGGAAATTCGCGGTCCTGTCTCTGCGGGAGCAGTTGTTCCGCGGAGAACCGGAGGCGTGGTCAGGGGTTGGCCTGAATAAGGAAAATATTACGGTTCCGTTCTATGAGATCTTTGAGCTGAACACCCATTCCATTGATTACGAGCTGGAGCAGGCGATTGCCGAGACGTCGATCGCCAGGCAGCCGGGGCTCAAGCTGGCTTTGGAAGAGGATGCGATCAACTATGCGGACATCATCCTGCGTTTTCCGCGTGAGTCCCAGAATCGCTCCTTCGTTGAGGCGCTTCGCTTTGACCCGGAAGGGATGGGCGTGGTGAATTATGTTGCCCGCAAGTACGATTTAAGCGTCCAGGATATTTGCCGGCTGCTGGATGAAGACGGCGTCTTTGATCCGGGCGGCGGGATTCTGCTGGATGCACTCCAGCACAAGGCCAACCTGCAGTTCCGCCAAGGCAAGCGCCGTCAGGAGGAACGCGAGGTAGCTTACGGCAAAATCGTCGCGTTGCGCGGCGAGGAGCCGAAAGCGGCGGCCGCTTCCGCTCAAGCGGGGAACGTGGCCGAGGAGGTTGCGGTACAGATGGAGTATTACGTTGACGTACCGCCGCAATTCCAAAGCAAATGCGATATTCACCAATATAATATGATGCTTCGCAATGAGCCGTATACCCGGTTACTGAAGACGTTCTTTCCGGGATCGATTCCGGACAACCTGCTGGACATTTTTGAGAAAATCGATTTGAACTACAAGCTGCCCGGCGAAGTAATCAACGTACTGATCCATTATTTGATGTCTTTGCTCACTTCTGGCGGGGAGCAGCGGATCAATCGCAATTTCATCGATGCGATCGCAGCCAACATGCTGCTTAAGCAGATCAACACGTATGAGCAGGCCGTACAATATATCCGCGACCAATCGAAGGTGAAGGAGAAGGTCAAGGAGAAGGCGGGCGGCGCCGCCTCCGGTGGAGGACGGGCGCGAACCTACGGCAGCCGGGGAGCGAAGCCGAAGCCGGAAATCCCGATTGTGGAACGGACTGGCCAGGAGACCGCCGTATCGGAAGAAGAATTTGCTGAGCTGATTAAGATGGCGGAACGCATGCAATCCGGAAAGCATAAAAAAGAAGTCTGAATCCGTTTAGGCTTGGGGAAGGAAGGTGACACAATCAATGGAATCACTTGGGGAACTGCTTACGCAGATGAAAAGCACGCAATTCAAACAACGCTCCGAGGAGCTGACCGCACGTCTGATGAATGACCCGCTGGTAAGGGAACTCCGGGACCAACATCCGGAGCTGGAACAGGAGCAGCTGACGCGCGGGATGGCCAAGCTGTATCAATACATCAACGACAGCAAGCACTGCGCCAACTGCCCGGGCTTGGAGCAATGTCCCAACGATTTCCCTGGCCATTTCACGAAGCTGACGGTCGAGCAGGTGGGCGGGAGCCCGCAGCTTGTAGATCGTCAGGTGCCATGCCCCAAGCAACTGCAATATGAGCGCGAATTGTCCGTCAAGAAACGGATTCATAGCTTTTATGTGGATGAGCGGGCGCTGGAAGCCGGTTATGACGAAGTGGAAATCATGACGAAGGATGCCATGCGTGCGCCGGCGGTAGGGCAAGTGTTCCGCTATATTAATGAAACGAAGGAATCCGGCCTGCAAACGAAAGGGCTGTATCTGGAAGGTCCGTTTGGCACCGGCAAAACGTTCTTGATGTGCTATTTGCTGCACGAACTGGCCAAGGAAGGTTACTCCGGCGCCATCGTTTATATGCCGGAATTCGTGGAAGAGCTGAAGAGCATGCTGCAGGACAGCGACAAGCTGCGCGAAACGGTGGAAATGATGAAGCAGGTGGATCTGCTGATCTTTGACGATATCGGTGCAGAGAACCTGAATCCGTGGGTGCGCGACCATGTCATGGGCGCGATTTTGAATTATCGGATGAACCGGAAGCCCACGTTCTACACGTCAAACTATTCCTTGAGTGCGTTGGAGAAGCATTTGAGCTTTACGAGCAAGGACGGGGAAGAGCGGCATAAGGGCCAACGGTTAATGGATCGGATTGCCCCGTTCGTGAACGTTGTTCAGGTGAATGGGACGAATAAGCGCGGCCAAGCCTAATAACGGAATACTGCGGACAAAGATAAAGAGCCGAGCACATCCCTTATCGGGGGATCGCCTGGCTCTTTCGTTAATTCGAGGTCTGGTTACCGCCTAGCTGGCGATAAATTTAATGATGACCATGCCGAAGAAAATCACGATCATAAACGTCAACATGCCAAAAAAGCCGTTCATCAAATCAAACAGATCGTTGCGGGGTTCTTCGTTGATATGCTGCCGCGGATCGTTCGCATGCGTGTTAGCATCCATGGCGACGGGCCTCCTCAGGAAATTATCGTCTCGTCAATGAAATATGTCATAGACAATCCGTTTTCAGGTTATTCTTAGTATAACCAAACTTTTTTCGTTTTGTAAAGAAGGCGTTACCATACACTTTCTTTTTTTCAGTGTAGTGTGGTATAATGAGTTCGGCAACAGCTTTTTGGGCTGACTGCTCCAATTTTTTTGTCTAACTATCCAGTTGTTCGCGCTTGTGTCACTAAAGTGCCAGGCCGGGCAACCCAAATAAGGAGGAAATTATCATGGCTATCGTGAACGTATCCGATCAGTCCTTCAATGCTGAAATCGAAGGACAAGGTCCGGTTCTTGTTGATTTTTGGGCTCCATGGTGCGGCCCTTGCAAAATGATCGCTCCGATTCTGGAGGAGCTGGATGCAGAAGTAGGTGACTCCGTGAAGATCGCCAAGCTGAACGTGGATGATAACCCGGAAACAGCTTCCCGTTTCGGCGTGATGAGCATTCCTACACTGATCCTGTTCAAAGACGGTCAACCGGTCGATAAAATCGTCGGATTGAACTCGAAGGATACGCTGAAGAACCTGATCGCTAAACATCAATAATCCAGACGATCAGGCGCGTCGCTTGACGCCTTGGATGACGCCTCCGGTTTGGGCCGGAGGCGTTTTCTGCGTTAACTTGGAGTGGAGAAAGGAGGAGGAAGCTTGGACACATCGGCCAATGAAACGTTAAGTTACGAGAAAGCGATGGAGCGAATCCAACATAAACTGGCGCTGCTGCCCGATTCCCCGGGTTGTTACTTAATGAAGAACAAAGACGGTAAGATCATTTACGTCGGCAAAGCCAAGGTGCTGAAGAACCGGGTCCGTTCCTATTTTACAGGCAGCCATAACGGGAAAACCCAGCTGCTCGTATCCGAGATCCGCGACTTCGAATACATCGTGACCGCGAGCAATATGGAAGCACTTATCCTGGAATGTAACCTGATTAAAGAACATCATCCGCGTTACAATATCCTCCTGAAGGATGACAAGACTTTCCCCTATATCAAAATTACGAATGAACCGCATCCCCGGCTGGAAGTGACCCGGCGGGTGCTTAAAGATAAAGCAAAATATTTTGGTCCGTATCCGAACGCCTACGCGGCTCAGCAAACGAAGAAGCTGCTCGACCGCATGTATCCGCTGCGCAAATGCAATGTGATGCCGAAGGAAGTGTGCTTGTATTATCACATCGGCCAGTGCTTGGCGCCTTGCGTGCATGAGGTGGAGAAGGAAACGTACGAGAAGATGACTCAAGAAATTGTTTCGTTCCTTAGCGGCGGGCATGAGGAGATCAAGAAAGAGCTGGAGCGCAAAATGCACGAGGCGGCCGAAGCCTTGCAATTCGAGCGGGCCAAGGAACTGCGCGACCAAATCATCAACATCGATGCGCTGATGGAGAAGCAGAAGATTACGGTGACCGATGCGAAGGACCGCGACGTGTTTGGGTATGCCGTAGACAAGGGCTGGATGTGCGTGCAGATTCTATACATGCGTCAGGGAAAAATGATCGAACGGCATGCGTCGGTCTTTCCGTTTTACGGCGACGCCTACGGCGATTTTATGTCCTACGTGACGCAGTATTACAGCGATAACCCGGCTTTGCCGCAGGAGATTCTGCTGCCGGAGAAGCCGGAGGATCAAGAGGAGGCCGGCGCGCTCGATGCTCCAACCGCCTTGCAGGAATGGCTGGGGGTGAAGACGCTGGTGCCGCAACGCGGCTTAAAGCGGCAAATGACCAAAATGGCCGAGGAGAACGCGCGCGTGACGCTGGACGAGAAGTTCCGCCTGATCGAACGGGATGAGGAACGCACCTCGAAGGCGGCCGAGAACCTCGGCAAAGCGATTGGCCTGGAGTCGGTGTCGCGGATCGAAGCGTTTGATAACTCCAACATCCAAGGGTCGAACCCGGTCTCAGCCATGGTGGTGTTCATTGACGGCAAGCCGGCCAAGAAGGAATACCGCAAATATAAAGTAAAAACCGTGAAGGGCCCGGACGATTACGAGACGATGCGCGAGGTCATCCGCCGTCGCTATGAGCGGGTGCTGAAGGAGAATTTACCGCGGCCTGACCTAATCGTGGTCGACGGAGGCAAGGGGCAGATCTCTGCGGCTACCGATGTGCTGGAGAACGAGCTGGGCCTACACATCCCGGTATGCGGCCTCGTGAAGGACGCCAAGCATAAAACCGCACAGCTGATGGCGTTTGATCCGCCGGAGCCGGTTTATCTGCCGCGCGACAGCCAGGAGTTCTACCTGCTGCAGCGGATTCAGGACGAGGTGCACCGCTTCGCCATTTCGTTCCATCGCGAACAGCGGGCCAAGTCGATGGTCGCCTCACGGCTGGACTCGATCCCCGGCATCGGGGAGAAACGCCGGAAGGCGCTGCTTAAGCACTTTGGATCGCTGAAAAAAATTAAAGAGGCCTCCGTCGAAGACTTTCGGCCTCTTTCTATCGGGGATAAATTAGCCCGTCAAATCCTTAATGCCCTTCGGGACGAAGATCCGCCAGAGGAGTCATAACATACGGCTCCTCTTTTTGTTGCGGCGTCGGGGTCTTCCGCTCCTTGCTTGGCGGGTTAAACAAGTAAATCACATACGCAACGATCGCCGGCAAGGCGATGTAGAACAACCCGGCGACGATGTTCAGCGCTCCGCCCATAAACATCAGGCTCAGCGACATCAGGATGCTGTCGAAGATGACGTGCGAGAAGACAACGGTCGCGAAGCCGTAGCGCAGGAACACGAAGCTGAACAGCAGTCCGATAAAGGTTAATTCGATCGGGCGCGAAATGACCGGATAAATCGGATACAACGTGTGGCCAAACGCCCAGATTAAGGTCGACAGCAGGCAGGCGACAAAGGTGCTGCGGAACATTTTCTTCAGCATTGGGATCCCGAACAAGCGATACACCGCTTCTTCTCCGATCCCTGCCACCCAAGCCAGCAGCGGAAACAATAGCGGGTACACCATGTTGTAAGGCGATTGCGTCGCATCGGTCGTGGACCAGGTATGAATCGTTTGCTCTAGAATGAAGAAAACAACGGATTGAACGCCTAACAGGATCAATGCCCAGGCATACCCGTCAGCCACGGAGGTCAGGATGGAACGGCCGTACCCTTCTTCCCGTGATCGCGCCCACAAGTTGATGCCGTTCTTCCGCCACAGTCCATCGCCGCCCACCAGCGAGAAGTACACGGAAGCGGCGAGGAACAACGTCACCAGACCTTGGAAGAAGAGGCCAAAGATGAGCACGCCGGATTCAAGACCGTCTTTTTGGAACACGGGGATCATGTTGATCGTTCCAATCGTGGATAGCACGAAGTAAGCCGAGGCCAGGAAAATACCCCGCTTAAACGAGGTATGGGCCCGTGTCAGCGCGCTGTAGACGATCGCCAGAATCGCCAGCACGAACGTCAACAGGGCGTATCCGGCATAGGTGAGCCAGCTGGCGATTTTCGTCTGTCCGGCGACGTAGTCCTGATGAGCCTGCGGTACGGTAAAATAGCTCTCCAACGAGGAAACCTTGCCGTATTCGAAGCTGAGCTTGATTTCCGCTTGCGATTCGCCTAACGTGTAGCCATTGATATGGTAGAGGAGGCCCACATCCCCTTCACCGGAGGCCAGCTCCAGATCGCTTGATTTAAATCCAAAGGCGTTCAGGTAAGGCTGTGCCAGCTCTTCTTTCTCCGCTAACGTTAAATCCCCCTCCCATGCCTTCATGGAATCGGTGGTTTCCGATCCTACATCAAGCATCATCTGCTTGGTGGCGTTGCTGGAGGAACTGATCTCCTCGAAGCCGACGACTTGACCGGTGGTCATATGGACATCCACGGTCACGGCGCTTAACGATTCGGTGGGGTCCGTGTAACGGACACGAAATACGTCATATGGAAATTGCTTGTCATACGTTTTTAAGTATGGGGCGAGCAGATCGGCTTTGGTTAAGTAACCAAACAGATCGGAACGCGTTTCGTATGTAATCAATGCTTTATCCTTCGTGGGATTCGGCAGGTCGATCCCAAGTACGGATTGGACAAATTCACTTGCACGGGCAGTTGCTTCCGGTTTGCTGATCACCTCATTTGCTTGCTGCAGCTGCAAGGACTCCGAATCGGTGGTCGGAAACAGTTGAACGGCGACGAACACAATGAATCCTAGGGCGGCCAGCAGCCACAGATTTTTGGTCTTCATCCTGCGGCGGCCATTTGACGTCAAAGGGGAACTCACTCGCAAAACTCCTTTGTTATTAAGTTGAATGAAATCGGGAACACGTACTCTTCTTATATTATGAGGTATGTTTTTCCCTCAAGTACGTCAAAGTAAAGATAACACAGCTATCCCCCCTGCGCCAGACGGATGGCAAAAATGACGAGAAACGGCAAAAACTCCGGCAAGCCCTCGCATCACTCAGATTGGGGGCGAAGTTGATCCTCCCACTCCCTGATTTCGTCCTTTTCTGGTCTTTTTCTTGAAAATAGAGCTTTGTGGCGGGACGGAATAAGGGATATAATCCATTTGACGAAAAATGATTGAAAACAATTGAAAAGATTGGCCGAATTTCGCAATGAAAACGGGGGAACCGTATATTTTGGGGTGAATTTCACGGAGCTTCAACTCCCAGCAAGGGGATATGTTCCGCGAATAGGGCAACTGGGCATGTCCGAATCCGTCAGCTAACCTCGTAGGCCTGTGCATCAGGAACCAAACACCGAAAGGCATTGGATTTCCAGTGCTTTTTTTCTTTTGTGTTTTTTTCAGAACGATGATGAGGTGAACGCGTTGCATACCAAGAAAATTAACCTTTCTCCGCCGCAGATATTGGTGACTGGGTTTGCCCTCATCATTTTGTTGGGAACTCTGCTGCTTATGCTTCCGATCTCTGGGACGTCCGGGGAACCGATGCCATTTATTGATGCTTTATTTACGGCAACCTCGGCAACTTGTGTGACGGGGCTGTTTGTGGTGGATACGGGAAGGTATTTTTCAACCTTTGGACATATCGTCATCATCATGCTTGTACAAATCGGGGGGCTTGGCTTTATGACCATGGCCACCTTGTTCTCCCTTGTCCTCAAACGGAAAATCTCGCTGAAAGACCGTCTGCTGCTCCAGGAAGCGATGAACCAGAGCTCAATGGAAGGCATCGTTCGCTTAATCCGCAAGGTGCTGATGTACTCCCTGATCATCGAGTCCAGTGCGGCGGTGCTCCTCACGATTCGCTGGGCCTTTGATATGCCGTTTGGCCGGGCGCTGTATTATGGGATTTGGCATTCGATTTCGATGTTTAATAATGCGGGATTTGATTTGTTTGGGGAAAATCGCAGTTTAATCCCCTATGTTAACGATCCTTTGATTAACATCGTCTCCATCTTGCTCATCGTGTCCGGGGGGCTTGGTTTTATTGTCTTGTCCGATCTGGCAGAGTATCGCAAGCATCGCAAATTGTCGCTTCATTCCAAAGTGGTGCTGTCCATGACGGGGGCGCTGATTGCGATTGGCACGATCGTCATTTTCGTGTTCGAATTCACGAACTCGCGTACGCTGGAACCGCTCAGTTGGAGCGGCAAAATCTGGGCTTCAATGTTCCAATCGATTACGCCTCGTTCGGGAGGGGTTGTCACCCTTGATATCGGTTCGCTGCGTCAGGCTACGCAATTCTTCATAATCATCCTGATGTTTATCGGGGCTTCGCCCGGCTCGACGGGGGGCGGGATCAAGACAACTACCTTTACGATTCTCATCGGCGCGGTGATCTCCATGATCCGCGGACGAACCGATTTGGTGTTGTTCCGTTACCGGATGGCCCAAGAACGGATCTTCAAGGCGCTCACGATTACGATGATGGCACTGTTCGTCATCGTTGCTGTAGCGATGGTTCTGTCCACCACAGAAGACGCAAGCTTCCTCTCCATTTTATTTGAAACGACTTCGGCTTTTGGAACGGTTGGATTATCGATGGGCTTAACGGAGCACTTGACGGAATTTGGGAAAGTTGTGATCAGTCTTACGATGTTTGCCGGACGGCTGGGGCCCTTGACGCTTGCTTATGCCATCGGTCCAAGGAAGGGGAAAGAGCTGTATCGCCATCCAGAAGGCAAAATCATTATTGGATAAGGGGAAATGGGGCAAAAATGAAAAAGCAGCAGTTTGTGGTCATCGGCTTGGGGCGCTTCGGATCGAGCCTGGCCTTGGAGTTGGTGGAGTTAGGATATGAGGTTCTGGGCATCGACCGGAATGAAGAGATCGTTGACGAATTAAGCGATCGGCTCACGCATACGGTTGTCGCCGATGCAACAGAGGAAGAGGTGCTGAAGTCGCTGGGGGTTCGTAATTTCGATTGCGGGATCGTGGCGATTGGCAACGATATTCAAATGAGCATCCTAGCGGCCATTCTCCTCAAAGATCTGGGCATGAAAACGGTAGTCGCCAAGGCGATCTCGCTTCTGCACGGCCGGGCCCTAGAGAAGCTGGGGGTGGATCGGGTGATCTATCCGGAACGCGACATGGGGATTCGTGTTGCCCATCAGCTGGTTACCCCGAATCTGCTGGATTATATTGAACTGTCGAAGGAATACAGCATCGTCGAGATGAACGTCCCGGCATGCCTGGACCAAAAGAGCCTGGGCGATATTAATCCGCGGACGCGCTTTGGCTGCAGTATTGTGGCGATTCACCGCAATGGCGGTATTTTGGTTGCTCCCACTGCGATGGATCAGTTAAATGAAGGCGACATTATGGTTATTATAGGAGCAAAGAAAAATATCGAGCAATTTGAATCAATCATCAATCCTTAATAAGATGGTAAGATGGCTTACTAGCATGGAACGGAGAGAAGTATGGAACAACAGGCCATTTGGGCTTTAATCATTTTTTTGCTGACCTACGCACTCATTATATCTGAGAAAATTCACCGAACGATGCTGGCTATGGCTGGTGCGGCGTTCATGATAATCTTTGGCATCCTTGATCAGGAGAGCGCAGTGCATCATATTGATTTTAATACGCTGGGACTCTTGATCGGGATGATGATCATCGTGAATACGACAGCCAAGACCGGTTTATTCACGTACATCGGTATATGGACGGCCAAGCTGGCCAAAGGCAATCCGATCACTCTGCTGTGGTTGCTGGCGCTGATCACCGCGATAGGTTCGGCATTCCTGGATAACGTAACGACCATTATTTTGATGGTCCCGGTGGCATTTAGCATTACGCGGAGGTTGAGGGTTCAGGCGTTCCCTTACCTCTTTTCTATGATTCTTGCCACGAATATCGGCGGGACGGCGACTTTAATCGGAGACCCTCCCAACATTATGATTGGCAGCGCCGTGAAGGAACTGACCTTCGTAGCCTTCATGCAAAATTTGACGCCAGTCGTGTTGATCATTTTGGCAGTGATTCTGCCGCTTGTGATCGTGATCTTCCGCAAAGAGTTGAAAAAGGCTTATGCTCATCAACAGAGCTTGATGGAGATCAGTCTGGAGGGCTTGATTACGGAGAAAAAGCTGCTCACCCAATGCCTGATCGCCTTGGGGTTGACCTTGTTGGGCTTTTTCCTTCATCAATACATACATCTGGAAACGGCTACTATTGCGCTGGCTGGCGCCTTCTTGCTGCTGCTCATGACCGGCGAGCACGTGATGGAACAAGCCTTCCGTTCGGTGGAATGGCCCACCATCTTCTTTTTCGTGGGTTTGTTCGTATTGGTCGGAGGGTTGGTTGAAACGGGAATCATTACGAGAGTGGCCGAAGAGGTGATGCGCCTGACTGGAGGCGATCCGCTAACCACCTCGATGCTGATCCTCTGGCTGAGTGCTTTGGCGTCGGCGTTTATCGACAATATTCCGCTGGTGGCGACGATGATTCCGATGATCCAAGACATGGGCGGAATGGGGATTCAGCACCTGGAGCCGCTATGGTGGAGCCTATCGCTTGGCGCTTGTCTCGGTGGAAACGGAACATTAATCGGAGCCAGCGCCAATTTGATCGCTGCTGGGATGTCCGCCAAGGAAGGGGAACCGATCAGCTTCCTAAAATATTTGAAATACGGGCTGCCGCTGATGATCGTCACCATTTTGATCTCCAGCCTCTACGTTTATTTGCGATACTTCATTTAAAATAGACAAGCTGCCGCTAATCCAGGTTTTAGCCTGAAGGAGCGGCAGCTTTTTTGGTGTAACGAATAGCTGTTTAGGTTCGGGTGGATCATGGTGGCGTTAGAGCGGCAATTCTTTCACGAGGGTTTCGCGGATTTGCGTGATCCATTCCTTCGTTTCGCTCGTCAGCTCCGATTTGTCGCCATATACGAGACAGGTTTCGCGCCGTGTCTGGGCCAGTTCTGGAATCGGCACGGTCAGCAGGCCGTTATCCCGCAGCAGCGGCATACGCAGGTACGATTTGGGCAATAGCGCGGCTGCTTTACAGATCGGCAGCAGGCGGACGATCGCTTCAAACGAATCGATTTCCATGCGAATATCGGGCACGATGCTGTAGCGTCCAAACAGGTCGTCGATCAGCCGGCGATACCAAGTTCCCTTGGAAAATACGATCATCGGCCGACCGTTCAGATCGTCCATGATCAGACGGCGCTTCTGCCCGGCGGCGGCTAGCTCATGCCCTTTGGGAACGACCAACTCGAGGTGGTCTTTGAACAGCGGCAAGCATTTCAAGCCCGTCTCGTTCACCAGGGAGGCCACGACGCCGAAGTCCACTCTCTTCTCGCGGACATAAGAGACGATTTCATGGGTTTTGCCGGTAACGAGCTTCAATTCGATATCTGGAAACTTCTCCATTAACGAGGTCACGAGCGGCGGCAGGGTGGTTTGGATCGTCGTCAGGCTGGCGCCTAACGTGACGATACGGCGCTCCGCTGCCTTGATTCGGGACACGGTCTGCAGGAAGTTCTGGTGGCGTTGCCGCTGTTCCAGCGCATATTGGTAAGCTTCCTGCCCGACGCGGGTCAGCTCGAGTCTTTTCCCTTTGCGGTGAAACAGGGAGACTCCCCACTCCTCCTCCAACTTGGCGATTTTCCGCGAAAGGGCGGGCTGGGACAGGTTTAACAGCTTGGATGCTTTGTTCAAACTGGATTGCTCCACGACGGTGGTGAACACCAGCAACTCTTCCAGCATGGGTTACCTCCTTTTTCTGGGCGAAGGACAAGATTCGACAGGTTTACATATGTGAATTTGTTATAATGATTAATAAATATATTGCAATTCCATTATAAGATAAAAAGGAGTAACATGAAAAGTGACACAAGTTGTTCACAAGTTATTGGAGGTACAAAGGGGTTTTACCGACTGCGGTGTGGGATATATCATATTCAACCTCCGCGCCCCCGTAAGGTCGAATCTTGAGTGAAATTGCGCAAGTTGAAACGGATGATGGAATGAGAAAGGGGTATACGCATTTATGAAAGGGTTTTATTCCAGAAAACTGCACTCGCTGCTGGGCGTCATTCCGCTGGGATTTTTCCTGCTGGAGCACATGATCACCAACTTTTCGGCGGTGGAAGGCGGGAGCGAAGGCTTTAGGGAAGCTGTCGCGTTCCTGAACAGCCTGCCGCTCGTCTTGGTTTTGGAGATTTTTGGGATCTGGCTGCCGCTCTTGTATCACGGGGTTTACGGGCTTTATATTGCGTTTCAGGCGAAGCCGAACAATCGGCGGTTCCCAACTGAACGTAACCTGCGTTATTTGCTGCAGCGGATCACTGGCGTCATCGCGTTTGTGTTTGTGATCTGGCACGTGGTGGAGACCCGTGTACAGGTGGCACTGGGCAATGTGGAGCATGAGGAATTGGGCGGCTTAATGCATGACATCGTCAGCAACCCGATTTTCTTCGTGTTGTATCTGATTGGGGTCGTGTCGGCGGCCTTCCACTTTACGAATGGATTGTGGTCGTTCCTCGTCAGCTGGGGCGTGACAGTCGGCCCGCGGTCGCAACGTGTGTCCTCCTATATTTGCATGGGCTTGTTCGCGATCGTTGCTATCATGTTCGTGTGGTCGCTGATCGCATTCCGCGGCTCGGAATTCCAAGCCGAAGGCACTGCCTTGCTGGAGACGGCAAAGGCTTGGATGGCTTAGGCTTTGTTCGTAGATGACTCGTTTGAAGTAACGCTCACAAAACTAAGCGAATGCTTCCGGTGCAAGTTTTGTACGAAGCATTTCCGTTGAAGTATCGCTCACAAAACTTTTAGGAGTTGAAAGCAAATGGCTAAACAAAGCTTAATCGTCGTTGGCGGCGGCTTGGCCGGCTTGATGGCTACGATCAAATCAGCCGAAGCAGGCGTGCCGGTACAGCTGTTTTCCCTTGTGCCGGTAAAACGTTCCCACTCGGTGTGCGCGCAAGGCGGCATTAACGGGGCCGTGAATACGAAAGGCGAAGGCGACTCGCCTTGGGAGCATTTTGACGATACCGTATACGGCGGGGATTTCCTGGCCAACCAACCGCCGGTGAAGGCGATGTGCGAAGCTGCACCTGGCATCATTCACTTGATGGACCGGATGGGCGTCATGTTCAACCGCACGCCGGAGGGGCTGCTTGATTTCCGCCGGTTCGGCGGGACGAAGCATCACCGCACGGCGTTTGCCGGAGCAACGACCGGACAACAGCTGCTGTACGCGCTGGATGAGCAGGTACGCCGTCATGAAGCGGCCGGCCTGGTCACGAAATATGAAAACTGGGAGTTCCTGTCTGTTGTTTTGGACGATGAAGGCGTCTGCCGCGGCATTACCGCACAAAACCTTCGCTCGATGGAAATCACCACGTTCCCTTCCGATGCGGTCATTTTGGCGACAGGTGGCCCAGGGATTATCTTTGGTAAAACGACGAACTCGGTCATCAACACGGGGACCGCGGCCAGTGCCGTGTATCAGCAAGGCGTCACGTACGCTAACGGTGAGTTCATTCAAATTCACCCAACGGCGATTCCGGGCGATGACAAGCTGCGTCTGATGTCGGAATCTGCACGCGGCGAAGGCGGACGGATCTGGACGTATAAGGACGGCAAACCGTGGTACTTCCTGGAGGAGAAATACCCGGCCTACGGTAACCTTGTACCGCGGGACATCGCGACACGGGAAATTTTCCATGTGTGCGTGGACCTGAAGCTGGGCATTAACGGCGAGAACATGGTGTATCTCGACCTGTCCCACAAGGATCCGAAAGAGCTGGACGTGAAGCTCGGCGGGATTATCGAGATTTACGAGAAGTTCATGGGCGACGATCCGCGCAAAATTCCGATGAAAATTTTCCCGGCAGTCCATTACTCTATGGGCGGTATGTGGGTCGACTATAACCAAATGACCAACATTCCTGGCCTGTTTGCGGCTGGCGAATGCGAATACCAATATCACGGGGCGAACCGTCTTGGCGCCAACTCGCTGGTGTCGGCGATTTACGGCGGCATGGTGGCCGGACCGAAAGCGGTGGAATATCTTCGTGGCCTGAAGAAATCGGCAGAGGATTTGAGCCCAAGCATTTTCGAAAGTTACCGCAAGGCCCAAGAAGAGAAATACGAAGGGATCCTGGCGATGGATGGCACGGAAAATGCCTATGTCATCCACAAAGAACTGGGCGAATGGATGACCGCGAACATGACCGTCGTTCGTCACAACGATCGCTTGGAAGCAACCATAGGCAAAATCAAAGAACTCAAAGAACGTTACAAAAAGATCAACATCAACGATACGTCCCGCTGGAACAATACGGGAGCGGCGTTCACCCGTCAGCTGTGGAATATGCTGGAGCTGGCCGAAGCCATGACGAAGGGGGCGCTGCTGCGTAACGAAAGCCGGGGCGCGCATTATAAACCGGAGTTCCCGAACCGGAACGACGAGGAATTCTTGAAGACGACAATGGCGAAGTGGACGCCGGACGGCCCGGAAATTTCGTACGAACCGGTCGACGTCTCCTTGATCCCACCGCGGATTCGCGACTACTCGAAGGACAAATAGGAGGGGATACCCATGGCAATGGCGGAAACGGATGTATCGGCCAAACAACAAACGGCCAAAAAAGTTAAATTCATCATTACACGCCAGGATGATCCGAACTCGAAGCCTTATACGGAAGAATTCGAGCTGGATTACCGCCCTGGCATGAACGTGATCAGCGCCTTGATGGAAATCCAGCGGAACCCGGTGAACCAGAAGGGCGAGCGTACCTCGCCGGTTTGCTGGGAGTCCAACTGTCTGGAGGAAGTGTGCGGCGCCTGCTCGATGGTGATCAACGGCAAACCGCGCCAGGCTTGTGCGGCACTTATCGACAATTTGGAACAGCCGATTCGCATTGAACCGATGCGGACGTTCCCGGTCGTACGCGACCTGGTGATCGACCGCAGCCGGATGTTTAATGCGCTCAAGCGGGTGAAAGCATGGATTCCGATCGACGGCACGTACGATCTGGGACCGGGGCCTCGGATGCCGGAGAAGAAACGGCAATGGGCGTATGAATTGTCCAAGTGCATGACCTGCGGCGTCTGCCTGGAGGCTTGTCCAAACGTCAATGAGAAGACGGACTTCATCGGTCCGGCAGCTATTTCCCAAGTGCGCTTGTTCAACGCGCATCCAACAGGCGAGATGAACGCCGAAGAGCGTCTGGAGGCCCTGATGGAACCCGGCGGCATCGAAGGCTGCGGCAACTCGCAAAACTGCGTCCGCGCCTGCCCGAAAGGCATCCCGCTGACCACTTCCATCGCCGAAATGAACAAGGCGACCACGAAGCACATGTTTAAAATGTGGTTTCAGCAGTAATAGAATCTAATGGATTCATACCGATAAAGTAACACCATTCATTCGAAAGAATCGGAGACAGACCCCGGGAGGGGCTGTCTCTTTTTTTCAAGCTAGACAGAATAATGGAGGGGATCAGGGATGTACATTCATATTTATCGGATCGAACATGATCAGGTTTCCGTGAAATTGGAGGATTTCTCGAAAGAGGATGTAGGTAAGCTGCGTGCGGTTGGGGGAGGGAAGTGGGATCCTAATGGGAAGTTCTGGCGTTTTCCTTGCACAGAGGAGAAAATCAGGCAATTCGCAGAGTGCTTTCCGGAAGCGGAGATTCGAATGGACGGGTTAGCCGTGTCGTCAAAGCTATCCAGCGATGAAAAATTCATTCAGGCCCTGGAACAAAAGCTACTCACCTCGCTCAAGCTGAAGGGATATAGCCTCAAAACCAGCAAGGCCTACAGGGGGCATGTCCGGCGATATTTGCAGAACTTGGCTGATCATTTGAAGATGAAAAGCCCAGGAACCCTCAAGGATGAGAAAATTATGTCCGCGATCATCGACTCGTCCCGTACACAACAGTATGCTTTGCAGCTCCTTGAGCAAGGGCACTCTCCTGCTTATGTGAACCAAGCCATCAGTGCTTTGCGTTTCCTGGCCGTCGAGGTATTCAAGCAACCTTCCGAACAGATGAAATATATCCGACCCCAAAAAGAGAAAAAACTGCCCTATGTCCTATCGGAGCAGGAAGTACTCCGCGTTATCCAAGCGCCGACGAATCTGAAGCACCGCACGATGTTGTATCTGGCTTACGCCTCAGGGCTGCGCGTGAGCGAGGTCGTACGGCTGAAAGTCACGGATATCGACCCAGAACGCGGCATCCTTCGAGTCCGGCAAGGAAAAGGCAAAAAGGACAGGCATACCTTACTATCGCAAACGGCTTGGGACATGATCAAAAAATACGTAGAAGCGGAGCGACTCTCCAACTCGATGTGGTTGTTTCCGGGGCAGCATTCGGGGAGCCACTTGCATGAACGTTCATTGCAAAAGGTATTTCAGGAAGCCCTGCAAACCTCCGTCATCCGGAAACAGGTAGGCATTCACGTCCTTCGGCACTCTTTCGCCACCCATTTGCTTGAGAACGGCACCGACCTCCGCTATATCCAGGAACTGCTGGGCCACGCCAATCCCTCCACCACCGAACGCTACACCCACGTCAGCACCAAGAATCTGAAACGGATTGAGAGTCCGCTTGATCGGATTTTACGTGATCGAAGGGGGGAATAGCAGACTCCGGGAGGAGGATAAATTACAACTTACAGAATTAAGGAATGGAGGTATAATTAAGGTGATGTAATCGATTACGCAAATCCCCAGGTCAAGATGGTATTTGTGACGTGCAGAGATAAGGGAGTTAGATGAAACTTGCAGAAAGCTAGAGGTGAGGGTTTGGACAGAGTAGCGTATATAAGATCAGAAGAGAAGAAATATCATGACTTCTGTTATGATAATTACAATTTGTATGAACCTGGTTCGTGGCTGCATAGACCAGTAAGAACCGTAATCGACCTCCTCGATGAGTATAAAGGTCAAGAATACTTATCTGTATTAGATTTAGGATCTGGAATTGGTAGGAATAGTATCCCCATAGCAGAATCATTAAAGACCAGAATGGGGAAAGTAGTTTGCGTTGATTTATTGGAATCAGCGATAGATAAATTGAAAAGCTATAGTAACAAATTTGGGGTTGAACAATATATTGTTACAAGATTATCAGATATTGAACAGTTCAGAATCGAACAAGACGAGTATGACATGATTATTTCTGTATCTGCCTTGGAACATGTTAGTTCGGAAAGGGCATTGGAAATAAAGCTTAAAGAAATGACTCTTGGAACCAAAACGAATGGATCCAACTGTATAATTATTGGATCGAACATAAAGGAAGTAAACCTTGATAATGGACAAGAATTAGATCCAATGTTTGAAGTGAATATATCTACTGAACGAATGATGGAATTATTGGATCATCAATATTCTGGTTGGGAAATCAAAAAACGATTTGTAAAACAATTAGAATATGAGATTGACAGAAATGGAGAACCCGTAAAACTGACAACGGATTGTATAACCTATGTTGCAAAGAAAATAGTGTAAGTAATTCAAAGAGGCCTGCAAGCATCATCTAACAATGTGTTCACGCATCGGCGGACAAGCCGCCTCGGTCCCGGAAGATAAGTCGGGGAAGTAATTGCCGGGACACATCCATTCACCTAACCGCATCGCGGCCGGTCACTTCGTGACCTTAAGGTGGTGGGGCGTCGTGAATACAAGGAACGTTATATGACATCACAGACAAATGAATATTAGAAAGAGGAATCAAGATGGGATATATTTCAGAACTCCGGAAATTGGTCGGTACTCGACCTTTAATTTTGACTGGTGTGACGGTTATCGTATTGAACGAAGAAAAGAATATACTGCTTCAAAGAAGAACGGATACAGGAGATTGGGGAGTTATTGGAGGAGCCTTAGAAATAGCTGAAACTTTTGAAGAAGCAGGACATAGAGAATTATATGAAGAAGCTGGACTCAATGCAGAAGAACTGAAATTTATAACGGTCTTATCTGGAAGTGATATGTACTATCAATATCCTCATGGCGATGAAGTTTATAATGCAATTATAGTATACGAAGCCCACAAGGTATCTGGGATTCCAACAATCAATGATAATGAAGGACTTGAATTGAAGTATTTTAGTTTAAAAGAGCCAATAAATGAATTGAATTCAATGACCTATAAGATCTTAAAGAAGTCAGGATACATTCATTGGTAGTTAATCGAAGAAGTCTATGACGTCATATAACAATATATTCACGCTGCGGGCCAGTCGGCCCTTGGTTCGCCCGATGAGGATGAAGCTGGAAGTGGATTCAGGCGAACAACCCTGCGAACCTAACCGCGTCGCGGCCGGCAGCTAAAGCTGCCTTAAGGTTCTCGGGTTCGTGAATACGAGAACGTTAACTGAAATCAACGATAGTGAAATAAGAACTCCAAAAATCTTTTTCAATCTTTGGGATAAGCTTGTTTAATGTTAGTTCTATTAAGAAGATAATCGGTGCTGGTTTGGTGGAAGTCGGCAAGTTTAATGAGTATGGCGGTTGGAATATCGACTTCACCGCGTTCATAATTACTGTATATACGTTGACTACAGTTGAGATATGCAGCAATTTGAGATTGAGTTAAATCTTTATCTTCACGCAAGCTTCTAATTCTTGGGTACATATAAACACCTCCAACATAAAAATACTCTAGCGAGTAATTCGCTATTGAGTTTTAGCGATAAAATCGCTAAAGTATTCTTATGAGAAACACAATGGAGGGAATGAAGGATGAGTAGCTTATTAGAGCAATTGTATTTTGGAGAAATTAGACCAGAAGAAAAGATTATACCAAAGAATCCAGAGTACAAGTTGTTGAATGTCGAAATCTCAAACTTCAAGGAGAAGCTAATAACCAGCCTGACGGAGGATGAGATAGAACTTCTTGAAAAAATATATGATCTATTAGGAAAGTCTTCTTCGATATATTCAACTGAAGTATTCATCTATGGTTTCAAAATGGGTGTTCAAATTATAACGGAGGCTTATGCTGATGGGAATAAAGACTAGTAATACATAGAGAGTGAAGCAGTTCGATGAAGTTGTTGACTTCAGTTAACACAGTATTCACGCTGCGGGGCTATCGCCCCTTGGTTGTCGGATGTATAATCATGGAAGAAGCTCAGACAACAAACGACCCAGCCTAAGATAAGAGCTATCTAAGGCTGGGTCGTTTCGTGAATACAAAAACGTTAGATGAAATACCTGTAAAGAGCGATCAAACCTAGGAGGTCAGTTCGTATGAAGATCGGTTTTGTCCTCTTCAATGGAATCACATTTCTTGATTTTATTGGATTTTATGATGTTATCTATCGGTTGAACTTATTTGAAGAAAAAGGGACCACATGGGATATCTGTGGCCTATCTGAAGAAATATCTGATGAGTTAGGATTAACAATTAAAGTAAACAAGATCAAGCCAGATCTCTCACAATATGATCTATTATTTGTTCCTGGAGGGATGGGAACACGTAAACTCAGATTTGACGAGGAATTTATCACATGGTTGGGACAAGCTGATAAGGTAAAGTACATAGTGTCTGTTTGTACAGGCTCGCTTTTACTAGGAGCTGCAGGCTTTTTAAAGTACAAGAAAGCAACAACACATCCCAATGCTTATGAATTACTAGAGCCATATTGTGAAGAAGTGATTAAATCAAGAATAGTTAAGGATGGGAATCTCATAACTGCCGGGGGAGTATCGACATCAATTGATCTTGCTTTATATATTGTTAGCCTATTAGTTAATAAGGATGCTGTAGAAATCATCAAGAAACAAATTGACTATCCATATGAATCACAAGGAATTGTTGAGGTGTAAGTGAATCGAAGAGAACGGGTACTTCATCTAACACCGTATTCACGCATCGCAGCCTGGTGGCTGCTCGGTCCGCCCGAGGAATTTCGAAGAAGTGGATCCAAGCGGACAACCCTGCGAACCTAACCGCGTCGCGGCCGGCTCCTCCGGAGCCTTAAGATTCTCGGGGTCGTGAATACACAGACGTTAGACGAAATACTTGTAAGTGATCAGAACATTAAAATCAGCGCATGATTTTAATTATCTCTAAATGCGCCTTTCTTAAGCCATTAGTATTCTTGTACTTTTCGTTAAGATCTTTCTCTGAGTGGGCTGGTTTTAACAAATTAGTTCTGCGTGCAACATAGCCATTACTAATGTAATAGTTAAAGGTCACTACTGGAGCATTTGCATTTAGGACGGATTCAATAATTTTATACAATTTCTCTGGGTGCCTTGTTATCATCTTGAAAGAGTCCGAAAAGAAAAAGTGCTGTTTCCTGTTTCTAATACTTTCAAGTATTTTGTTTAAGGTATGATTAATAGTGGGGTCAATTCCACTTTGAACTTCTACAAAGATATCCGATGCATTACTTTTGTTGGTAGTATAGTCATTACTTTTCAAAATTTCTTTGGCCCCAAATGTTGTAAAATTAGTACATTTACTAAGTTTTCTCATTACATACCAGGCTAGAGGATACTCAAATTGAATCTTTTCGAAAGGATCCACTAGAGGCTTAGTGATTTGTTGGGATGCTGACAGCAGGTCGTTATTTGAGAAGAAAGTAATAGCATCCGAAGTAATTTTCTTAATTTGGTCATCTGAGATAATAGGATTTGATAAACCAAGACTTTTGGCTGCAGATCTTGTGCTTGAAAGGTCCTCTAGCAAGCTATTTCTAATACAAACTACCACAAGTGCCCTTATATTTATATCACTCACAGGGCTATAGTATGTGGCTTCTTCAATTCCATGTAGGAGTATTGTTGAACGGAATTCTTCATCACTCCAACGATAAATTATTGACGATAACCTTGAGTTGATATCAGCGCAGACTTTCGAGACAACTTCTGTATTTGCACCAAATTCTAAAAGTAAAGGGGTTAAATTATGAGTTAAATAATCGTCCACAAGATTTCTCAAGATATTACCTCCAAGGACATTAAGGATTTAATAATAACTATATCAGTAAACTCAAAGAGGACAAGTACTTCGTCTAACACCGTATTCACGCTGCAGGGCTAATGCCCCTTGGTCTGCCCGCGGCATTTCGAAGAAGGGGATCAGGCAGACAACCACTGCGAGCCTAAGTCTGGCGACCCGTTCCCGTTGTTCACTTAAGGCTCTCGGGTTCGTGAATACAAGAACGTTAAGTGAAATCTCCCTTTAAAGACAATACGAACAAAATAATATCCATTAGGTTATAATGAAAACATAATCTTGAAACAAGGAGGGAATTCAATGAAGCGAGAAGATATTGAAAACAAGTTAAGGATTGAAAAGAGATTTTTGATGGATCGTTTTTATGTTTCGAAGATAGGATTATTTGGTTCTTTTGCTCGAGATGAACAGACGGAAACAAGTGATATCGATTTATTAGTTGAATTTTCTCGTCCAGTAGGATTTGAATTTTTGGATTTGAAGGATTATTTAGAGTCTGTATTTGGCAGAGAAGTCGATCTTGTAACCCCTAATGCCATTAAATCTTATATGAAAGATGAAATTCTTAGCGAGGTACAATATCAGTGAAGCGATCGGTTAATGTACTAATGGACATTCTAGAGTCAATTAATCGGATAGAAACTTATCTCGGTGCCGTTAAATATGATGAGTTTTTAGCTAATCAAATGCTTTTGGATGCAGTAATAAGAAACTTAGAAATTATCGGAGAAGCCGCTAGAAATCTTAGCGATGAAGTTAAGAGGAAGTATCCAGAAGTCCCTTGGAAGAATATGATCGGACTAAGGAATATCTTGATTCACGAATATTTTGGAATTGATGAAAGTATCGTTTGGGAAGTAGCTACAAGAAACCTAAAAGAAGTTAAACCCATTATCGTGAGGGCAATTCAAGAAGAGGGAGACTTCACTTAACACCGTATTCACGCTGCGAGACTTAATTGTCTCTTGGTTGTCAGACGAATAACCGAAGAAGCAAGCTCAGACAACAAACGACCCAGCCTAAGATAAGAGCTATCTAAGGCTGGGTCGTTTCGTGAATACAAAAACGTTATCTGCAATTCCTCGAAAGCAAATTATTAATAGAGAGACGTGGAATGAATGACAACATATTATTTAGTTCGCCATGGCGAACCATTATGGGAAATTAACGAAATATATAAACTTAGAGGACATGGACGGGATTTAGTCCCACTTACAGAAGGCGGTATCAAACAAGTACATAGTGCATCACGAGATCCAAGACTAAAAAAGGGAAATATTATAATAAGTTCTCCATATACAAGAGCAATGCAGACAGCCGCGATCCTGTCCAAAGAACTAAAGCTAGAGCTAAGAGTCGAATTTGATCTAAGGGAATGGCAGCGAGATCTCACCTTTCAATATGATTCATTAGAGCAATTAAGAGAATTAAGTATAGATTATGATAATCATAAAGGAATTTATCCAGCAGGAGAAACGAGGAAATGGGAATCTAAACAAATGATGAAAGATAGAATGGACAAAGTGATTGATAAATACAAAACATATGACTATGTGATTGTAGTAGGACATGGAATGGCATTTAGGACACAGTACGAAATCGAGGAGATTCCACATGCTTCAATCATCGAGATAACAAAGAATTAGTACTTGAAAGTATTTCATTGGAGTCGAGGAACAGCAGATAACACCGTATTCACGCTGCGGGCCTAACGGTCCTTGGTCTGCAAGAGGGTTTTCGAGGAAGTGGAATCAGCAGACAACCCTGCACTGGCAAAGTCCGTCGGACCCGGGGCTAAAGCCTCTTAAGCCAGTGAGGGTTCGTGAATACGAGAACGTTAGCTGACATTGCTGCGAAAACACAAAAGAGCGAGATGATAAAATGTGGCTCTCACAATTAAATCAAGTATTTAGCAATAGGGAACTAGCTATTGGATTTTGGATATTGATTTTTATTTTGTATGCACTCTCTTTACATAATGTAAGAGCACAAATTCCAGGTATGCTAAAAATTATGTTTAGTAGAAAGTTAGTATATTGGTATATCACTATGTGTATTTATTACTTGTTAATGATCTATATTTTAATAAAGATTGGATTCTGGGAATATAGACAGTTGAAAGACACACTTGTATGGTTTTTCGTTACCGGTGTAATTTCTGCGTCATCTGCAATCGGAAAGGCAAAAGATATTAGCTACTTTTATAATATGATTAAAGAAAATGTCAAAATAGTCGCTATCGTAGAGTTCATTACTAACCTTTATAGTTTCAGAGTAATATGGGAGATTGTAATTGTGTTTCTTATTATCGTTTCTTCTATATTTGTAGGATTTATAGAACATTCGGCAGATTACCAAAATAGAAATGCAATCATAAAGAACTTCTTCAACGCTATATTATTTATAATAGGGTTCATTGTAATAATTCACTCAATAAGATCAATTATATTAGGCTTAGATCAAATTAACGTAAGTGAATTAATTAAGGACTTTCTTTTACCGCTACTCCTTTCATTGATGTTTGTAATCTACATATATTTTTTTGTACTCTATGCTGCGTATGAGATATTGTTTATAAGACTTAGCTTTAAGAAAACCATAGATGATAATTTAAGAGGTAAATTAAAACTAAGGATTCTTTTCTTCTGTAACATCAATATTAAGAAAGTTAGTAACTTTGTTCAGAATAGTCAAGTATTAACTAGCTATGTAACAAGAAAATCGGATATAAAAAAATTATTTGATAATTATAGAAGAAATACCTCGCGGGAAATTTCAAGAGAAGGCAGCAACATCAGCTAACAATGCATTCACGCATCGGGTCGGCTTCGCCGTCCCACGGTCGCCCGAGGCATTTCGAAGAGGCTATCACAGGCGACACACCCGCACCACCTAACCGCATCGCGGCCGGTTCCTCTGGAGCCTTAAGGTGGTGGGGCGTCGTTAATGCAAGAACGTTAGACGAAATTATTGCAATACAGTAAAAACCTCACATCAAAGGACTTTAAATTTGTTGATTTAAATCGAAATAATAATTTGATTGGAGGATTACTATGCCGTATTTTGAAAGAGCCAAAAAACCATCAATCTGGCTTATTTTAGTAGGGGTTGTATTCTTTTTCTTAGGTATTATTTTCTTTAGTACAAGCAACTTTAATGAGCTTATAGATTACGATATTAAAGATAAATTGCTTGGAAAACTTATAACAATATTTTCATTTCTAGTTTCTATATTTCTTATTTTATTGGGAATTATATTGAAGATTATTGCTAAGGATGCAAGAGAAGATTTACTTGTTATTGAGAATAGAATTAGAAATGAAATGAAAAATGAGTAATAAGAACATTAATGCAGGCATATCAAGATGGCAATAACTTCGTCTAACACCATGTTCACGCTTCGGGGCATTCGCCCCTCGGTCCGGCAGGAGTAAGATGTGGATTCAGGGATGTAATTGGCAGCTTCTGGGAAGCAGAATCAGCCGGACACATCCGCACCGACTAACCGCATCGCGGCCGCCACTTCGTGGCTTAAGTCGGTGGGACGTCGTGAACACGGAAACGTTAGATGAAATGTCACAATATGTTTTTGAGGGTGTGATCATTGGTGTCAGACTTGACAAACATTGAAAAAATAAAACTCGAGAGAATTTTTAATATGGGGGGTGGATATGTACTGAATTTTTCTAATAATAGTTTTCAGCAATCCGTATTTGATTCTGTGAATATTGATGTTTATGACCCCAAATATTCTATCTTTGGAGACTCAAAAGCAAATAGACTTAGAGCAATATGGAGATTGGAGAACAATTATATTGTTTCTGTCCTTACCATTGATTTGTTGAACTATTGGAAGGAAATGAAAGCAAGGTTTGAGGAAGAAATAAGCGATAAAGAACAAGAGCTGTTTGATGAATGTATCAAGATCGCAGAAAAACTTAAACGTGAAAATATCTCTGAACACTTAGCTGATTTGACTGAACCCCAGATTGATGATATGAACTTTAAACTCCTTGCCAAGAATATAAGAGAGGCAATTGAAAAAAATGAACCAGAAGTAGCGTTAGATAGACTTCATACTTATATGGTCAAATATATAAGAAGTCTGTGTGATCGGCATGGGATATCGTATGACAAGAGTAAACCGCTTCATAGTTTTTATGGAGAGTATATAAAATTCCTCAAAAAGAATGGATATATAGAATCATCAATGACAGAAAGAATACTAAAAAGTTCGATATCGATACTGGAAGCTTTTAATGAAGTAAGAAATGATAGGAGTTTTGCTCATGACAACAGTATTTTGAATTATCAAGAAAGTTTATTAATCTTTAAGAATATTTCAAGCATTGTTTCATTTATAGAATCAATTGAGTCTAGCAAAGTCAAAAATAAAGTTATCTCAGAAGAAGAATGGAATGAAATATTATCGTAGTACTTTCAATGAAGAGTGACACTTCATATAACACCGTATTCACGCTGCGAGACTTAATGGTCTCTTGGTTGTCAGACGAATAACCGAAGAAGCAAGCTCAGACAACAAACGACCCAGCCTAAGATAAGAGCTATCTAAGGCTGGGTCGTTTCGTGAATACAAAAACGTTATAGGAAATCAGCGAAAAAATCAAAAGAGATTTCTTCTTAGTTAGTAAACTACTGGCAAGGGCAGGATAGTTCAATCATTTTTTTGAATACCTAGGCATATGGGAAATTACGAAGTCCACTAAAGCAAATGATTGTTTGATAGAAACAATGTCCGATGTAATTAAAAGACCGAAACAATGTCAGGTCAGTTTGGGTTGTATACCAGCTTAAGCTGTCCCTTAGACGTTCGCACCCCCGTTTGAAAAGTGTAAAGGAATAAACGTCAGATGCACACAATGAAAGGGAGTGAAGTTATGAAATTTCTGCTCACATCTGGAGGCATCAGTAACAAAAGCATACACGACGCGCTGGTTGGCATGCTGGGCAAGCCGATCTCCGACTCCAATGCCCTGTGCATCCCCACCGCGATGTACGGACACCCCTGGGTCGGCCCCGGCGTCAAAGCCTGGGAATTCATCAGCGGAAATTCCGAGGATCACATGGTCGGCCTGGGCTGGAAGTCCGTCGGCGTGCTGGAGCTTACAGCGCTGCCAAGCATCGGCGAAGACCGCTGGGTGCCGCTGGTCCAGAAGACGGACGTCCTGCTAGTGGCGGGCGGGGACGCCCTATACCTGTGCCACTGGATGCGGCAATCCGGGCTGGCAGACCTCTTGCCGTCGCTGCACACAGTCTATGTGGGACTGAGCGCCGGGAGTATGGTGATGGCACCTAACATCGGGGAATTTTTCGTTGGCTGGACTCCGCCCACCGGTGGCGATGAAGCGCTGGGACTGGTTGATTTTGCAATATTTCCGCATCTGGACCACGAGATGCTTCCGGAAAACACCATGTCAGCTGCAGAGAGATGGGCCGCCGGGATGCAGGGGCCGGCGTATGCGATTGATGATCAGACCGCCATCAAAGTGACCGACGGAGCAGTCGAAGTTGTTACCGAAGGGCATTGGAAACTTTATTCGCCCTGATATTACACCGCTGTTAACATATAAGATAACTTACTTGGTTGGTGGAACCTTGGTGAGTCTTGACGAAGGCGATTTTAGAAGAGTTTGTGAGTAATTGGTTACCCGGACTAGAAAAAGATGAGTATAAACCATTGCTTTTTTGGAACCGAGAGGATTCTTCTATTTTAGAGGTTATGTTTCTGCTGAACGAATTGGAGAACTAACTTGAGATTTATCTCTCACTTCTTAATTGCAACAATAATTGAAGTATTTAAATCAAAGGGAATTACAAAAATCCAATACTCTGAACCAATATTCGATACAAGTGGTGAAATACTAGTAGATGATATTACAAATAAAAACTTCTATGAAATGGCACCTTCAGAGATTATTGTAACGTATGAAACTAATGATACAGCATTTTTAAGTGTTTATGATTCATTGATTACACTTATATTAAGCAATGATATAAACACGAAAGAAATAATTACTAGTGAAGGTTGGGAAGCGATTGAATGTAATGAAGCTACAATGATAAATTGGTATCTTGAGTAATAAACTTCGGTATATAGATGATTCAAAGAAGTCGCTGACATCCTATAACATAGTATCTACGCTGCGGGCTACGCCCTTGGTTCGCAAGAAGAAATAGCAGAGAAGTTAAATCAGCTCACAACCCTGCGAGACTAAGTCCGTGGGACCCAGTCGCTATCGCTCCTTTAAGCCTCTCGGGTTTGCAGATACAGTAACGTTAGCTGAAATTGCTGTAAAGAACGAAAGTAAAAGGGAGGGAAACTCATTGAATCCCGATGAGTGGTTCACAATTGAAGAAATCGACCCAATGACTTTTGCCATAAGTGAATATGGCCATTGGGAGAAGGTGCATTCATATTTAGTTATTGGTGATGAATACGCTGCGCTAATAGATTCAGGAATTGGAATAGGAAATATCAAAAGTGTTGTTGATCAATTAACTTCTTTGCCTATTAAAGTCTTAACAACACACGTTCATTGGGATCATATTGGGGGTCATGGGCAGTTTAATGAAATATACGTACATGAGTTAGAGAATGATTGGTTAGAGAATGGAATACCTGGACTTCCTATTGAGGTAATACGTCGTGATGTAGGTAGAGATATTACAAAACCGTTACCAGTTGATTTTAGAATAGAAGCTTATGAGCCATACAGGGGTAAGCCCACTGCCGTATTAAAGGATAATCAAACGATAAATTTAGGAAACAGAACATTAACTTTCTTACATACACCTGGGCATTCACCAGGGCATCTATGTATTTATGAAGAAGAGCGCGGCTATTTGTATACTGGAGACTTAATCTACAAGGGAACTTTGTTTGCATTTTATCCAACGACAGATCCATTGTTGTTTATCAAATCTGTAGAGAAGATAAGTCGAATCGATCATATAACAAGAATACTGCCGGGACATAATGAATTAGACTTGAGCAAGGATTTTATAATTGAGTTGAATAATGCCTGCCAGGAGCTGTTTAATAAAGGATTAGCCAGGCATGGAACAGGGATACATGATTACAAAGATGTAAAGATCTATTTTTAGTAATTCGTAGAAGACAGCAAATTCAGCTAACACCATATTTGCGCATCGGGGGACGAGCCTCCTCGGTCCGGACCGGAGTCGGAAGTGGATTCGGGGATGTCATTGGCAGAAGCAGGGAAGTGAATTCAGCCGGACACATCCTTCCCCCTAAGATAGGAGCTATCTAAGGGGGAAGGACGTCGTGAATACACGAACGTAATCTGTAATAATCGCAAAATTCATAAGAGCCAAGAGGAAAAATGAAAAAGAAAAATAATACACCAAGACATAAAAGACTTAATCAAGAAGGCAGACTACAAGCTGCGAAGCATTGGTTAGTTAAGTACAATGGAAAGAATCTTGTTAGAGGATATAGCAATCATTTTGCTGTTGATCTATTGTGTGCAGTAAGAGAACTAGAAAAACTGGGAATCCAAATTGATAAAGAATATAAGAAGCAATTGGAAATAGATTTACAAAATAAAATTAGAAGGACAGATATGAAAAAGAAGAAGATAATAGAAAACCAAGAGATTGAACGATTATTATTTTCTGAAATGGATGAGGATTATGAAATAGAAGAATATATAGAACTGCCGTTTGGAAGAGGGGACGAAGATGGCGATTACTACAGATAACACCATATTCACGCATCGGGCATTCGCCCTCGGTCCGGCACGAAGTTAGGAGTGGATTCGGAGAGGCATTTCAGTAGCAAGGAAGCGGAAGCAGCCGGACACAAAACATTTTTTGGAAGAAGAGTAATGGAAGAAAATAAAAAAGAAAAAAACAAAATATTTCATTGGCTAATTGAAATAGCAATACTTTTAGGAGTATGGGGCTTTGAAAATCCATTTATTGCCTATAATGACATATTGTTTCAATCGCTGCTAATAGTCTGAGGATGCGTACTGGCTGCCGCGATCAGAATGATGCAGCCACGTTCCCTTTGGGCTTCTGAAGGCGATACGCCTGATCCAGGGCCTTCAAACAAAGCTCCTTCGTCATTCGTTCGTCCATATGGAAGCCGACAATTTTACGCGTGCAGGGGTCCTCCAGACCTGATTCGGCTTCTCCGCTACTCTTGAATTCGGCGATCCAGCGGTACAACGTACTCATGCAGCCCCATTTCTCGGGCTACCTGCGCCACCGTTTTCCCTTCTTCTTGGATGAGTCTTACGGTTTGAAGTTTGAATTCCTTGGTCGAAGAAGGCGGATCAATTATTGGTTTGGGTCACTCTGCATTATTGTGGGATTGGTCTTTCTATTTCTAGATTTCAATACACAAAATCATCGACGTAATTTGTAGGTTCAATAAAGAATATTAGTTCATGCATGCAAGAACAATAGATTCAATTACTGCAGAATGTATGGGAGATAAATATGGATGTGAAGATTAGATTACTTAAGGATCACGAAGATATTCCCCTTGATCTATTACTCTTAGCTGATCCATCGCAAGAGATGATCGAGGAGTATTTGCAAAGAGGTCAGTGTTATGTTGGTTTGCATGATAGAGATAAAGTTATTGCTGTCATTGTATTACTACAAACACGACCAGGAACATTGGAGATTGTTAATATCGCGGTGCGTGAAGACTTTCAGGGAAGAGGAATCGGGAAGAAACTGATCCATTTTGCAATTGACAAAGCAAGAGAACAAAACGTCAAAACGATTGAAATAGGGACAGGAAACTCAAGCATAGGTCAGCTATTCCTTTATCAAAAATGTGGATTCCGAATTACTGGAATCGATCGGGATTTTTTTATAAGACATTATCCTGAAAAGATTTATGAGAACGGAATTCAGTGCAGGGATATGATCCGGTTAAGTCTTGATTTGATTGAATAACTTGAAGACTCCGTAACATCCTTCAGGTTTCATCTTATGGAGGTGACCAATTGAAGAAGAGAGTGATCATAACATTATGTTGTATATTCCTTATTGTAATTCTTTATCTCACTTATGACTTTCATCGTCCCCGTCATGTAGAAGTAAGTCTGAGAAGCACTATTTACTCGGTAGAAACGGAGTTCGAAAAGCAAACGCAAATATCAATCATCGGCGAGCACTATAAAGTGCTATTTGGGAAAGATAGGTTCATCGGAAAAATGATTGTAGATAACGATTTGGTCTATGATATCAAGCTCAAGAGAGAAGGCAACAAATATTTTGAAACACTTACAAAGAATAATGAGTTTCATGTACTAAATTCAATCGGCTCCATAATGACATCCGCTGATTTTAATAAGGTATGGTTACAATTGAATGATATAAATGAGAGATATCATCTTACTGAGGGATATGTATCAGGACCAGCGGGAAATAAAAATGAAGCAAACCAGGTTGCTAGAAACATCCTTGAGGGAATGTAATAAAAAGGAGCTTATCAATGATCCATCATGTCGAAATCAATGTTTCCGACCTCCAAACAAGTAGAGCGTTCTGGGATTGGATTTTTCAAGAGCTTGGATATTCGGTCTATCAAGAGTGGGACCAGGGAGTGAGTTGGATCAGCGGAACTACATATATTGTCTTTGTACAAACAGGAGAAAAATACTTAGATATTCCCTATCACCGAAAAAGAGTGGGATTAAATCATCTTGCTTTCCAAGCTAATTCCAAGGAGCAGGTAAATAAGATTACGAATCAGCTTGAAGATCGTGGGGTTACTATTCTGTATAAAGATAGACATCCTTATGCAGGTGGACCGGATCATTATGCGGTATTTTTTGAGGATCCTGATCGAATGAAGGTAGAAATTGTTGCTTCTTTGCATTAGTAGGATTATTTTTATTTAATGAACACGGCTATTCAGGCAAGCAAGTGCAAGAGGCACATATGAAACTGGCGAAACACGGAATAAAATGGTCAAGTTTAGAACCCCCCAAACATTCAGGCGAGTTGAATGTATCCCTAATTCTGAATGCGGATGAGGGCAATCCACGTGATGAAATGATCCAGAAATGGGATGCCAAACTCGACTTCTACCATTAAATCGGGTAAACTCACTCAGAAAAAATTAGTGTACGTCCGTGGGGATTACCAGCTTGAATTTATTTTTGATAGCAGTACGGACCTGAATCACATCAATTTAACTTACAAAGGTGCAAAGTAAAAAAGCAGCTTAAACAACAAACGCCCCAGCCAAAGAGCGATCTAAGGCCGGGGCGTTTCGCTATATTCGTGCATTTAAGGAGGAAACCAATCCGGGTAAGAGGAACGCGGTGAATTCTAGCTTCTTTAGATCTGCTTCCAACGATGAGCCTGTAATCAATTATTGTCTAATAATAAGAATGTCTCTAGGTGGTCTTCCGGTGCGTTGGATTTCAGCGATCTCCGAGTTCGTCAGATTACGGCCAACTAAAATGAGCGAAGATGTCACGTTATTGAAGTTGAAATTGCCCAAGTTGGACACATTTTGACTGCCCCGGAATACCCGGAAGGAACCTTGAAAGTTCGTTCCCGAGAACAACACCAGGGTAACGCGAGAGCTTTGCACAATATTTCTGAGACGGAAGCTGGTAAGTGCATTGTTGAATCTGAACGCTCCAAGATCGCGGACAGCGACCCCGCCGCGTCTGAAGAGAATTCGGCGGCCAGTAAAATTAGTACCTGACCATAATGCAAGACGTACATCGCGGTTTGCCAAATCTATCACTCCTTTTCATAGGGGTGATATAATATATTTCCGTTTCTATGAATCGGTGTGGACAAGAGAGTAGGGCACTTGTTTGATTTTAAGAGGAATCGAATTGCGGCTTTCCGAACTTGCTGATATACTTTTTCCTATTCGATCGCCCAAAATTCATTTTATCGTTTCTAATAACAGGCTTTGCACCTTATTGAATTGATTCATTACAAATAAGGGGCTGAAAGCTATGTGTACACCATTTATTAGAAACCACCAGTATAACGTGATCAAGAAACAAGCGGAATTTCTTCAGAAAACCCTGCGAGCCGTCGCGGATCGAAGCGTTCTGGAGACAGTAAGGTTTAGTGCCGTTACGAATATCGTTGAGGCCTTTCCGACGCTGACGGAGGAGCAGAAGCAGATGCTCGGTCAAATCGCGACCTTCGAGACAGCTTATGAGTTCCAAAGATATCTTGGCGCGTTGGAACAATATCTGGAGCCTTTTCCGCCGATTACGGTGAAGCAGATTGAGAAGCTATTCCCTAAAAATAAAAGCTGAAAGTACCGGATCTCGCCGCCATCGACTTTCGTTACGTGACGTACTTGAGTTGGGTGGACATCGCGACGAACAAGCTATACATCGTCTACCCGTACGAAGGCCGGTTCATCGGCATCGAGGGCCGCATCACGCCGACCAATAAGAAAGGGTATTGCTTGTTCTGCAATCGGCATCAGGAGCTTGCCTTTTTCTCGGTGAAAACCAAGTCCGCCCATGCTTCGCCGGACAACTTCTCCATGTACGGGAATTATGTCTGCCTGGAGAACCGGGATTGCAACCATAGCATTACGGATACGGGGGCTTTGGAGCGGTTCTTGCTGTCGGTTGGAAAATAAGTGAATAAGCGAAGAAGATCGCCGTTGATCGGCGATCTTCTTTTGCACTTGCATAGGATTGTGGGTGTCAAAGGATTGGAGTAAAATGGAAGCGGAACCCAGGCCGTGCGGAGCACTGCTGGAAATATGATTTGAGGGAGGCACTCTCAATGAAAAAAGCACTGAAAATTATGCTGATGCTGTCCTTGATTTGGGTTTGCTTGGTTCAGCCTGTGTCGGCGGCTACAACAAAGACGATCAAACTCAAGGTGACCCTCGTTAGTGTTGAGTTGGTGGAGAACAATCATGTTGGCAATGAGTGGTATACCAAGGCATCGGTGAATGGCAAAGAAATCGAGGAAGGCTCAACCGTCACTCTGAAGCTAAAATCATCGGAGAGTCTGAAGTTAAAAGCGTATGCGGAAGAGCAGGACAAAATTCCGGAGAGCGGCTCAGCTAACGCAACGGTGAAAGGGTCCTCCGTGACCAAGGACATTACCAAGTCACTTAAAGTAAAGGTTACCGAAAATCGAGGCCGGTATTCCGGGAATACGGCGGAATGGAAATTTACGTTTAAGGTGCAAAAATCGAAATAGACAAGGGAAAAGGGCCTTCCGATCGTCGGAAAGGCCCTTCTTCATGCGCTTGGGGAGCGTTCAAGCCCGCTCCGCCACCGGCCATCGTGCAGCAGTGCGCGGGTTCTTCTTGTACTCGTTGGGCGTGACTCCCACCTCCTGCTTGAACAGCTTGGAGAAGTAGGAGTAGTTGGCGTAGCCGACTTGGTTTGCCACAGCGTACACAGACAGTTTGGTTGTTTCGAGCAGTTGCTTGGCAACGGAGATCCGGACCTGGATGACGTAGCTGCCCAGCGAGATGCCCGTTTCTTTCTTGAATAAGCGGGCGAGATAATCCGGGTTGAGGTAGACGACCTCCGCGAGGTCGTTCCGGGTCAGCTCATCCCCGTAATGGGCGTGGATGTACTGTTTGATCTCCTCGGCAACGGATTTCGGTTCCGCCGCAAAATCCCGATAGGCCATGGCCGTATTCACCAAATAAGTGACGTATTCCTGCATGTCCTCGATGGAATGGAGAGACTGCGCCAACAGCTGCTCATTGGCCCGCGCTGCATATAATTTGTGCGCTTCGATGCCTTTTAACTTCAAGAAGGCATAGACAAGCTGCACAATATCCAGACGGAATAAGGCAAGGCAAGAGGTGTCCAGCGTCTTGCGGTCCAGGCAGTCGCGAAGATATCGCGCCGTCTCGGCGAGGAACGAAGCCGAATCGTTCTGATGAAGCAGTTCCTCCAAACGGGTCAAATTCGGGGGATGATATACCGTTTGCTTTTTTAGATCATCGCGCTCTGCCCAATAGGTTCGGTTGCGGGTTTTGGTCAAACCCTCGTTCATCGCCAGCAGTTGGTGCAGTACGTGGCCGATACTCTCCAGCCGATCGGAGAGACCCACTAAGCAGCAAGCATCGCAATGCAAATAGGCGTTGGCTCTGCGAATCCCTTCGGAGCATAACTCCGCGAGTACGTCGGGTTCCGGCGGGGCGTTCCACTTGAGGATGGCCATCCATTGATGCTCCTTCACCTCCAGGATCGTCTCGACGGCAAACTGCGGATGTTTGAGCAGTTCGCCCAATACATTCCCGAGGGCAAAATCGAACAACCCCTTCTCCTCCCGGCCTAAGCTGCCGTTGTATGGAAACACGTGAATCAGCACTGGCTGAAGGATGTCGGACGGAAGGTAGGAGAGCTGCTGATCTTCCACCGCCTGAGCCACCGCTGCAGGCTTAACGGGTGCGGCCACGCTGGCGTTCACCAGCTTACGCCAGAAATACTCCAAGAGGTTGGCCTGATTTCTCTGCCATAGCACCCCTTCTTGCATCGCCTTCTCCCGCTGCTGCTGCTCCTCGGCCCGCGCGACCGCTTTACGAAGGATCAGCATCAGCTTATCAAACTCGATTGGCTTGAGAAAATACTCGAAGCTCTGAAGCTCAATCGCTTTCTGCGCATAGTTGAAATCCGCATAGTTTGTCAGGAAGATAGCCTGGACGGCATAGTTCTCTTCCCGGATCCAAGCGAGCAGCTCAAGTCCGCTACCCTGCGGCATCTCGATGTCAGAGATCAGAATTTGTACCGAGTGCTGTTGCAGGATGTCACGAGCCTGGGCGACGTTGTTTGCGGTATAGACCTTATCGATCCCCAGAGCCTTCCACTCGATTTTCTTCTCTAAAGCAGCGACGACGTAAACATCGTCATCCACGACTAATGCATTCATACTGCCACGCTCCTGTTCGTCCCGGCATCTGCCGGAAGGGATAAGATCACGCATGCACCGCCGTCCTCCCGGTTGGAGAACGATACGGCTGCATCCCCGTTGTAGAGAGACGCCAAACGCTGCAGTGTGTTCATGATTCCGATATGGTTTCCAGCGGATTGATCCAGAGGTCTGCCGTTCTGCAGACACTCCAGGATCTCCGGCGGGAATCCGGGTCCGGTATCGGTGATCCGGATCGTCATGCGCTCCTCGCCATCCTCCCGCTCCAATCGCACCGCCAATTCGATGTGTACTTGTGAAATACGGGACACCGCATATTTCACCGCATTTTCCACAAAGGTCTGCAAGACGAGCGGCGGGATTTGAATCTCTGCGGCCAACATTTCCTCTACGTCGATGCGATAAACCAGTGCGTCCGGATACCGGTGTTTCTGAATATCCAGATATATCCGCACGTGCTCGATCTCATCTCTCAACTTAACGAAATCGCCATCGTTTTGGAAGATGTAGCGGAAATATCGCGAGGTGGATAAGGCCATCTGCTCGATTTCCTGATATAGCTGCATTTGCGCCATGCTATAGATATTCGTCAGGCAATTCAGGAAAAAATGCGGATTAATCTGCAGCTTCATATAATCCAATTGGATCCGCTGCTTCTCCAGTTCCCGTTCGTACAAGTCGATTTTAAACTTCTTGATCTGGTCGACCAGGTTCATGAATTGTTTATTTGCTCTTTCCAGCTCGATGATCTTACTGCTCTCGAACGCCAACGGCTCCCCTTCCTCCGTCCAAAACGCCAGGTTATAGGAGAAGCTCTTGATTGGAAGAAGGACCTTGTTCCGGAAGTAGATCAGGATGAACCCCAGGCTGCAGGTGATCATAACGGCGAGCAGGAGGATCAGCAGCTGGGCGATCATGATTTTCTCAAATGTCCCGAACTGGATCACCAGCTTTACGTGAAAAGAAGCGTTCGTGAACTCCCCGTTAACCGTCGTTCCACCCTTAAACAAGTTCTGAAAGAACGAGGGTCGCCGATCATCGTCCAGCAGCGCGCCGTTGTTGGAGATCGGGCTGGTTAAGACCTGGCTGCGATTATCCACCAGGGAGACGAACCCGTTCTCGCCGAGATTCAGCTCCCGTAAAGGACGAATCAGTTGATCCGCGGACACCAGGCTGATCATGTAGCTATCGTGAAAAGGAACGATGTTCGTAATATAGTGCCTGCCGTTAATTTCAACCGGTGTCCACTTGGAGTAAATTTTCTCGTAGACATCCCGTCCCGCCTCCACATTGGCGATGACCTGTTCCTTGAGCTCCAGGTAATCTGAATACGGAATACTGATCGGCGCACAGTTGAGGAAAAAATCCTGTTTCTTCAAATACACGAAGAAATTGTATTCCTGGCCGTAGTTTTTTTGCAGCTCATTAAAGCGCTTGTGCAGATTTTCATTCCCCTCAAAAAACTCCACGCTGTTCATCGGGTGATCGTTCATCGCCTGCAAGTTCTCATCGTTCGCCAGCGTCCAGCCCGTATAGTGGTTGATATAAGCGAAATCGTGGTTGATCCGGTTGATGTATAAATCCGCGGTATCCTGCAGAAAACGCGTGGATTGCTGCTTGACGATCGATACCGCAGATAAGCTGATGACAAAATCCAGGATCAGGATGATGAAGGAGATCAGAAACATGAAGTTAACGTAGTGACGAATCGGATATGGTTTGTTTTTCGCGGTGTTAGCCATGGCCCCCTCGCCTCTTCCTGCCGATACTAGCTTGTTTTTCAGTGTGAACACCTTTATGAATGCGCTGTCAAAGGTATTAACCCTATTATAAATCCTTCCTTTAGAAAAAGAAGACCGAATCCCATCCACACCAACGGAAAGTCCGGAAAGCGTCAAATCAAGTCCGGATTCCGTTATTCCCTTCGGCCGCTGGTTAAGGGGACAGGCTTCGGGCCCATGGGAGCCGGCGAGCAAAAGTCCGTTTACTGCCGAGTTTGAGTCCGATAAACGCACCAGGCTGGGCACTATACTGAAGACATGAAGCCGCCGGACATACGAAAGGCGTGACTAGGAGTTTAGACGATCAAGAAGGAGGGGATGTCATGAAATCCGGCGCAGTGGGCCTAAGGCGGACGCTTGGACAAATCAAAAGAAACCGGGGACTGTACTTGCTGCTGTTGCCTGCGGTGGTGCTGACGCTGTTATTCGCGTACAAACCGATGTACGGCGTGGTCATTGCGTTCAAGGATTATAGCCCGGCGCTTGGCATTGACGGTAGTCCTTGGGTGGGGTTCAAGCATTTTGAGAAATTTTTTCATTCGTATCAATTTTCGACGACGATTAAGAACACCATCATTATCAGCTTATACAGTATCGCCACGTTTCCGATTCCGATTGGGCTGGCCTTGATGGTCAATCAGATGCGGCCGAACCGGTTCCGACGTTTTTTTCAAACCGTCTCGTATATGCCGCATTTCATTTCTACCGTCGTCATGGTCGGGTTGATGCTGATTCTGCTCTCTCCGAGCACCGGACTGGTCGGCAATTTGTACAAACTGTTCGGCGGAGATGCACCTGATTTGATCGGTTCTGCCGGTTGGTTCAGCAGCATCTACGTCTGGTCGGACGTGTGGCAGCATGTTGGATGGGACAGCATCATCTACATTGCTGCGTTGTCTACAGTTGATCCCAGCTTGTACGAGGCGGCTACCGTTGATGGAGCCAGCCGCTGGCACAAAATCCGCTACATCGATATTCCGATGCTGGTGCCGACGGCGATCACGCTGCTCATTTTGCGGGTTGGCGGTCTGCTGGGCGTTGGATTCGAGAAGGTCTATCTAATGCAAAACGACCTGAACATTACCGCAAGTGAAATCTTGTCCACGTACATCTACAAGATCGGCCTGCTGAGCAGCCAGTACAGCTTCTCCTCGGCGGTCAACCTGTTTAACACGGTCATTAACTTCCTGCTGCTGATTCTGGTGAACCAGATCTCCAAGAAATACAGCGAGAACAGCCTGTGGTAGGGAAGGGGGGAGAAGGAGATGAAAATGGAGACAGCCCATTCAGCAACAAATCCAGCCGTGCAGCCAATTAACAATCGATCTTCCGACAGAGTGATGGAAGTGCTGCTTTATGTCTTTGCGGTGCTGTTTCTGATTGTGTTAATTTACCCGCTTTATTTTATCGTTATCGCTTCTTTCAGCGACCCGTCAGCGGTGGCGAACGGGCAGGTGTGGTTTGTTCCCAAGGGGTTTACCCTGGATGGCTATAAGGAGCTGCTGAAGCACGAAAATATTTGGATCGGCTATCGAAACACGATATTGTATACGGTAGTAGGCACGGCCATTGGCCTGATCGTGAACGTGTCAGCGGCGTACGCGTTGTCGCGGAAGGATCTGGTCGGACGGAAGTTCCTTTCGTTGTTTTTCATCTTTACGATGTTTTTCAGCGGCGGACTCATTCCAACCTTCCTGACGATCCGGGATTTCCATCTGTACGATACGTTTTTGGTGATGGTCTTGCCGTTTTCCGTGATCGTGTACGATATCATCGTTGCAAGGACGTTCTTTCAGTCGAGCATTCCCGAGGATTTGTGGGAGGCGGCGCAAATTGACGGCTGCGGCAATCTCCGTTATTTCGCCCAGATCGTGCTGCCGCTGTCCAAGGCGATCATCGCCGTGCTGGGGCTATGGATCGCGGTTGGTTACTGGAACTCTTACTTCAATGCTTTGATTTATTTAAAAAATCCGGACCTGCATCCCCTGCAGCTGATCCTGCGCAACATCCTGATCACAAACCAGATGCAGTCCGGCATGGGGACCGGGGAAGCAGCCCAAATCGCGCTTCGGCTCGCCAATCTGATGCGCTACTCCGTCATTATTATCGCCACCGTCCCGATCATGTGCGTGTATCCCTTCCTGCAGAAATATTTCAATCAGGGGGTGATGATCGGAGCGGTCAAAAGCTAATTGGACACCGTAAGGCATGGTACAATCAAAGAATGGGGGAACGAGCAATGAGCAAACAAACAGGCAGATTCACGGTAAAAAAATGGACCGCGCTGATTCTTGCGGGAGCGCTCGCCTTTGGCCTCGCAGGGTGCGGCGGCGGTAAATCCGCGGATTCCGGAAGTCCGGCGCCAAGCGATACGAGCTTCTTCAATAAAGAGGGGCTGCCGATCGTAAACGAACCCGTTACGCTAAAGGTGTTGACGATGCGCTGGGGGAACATGGGCGATACGTTTACCCAGAATCAGTGGCTGAAGGATTTGGAGAAGAGTACGAATGTCAAAATTGAATGGCAGGTCGTGTCCTCGAACGATTGGAACGAGCAGAAATCGATCATGCTGGCCAGCGGCACGCTGCCGGACATTATATTAGGCGACCAGACTTTTTCCGACTCCGATATCGTGAATAACTTAAGTTACTTCCGTCCGCTGGACGAGTACATTGACCAATACATGCCGAACCTCAAAGCCGCGATGGCCGAGACGCCGGAGCTGAAGAAGATCAGCACGTTCCCGGACGGCAAAATCTATTCCTTGCCGACCCGGCTGCCATCGCGTCCGAAAACGAAAAACCAGCCGGTCATTAACAAGGCTTGGCTCGATAAATTGGGACTCCAAGTGCCGGACACGGTTGATGATCTATACAACGTGTTGAAAGCGTTTAAAGAGCAGGATCCGAACGGCAACGGGAAAGCGGACGAAATTCCGTATACCGAAACCGGGTTGGCCCCGGATTTTCTGAATCCATTTGGCATTACCGACATCAACGCCAATAACATGTTGGTGAAGGATGGCAAACCGGTGTTCTATCCAACCAGCGAGGAGTACAAGGAAGGCTTGAAATTCGCCCATAAGCTGTATGCGGAAGGCCTGATCGACAAAGAGTTGTTCACCCAGGATGCCACGATGACGTCGGCGAAACAGCAGAATGCGGATGCTCCGATCGTCGGATTTACGAACCAGTGGACGCCGGACGCGGTGTTTGGCAAATGGAGTGATCAGTATGTCGCCATTCCGCCTATCGCAGGTCCCGACGGGAAGCGTTACAATCCGGGGAATCCGAACGGCATGAGTTTTAACCGCAACGAGTTGTTGATTACGACGTCCTGCAAATATCCGGAAGTGGCCGCCCGCTGGGCCGACCAGTTCTATACCAACGAAGCGAGCATCCAGAACTTCTGGGGCGCGATTGGCACGGTCATTCAGAAGAATGACGATGGCACCTACACCTTGATGGATCCGCCGGCCGGCACCAGCGCGGACGCATGGTACTGGGAGCAATCGCTGCGGGATTTCGGACCGAAATACGTCAGCCCTTCCTTCGAGAAGAACATCGTGCTTAACCCGAAAGCTGGCGACGGCCTGAAGCTGGAGATTGACAAAATGGGCAGCGAATACGTGACTACGCCATTCCCGAATGTCATGTATACGGCCGAGGAGTTCCAGGAGCTCCCGACCCTGACCACGGACATCGACACTTATGTTTCGACGATGCGCGCCCAGTGGGTAACGAAAGGGGGCATCGACGAAGGCTGGGACGCTTACGTAAAGAAGCTGAACGACATGGGCCTGGAGAAGCTGATGAAAATCCGCACCGACGCCTACGACCGTTACATGAGCGTGAAATAACATCTTAATCGCCAAGGAACCGTCCTGTACATGGATTGCAGGGCGGTTTTGTATTCTTTAGGGATGACGGGATGATCCCATGCAGGTATGGATACCCGCGGCGGAGAATATAGCATTATGTGTCCGTTGATGCAATAAGCAAAAAGGAGGAGCCCCATGAACGAAGAGCAGCTCAAGAGATCCGGCAATCCCTTATTTACAGGCTGGTATGCGGACCCGGAAGCGAGGATTTTTCAGGATCGGTATTGGATTTACCTGACGTACTCGGCCCCTTACGATGAACAGACGTTTTTTGATGCTTTCTATTCCACGGATTTGACGGAGTGGACGAAGGTTGAGCGCATCCTGACGATGGAAGATATCGCTTGGGCGCGACGGGCGCTATGGGCTCCGTCGCCGATCGAACGAAACGGAAAGTTCTATTATTATTTTGCTGCGAACGACATTCAAAGTGACGAGGAGCTGGGCGGAATCGGCGTGGCGGTTGCCGATCGGCCGGAGGGTCCGTACCGGGATGCGCTGGGCAAGCCGTTGATTGATCGGTTTCATTTTGGCGCGCAGCCGATTGACCCCCATGTTTTTCTCGATGATGACGGAAGCGCTTACCTGTACTATGGGGGGTGGGGACATTGCAATGTGGCGAAGCTGACCGAGGACATGATTCATCTGGACACGTTCGAGGATGGAACCACGTTCAAGGAGATCACCCCGGATCATTATGTTGAGGGGCCTTGCATGTTCAAACGGAACGGCATTTACTATTTCATGTGGGCCGAGGGGGGCTGGACCGGACCGGATTATTCCGTAGCCTACGCCATGTCCGATTCGCCGGTTGGACCGTTCAAGCGCGTAGGCAAGATTCTGCAGCAGGATCCGGAAATCGCCACCGGCGCCGGTCATCACGGATTTCTGCAAATTCCGGGCAGCGACGAGTGGTACATCGTTTACCACCGCCGGCCGCTCAGTGAAACCGATGCGAATCATCGCGTGGTTTGCATCGATCGCATGTTATTTGAAGAGGACGGGCGAATCCAGCCAGTGCAAATGACCCATGAAGGCGTTACGGCCAGACCGTTGCAGCGGGCGGAAGGATGACGAACAACTTTATGGATCTAACGTATTTGCAAAAAGGCAATGAACGACAACGCCAAGCTTACTATGAAACGCTGCTAACGCTGTATAAGTGGGAGGATGCACGGCTGCGTCATTTTATCGCAGAGAGGATGGAAATGACGTGATCAGTAAACAGAACGCAGAGCATTATGTGTGGGGCGGAAATTGCGACGGTTGGCGGCTGGTGGATCGGGAGGAGTGCAGCATTATCCATGAGAAAATGCCCCCGGACAGCCAGGAAGTCCGGCATTTTCACGAAAAGGCGGAGCAGTTTTTCTTCGTCCTGTCCGGTTGTCTGCATCTCGAATTGGACGGAATCCAATACGAGCTTCATCCGCATGAAGGGCTTGAGATCCCGCCGAATATGCCGCATCAGGCCATGAACCGATCCGCTGATTCGGTGGAATTCCTTGTTATATCCCGCCCAAATACACGGGGGGACCGAGTGCTGGCTTAAATCCACTGGAAGGATGCAGATAAAAGAAGAGGAGAACAGAAATGTACAGCCCCGGTTCGACCGGAGAATCCTGTATTTGATCGAACAAATGCTGCAAGAGCCAACGGCCGAGCGGATCGAAGCTTTTTACCATTCGGTCCGCACGTTTGCCGATTGGGGCGAGGACGACCGAAGCTGGCCGTCGCGTTTTATGGAAGACAGCGAAATAAACTGGTTAACCGGCTTAATTCCGGTAGGGGATATCTAGCGGTTCTGTTGCCGCGAACGGTTTATTTTACGCCTGCCGCAATCTCCTTCAGCCGTTCTTGAACCGCCCCGGTACATACGCCGCCATGATAGGTGATCACGGTTTCCACATCCAAGGCAGCCAATTTCTTGACCGATCTCAGGGCCTGGGGGTAATCCTGCGTGAAATTCGGTACGGGCGGCTGTACCTGGCCCTCGCTAGAGACGACTGCGTCTCCGCTGATTAACGTTTTACTGGAAGGATGATACAAGCTAATATGGTCAGGCGTGTGTCCTGGGGTGTACACGACTCGTAATCCTCCGCCAAATGGCAAATCGTCCCCGTCGTGAAGCGCCGTATTGACTTTCACCGACTCGGCGTAAGCACCGCCCTTAATCAGCGGGATTTCACCAGCCAGATACGGAATCCCCTCCTCGTGGGCCAACACTTCCAACTTCCCTTCCTTCGCCCGGATCAGCTCCGGCAGGCTGCCGATATGGTCGCGGTCTTGATGTGTAATGATCACATGGGTCAGCTGATCCAAGGAGAATCCTGCTTGCTCCAACCCTTCGCGGATCACATCCAATTGCCCGGGAACCCCGGTGTCAACGAGGACGAGATGATCGGTACCCCATAATAACGCCGCATGGACAGCCATCTGGTTCCCATTTTGCAACTTCAGGTTGAGCGGCAACGGCAGAATGCCGGATTCTTTAGAATGTTCCATTTTCGTCCCCTCCTCGACATTTAAACATAGTTTAACCTGCGCCAAAATCGTAGCAGAGAATAGCCCAAAGGACAAGTCCTAAGCTTCAATCGTATGGAATAGGTTATCGACAATGTCAGCTTGATCAGGTATAAATGAATCAATAAGAAAGTGAAAGTGGCAGTTTAATTCCTGATCAGGAGGCGAACCAGACATGGACCCTAGATATCCAATAGGCGAGTATGCCTTCACAGGCGAGATTACGGCGGCACAGCGGGAGCAATGGATACGTGAAATCGAGACGCTGCCGACGCGATTAAGGCAGGCGGTGGCCGGATTAAGTGAAGATCAGCTGAACCTTCCCTACCGCGAGGGCGGCTGGACGCTGCGGCAGGTTGTGCACCATCTGGCTGACAGCCATATCAATGCCTACACCCGGTTTAAACTGGCGCTGACTGAAGAGACCCCAACGATTCGGCCTTATCACGAAGACCGTTGGGCGAAGCTGTCCGACTACGAGGGAGACATCGAAGCTTCACTGCTTCTGTTGGAAGCGCTGCATCGTCGCTGGACCCACCTGTTGAGATCGCTGAGCGAGGAAGATTTTGAGCGTTCGTTCCACCATCCCGAATCGGGGAAAACGACGAGCTTGGCCTACAACCTCGGAAACTACGCTTGGCACGGGAATCATCATCTTGCTCATATTACGGCGTTAAGAACGCGGTTGGATCTATAGTTCCATCCTTCTCTTTTGCAGACAGCCTGAAAGTCCTAATAAGGACGGCAGGCTGTTTTTTGTTTGCATCGAAATTGGAAAAGAACTTTAATTTCCGCTATAAATCGGCATTTTGAGTTATAGAAAGAAAGCGCTGTCTATTTTAACATGGGGTTCGTAATCGAACTTATCGATGAAAGGATGGATGATTCGTGAAGGCGGGTACGGGGAAGAGGTCGAGGTGGAGTGCAATGCTCCGATATGTACTGATTGCGATATTGGCTTGTTCGCTGACAGGTGGCGCGCAGATCGCCCCAAAACAGGCGGCCGCTGAAGCAGGAAGCACGCAAGCAACGGAGGCGGTTTATACGTTTGAGGCGGAGGCGGCGGCAAATACCTACTCCGGCAAAGCCGGTCCGGTTCCTTGCGACACCTGCTCCGGCGGGGCAAAAGTAGGCAACCTTTACCAAGGCTCGGCAATGCAGTTTAACGCGGTGAATGTAACGGAGGCAGGCGTTTATAAGCTAAGCTTGTCCTATATTTCCGGGGATCCCCGTTCGTTTATGGTCAGCGTAAATGACGGAGAGCGGGAGCGCTTCTCGCCGCCGGCGACGAAGGATTGGAATACGGTGGGCGTATTCGACTTCGAGGTCCGTTTACAGGCGGGCGATAATACGTTGTCTTTTGACGATGACGGCGGATATGCTCCGGATTTGGACAAAATTAGCTTGACCTTCGTCTCGTCCTCGGAGCCGGGAACCGATCCGGGGAACGGTGAAGATCTGGAGCTTGGTGCGCCGCTCAGCACGGTGAAATACGGGCCGATTGCCGTAACCCGGCACGCGAAAGGGATGAGCGTAACCAGCGGCAGTCTGAAGCTGCTCTATAATACGGAAAATGGGCTCTCGGCGTACAGCTGGAAAAATCGCGGTGAAGAGGCCAAGATCCAAGGGGCGTACAGCTCCATACAGTTGGACCAGTACTTAACCAGCAAGGATTACGCCAAGCATGAGTTCAAGCTGGAAGAGGTGGAGCGGTTCCACGACCGGGGAGGCAAAGGGATCAAGGTCACGGTGAACAACAGGCAGGAAGGTCTGCCGACCCTGAAGCAAATCTACTATATCTATGAGCAGAAGGATTATTTGCTCACTCAAGTTATTGCCGAGCAAGATACGCCGCTCGCAACGAACTATATTGTCCCGCTGATTGTAGATCACCGCGGCGGAGTGGATATCGGCCAATATGGCGACAACCGGGTGCTGGTAGCTCCCTTTGATAACGATGCATGGTCGCGGTATTTGTCCAAGACGATCAACACGGATCTCAACAATCAAAATTATGAAAGCTCGGAACTGACGGCCATTTTCGATAACGACAGCCGTCGCGGCTTTGTGGTGGGTTCGGTTAGCCATGATACGTGGAAAACCGGCATTTATTGGAGCGGATCCAATGACCGTCTGAACAAGCTGAACGTATATGGCGGCTTCACTTCTCTTGCTTCCACGCACGATTCGCTGCCGCATGCCAAGGTCAGCGGGACGACGATTGCTTCTCCGAAGGTGTTTGTTGGATTTTTTACCGACTATCGGGACGGTTTGGAAACCTATGGTCAGGCAAATGCAGTGGAAGCCCCGCCGCTGGCTTTTGGTCCCGGTGTTCCGCAAGGGGTCCCGGTGGGCTGGAACAGCTGGGGAGCTGTCGGCAGCAAATTAAGCTACGATCAAGTGATCGAAACCTCCAATTACTTTAAGGAGAAGCTGCAAGGAGAGTCGTTTAATAACGAAGGTCAGCTGTATATTAACCTCGACTCGTACTGGGATAATATGAACGATGAGCAGCTGGGGCAGCTGGTGGATTATATTAAGGCGAACGATCAAAAAGCAGGCATCTATTACGGCCCGTTCGTCTACTGGGGCGATAATTTGAACCAGACTGTGGAAGGCACGGACGGAAAATATACCTATGGCGATATCGTCCTTCGCGATGCGCAAGGGAATCCGCTGCCGAAGATAGACGGCGCCTATGCCGTCGATCCGACCCATCCGGGGACGAAGCAGCGTATCGACTATTATATGAATCGCTTTAAGGAGCATGGCTTCGAGTATATTAAGCTGGATTTTCTGAGCCATGGCGCATTGGAAGGCCAACACTTTAACCTGCAAGTTTTTACCGGCATTCAGGCTTATAACGAAGGAATGGCTTACATCGTGGATGCGCTGGACGGCTCGATGTTCATCAGCGCGTCGATCGCGCCGCTGTTCCCCAGCCAATACGCGCACAGCCGGCGGATCTCCTGCGATGTTGACGGTTCGCTGGGCAGTACGGAATACCAGTTAAACAACCTGACCTACGGCTGGTGGCAAAACGGAACCATCTACCGCTACACGGATCCGGACTATATGACGTTGGAGAAGGGCGGCTCACTGCTTGGAGCGCAAACCCGAGTGAACGCGGCGGCGATTTCCGGTACTGTGTTCCTAAACTCGGATGATGTGGCGAATCAGACGGCCCGGGAGTATATGGAGCAGCTGCTGGTGAACCCGGCGGTGAATGCGGTGGCGAAGAAAGGGCTAGCATTCCGGCCGATGGAGGGCAACACCGGAACGGCAGCGGCGGACGCTTACATCTTAAAAGACGGCGGGGGATATTATCTCGCGATCTTCAATTTCACGAACGAGCCGGTGGAACGGACGATCTCCTTCGAGCGGGCTGCCATGGACAACAAAGGGAAGTCCGGCTTCCGCGTGACGGATCTGTGGACTGGTGAAGAATGGCGTGAGAAAACGGAGCTGCACGTCACACTGCAAGGGGCCGAGTCGAAATTGCTTCAGCTTGTTCCTGTTGCGGGGGGCGGAAAAAAATAAACAAAAAAAGGAGCCGTGAATCTCGGCTCCTTTTTAATTTGTTACAGCACCCAAGCGCCCACAATCCCGGCAACGATGCCAAGGATGACCACTGAGGCGAACAAGAATCCCAACACCTTGCGCGGGAACGAACGCGACACCATCAGCAGAGACGGCAGGCTGACAGCCGGCAGCGTGATGAGCAGGGCTGCAGCTGGGCCTGCGCCAAGCCCAAGCGCGGTGAACGATTGAATAATCGGAATTTCCGCAGCCGTCGGAATGACGAACAACGTGCCGACGAGGGCAAACAACAGGATGGCTAGAATGCCGCTGCCCAACTCAACGGGGAACAAGACGCCTTGGAAGGCTCCCAGCAGCAAGACGGACAACAGATACGCCGGTACAACGTTCAGGATCATCATCCCGAGGCTCTTCAGCCAGCGAAGAGCGAACGGTCCCTCGTTCTTCTGTTCGGCTGCCGCTTCCGCCTTTTCCAGCTCCGCTGGCGCGGGAACCTGCTGGCCTTTCGCCAGACGGTTGGCGAGGTAACTTACCCCAAACGTCAGCACGATGCCAAACACGAGGCGGAGCAAAGTAAATCTCCAGGACAAGACAAAGGTCATGAAGATCAATGTCGCCGGATTCAGTACCGGATTACCCAGCCAGAAGGCCAGGCTGGCGCCGACGGATACATTACGTTTCCGCAGGCCGGCGGCGATAGGGGCGGCACAGCAGGTGCACATCATCCCCGGCAAGGAGACGATACCGCCCAGAAACGTGCTCTTAAACCGGCTGCTCCCAAGCACTTTATATAACCATTGAGCCGGCAGGAGCACCTGGACAAGCGATCCTAGTAAAATCCCGAGGACGGCGGCCTTCCAGACCGATTTGAAATAGGCGGCTGCATAATCGAGCGCGGCACTCCATGAAATGGGTCCGGAAGCATCTGATCCAAGGATCGAAGAGCCAATCGAATGCTCGGTGGCGGCTTTGAACGCTTTTCCATAATAAGGCCACCACTTGACATAACTTAGGCCAGCGATGGCTATGATGAGAAACAGAACGACAAATATCGCCGTTTTGCGTTTATCCAAACCGCGTGGTTGCTGTTGCGGATAGTTGCCGCTTGATGATGAAACCATAGACTTCATTTCCCTTCACATATGATTCAAAATTTGAACTAAGACACGAAATATAGTATACCATACGATGGCAAGTGAACTACATTGAATCTGCTGGTAAGCGAGAAGCGGGACGGTTGCCATTTGTAATTCAACGGAGTACGCTTAAATAAGCATAAGCTAGAAAATCCTATATCGATACGTAGGGAAGGATTGTGATCCGTCATGTCTACTGTTGAACCTATAAAATTAACATCCTTGTCCAGCAAAGGAGGCTGCGGCTGCAAAATCGGCCCGGCAGACCTCATGCAAGTGATTCGAAGCCTCCCGCCAACGGTGCCGAATCCAGATCTGCTGGTGGGGCTTGATACAAGTGATGATGCCGGGGTATATCGGTTAAGCGATGACCTCGCGCTGGTGCAAACGGTCGATTTCTTTACACCAATCGTTGACGATCCGTACGCGTTTGGCCAAATCGCCGCCGCAAATGCGCTCAGCGATATTTACGCGATGGGCGGCAAGCCGCTCACCGTGCTGAACATTGTAGCTTTTCCGATTTCCACTTTGGATAAAAGCATTCTGGCCGACATCCTGCGCGGCGCAGGAGACAAGGTGCAAGAAGCTGGAGCGACGCTGGTGGGCGGCCACTCCATCGACGACAAAGAGCCGAAATTTGGCTTGGCTGTGACCGGGTTGGTTCACCCGGATAAGGTCAGAACCAATGCTGGCGCCAAGCCGGGGGACAAGCTGATCTTAACGAAGCCGATCGGCGTTGGCATCATGACCACCTCGATCAAGAAGGATCAGCTCAGCGCAGAAGAGACGAAGCGGGTCACCGAAGTCATGTCGACCTTAAACAAAACGGCCGCTGAAGTCATGGAGCCGTATGATGTACACGCATGCACGGACGTGACCGGCTTTGGATTGATGGGACATACCCTGGAGATGGCCAAGGGCAGCGGAACCGGCATCACCATCTTCCAGAGCCGCGTGCCGGTGCTTCCACGCGTGCGGGAATTAGCGGAGCAAGGATTTGTCCCTGGCGGAACGAAGAACAATTTCGCGCATGTGGAAGCGAACATTACGTTCCCGGACTCGCTGGATCAGATCGGCCGATACATCCTGTGCGATGCGGTGACATCGGGAGGCTTGCTGATTTCTGTGAATCCGGATCAAAGCGAGCAGCTGTTGGATGAACTGCAGAAAGCCGGCGTTGAAGCGAGCCTGATCGGTGAGGTCACCGCAGAGAACGCGGGCCATATTGTGGTCGAAGCCTAGGAAGGGGTTTGCAGCATTGGATATGTTTCAGGATATAGGCTTGCAGGAATGGGCGGAGCAGCGAGAAAGCGGCAAAGCGATCACCATGATTGACGTTAGATCGCCCTCCGAGTTCGCCGAGTCCACGATTCCAGGCAGTTTGAATATCCCGCTGTTTGATGATCAGGAGCGGGCGGAAATTGGAACTTTATATAAGCAGGTGAGCGTAGACGCCGCCAAACAACGCGGGCTTGAGATCGTTTCAGCCAAGCTGCCCGACTTTGTCCGGAAGTTTGCGGAAATCCCGGGGCGTAAAGCGGTGTTCTGCTGGCGTGGTGGGATGCGAAGCCGAACGACGGCGACGCTGCTCAGTCTGATGGATATCCATACGTACCGGCTGGCCGGCGGATATCGCGCTTATCGCCAATGGGTTGTCAGCACGCTCGAGCAGATGGAGTTTGCTCCTGAACTCACCGTGATCCACGGGAATACGGGAAGCGGCAAAACCTTGCTGCTTCGCAAGCTTCAGGAACAAGGGTATCCCGTTATCGATCTGGAGAAGATGGCGGGTCATCGGGGCTCGGTGTTTGGGCAAATTGGGCTGCAGGCGCATAACCAGAAGATGTTCGACTCGCTGCTGTTGGATGATCTCCTGCGTTATCGGGAAGCGCCTTACGTGTTGATGGAGGCGGAAAGCAAACGAATCGGCAAGGTGGTTGTCCCTGAATTCCTCATGGAGAAGAAAGAGCAGGGGCGGCATATCCGGATCGATCTGCCAACGGACGTACGGGTGCAGATCATTTTGGAGGATTACGAGCCTTGGAACAATCCGGAGGGCTGTCTGCTAGCGTTCCGAAAAATCAAATCCAGAATCCATACGCCCATCGCTGCGGAAATCGAACAAAGCCTGCTTGCAGGCCGCTATGACCGCGCGGTTGAGCTTCTTCTAACTTACTACTATGATCCTCGGTATGCCCATACAGAAGGGCAATACGAGGGAGCGGAATTTACGGTGATTCGGGCCAACACGGTTGACGAAGCCGTCATGGAAGTTCAACGACTCTTACCGAAGTTGGTTTAACTCCGATTGACTTCTTAACAGCTCGCAGAGGTTCTGCGGGCTGTTATTTTGCTAAACCGTTTTAGGGATGGTAAATTCAGCCAATTGCATTTACAATGGAAAAGAAAATATGGGTAAATGTGGGAAGGTGAAACGGTTGAAGCAACAATTGAATCAAATCAGCAAAGCAGCACGGCAAAAGCCGCCTGTCAAATTGGCATTTCTTGGTTTGGTGGCGCTTTCAGTGGCCTTGCCGCAGCGGGCGGCGCTGGCAGAGGAGGCCACAGCCTCTACGTCAACAACGACGACGATCGTAAACACCGGGAACTTGGGAACCGATCCGTCCAAGCAAGGGGAGGCAGTTGCCGATTCGTCTCGTGCCAAAATTACGAAGGAGCAGGCTATCGCTAAGGTTCGGGAATTGTTTCCGATTTTGAAAGAGGCGACAGTGAACCAGGTCGAATACGGGATTATTAATGTGTACCCTGCACCAAGCTATCAGGATGTCTGGACCATTCATTGGCAAGTTGAAGTTGGCAATGGGAGTCACAGCTTTTCAAGCAGGGTGGATGCCATCACCGGGGATTTGATGAGCACCTATATTACCTTTCCGCGACAAGGCAATAAGGTCTATTATCCTCCGAAATTAACGAGAGAGCAGGCTTCGGAACAAGCGAATGCCTTTCTCGCCAAAGCTGCTCCATCGTTATCAGCCGATGAGGTGAAAGAAAGTGATTCTCTTTTTTACTTGGATTCGCAGGCTTTATTTGGTCCGGTACAGTATGATTTTTCTTTCGATGTTCTGAAGAATGGGCTGCCCTCCGGTTTTGAATCCATTCATATCACGGTAACCGGCGATGGAGAAGTCGTCTTTTTTAGCCGTTCTGAGGAGAGGTTGGAATATCCGTCCTCCGTTCCGACGGTTTCTAAAGCGGAAGCGGAGAAGAAGTTCCGAGACGAGTTCCAGGTTGAACTGGGGTATGTCCCGGTACGGAAGAACGGTGCCATTTCCGATTGGATCCTGGCTTGGCAGCCGGTTTCGGATGCTTCCCTGGCCATTAACGCCCAGACGGGACGCAAGATTAACAGTGAAGGTACAGAGCTGACCTCCACCACGGTTACAATTAGCGATGTTCCAGCCGGGACCAAGATATTTGAGCCGCGCACTTCTAAAGTGGAATTAACATCTGATGAAGCCGCGAAGTTGGTGGAACAAACGGTTTTTATTCCAGAAGGCCGGAAGCTTATATATCCGAGTATGAGCAGCGATTACAGGAATCCGGAGAGGAAGACATGGAGCTTAAGATGGGAAGAGGAGCGCCAGAACCTGACGGGACCGATGTATTTCCCGGCCCAGACGTACGCCACGGTCGATGCCTTGAGCGGACAAATTCTCGGGTTCCAGATTGAAGCGTTTAATTATGGCGAGCCGCGTGAACCGTTGGCGCCTCCGCCTGGAGCAGCGAAACTGAATTATGAGCAAGCGAAGCAGCGCGCCTTGGAATGGGTGAACCAGTTATATCCGCAAGCGAGCCGGAACCTAAAACTGATTGAACGCGGGGAATCTTGGAGTCGCCTCTCGAATGGAGAGCAATTCCGCTTCGAATTGACCCGTTACGTTAATGACCTTCCGGTGCTCGGTGGAGGGGTTTTTATTACGGTCGATGCGTATGGTCGGTTGTTCTTCTATTCTGTGAACCACGAGCAAATTCCGGAGGATCTGCCGGACAGCCAAACAGCAACCGTAACAGCGGAGCAAGCACTCCAATCGTACCTGGACAACTTTAAATTAGAATTGCAGTATAACCAGATCGGCGGGTATATGATTGATAATACCTACGTGGATCCAAAGGTATACCTCGTTTACTCACCGCAATTCAAGGATCCAGGAACGTCTTTTCAAGTGCTGAATGCCGTGACGGGCAAGTGGGTGACGACGTATGAGGGCATCCGCATGGAACCAACGCGGGGTGACATCGAGCCCAAAGATGTGAAGGGCCACTGGGCAGAGGCAGATTTGAAGACCCTGGTTCAATACCGCATTCTAGAAACGGATGAGCAAGGGAACCTGAATCCCAATGAGACGATCACGGTGGGGGACTGGCTGACCTATGCCGTGAAGGCGGCGAATCCTTATTATACAAGCTACGTGCTGGCATCCCCGTCTGCCGCGTCCGCAGAGGTCTCGATGGACGACAAGTATTCCCAGGCGGTGAAGTACGCTGCCGATTTGGGGTGGATCGATCCGGCCGAGCCGTTACAACTGGATCAGAAGCTGACCCGAGAGCAGCTGGCCGTCTTGCTTACCTCGATGGTCAAATACGATCGCTTGGCGGCGAATTTCTTCGGCAAAGACGCATTCATCAACCAGTTCAGCGATGCCAAGCAAATCACTCGCCCCGGCGAGGTCACCATAGCGGTTCGACTCGGATTGCTGCAAGGCCAGAACGGCAAATTCAACCCGCAGCGCCAAGTCACCAAAGCCGAAGCCGCTTCTATCCTGATGAGATTGGTGAAGCTCCAAGGTCATACCGATCAGCCGATTGCCTCGCAGTAAGCCCCAGGATAGAGTGTTGACTCTCCCCTTTGAGGAGGCATTACGCTCCGGGATTGCCCACAATGATGAGAAAGTTCAACAGCTCATCGAAAGACATCTGGATTTTATGAAAAAATATGGTCAGAAGGACAACAAACCGGGCTGGCGTATTACTTGCTGGCGGCGGCTGAAGCTTATGCGGCTACCGCGCCGGATGCTAACGACAGTGACCAGTAATACTCATGAGCCCAATACCCCAAAGGCTCCCGCGACATGAGGTCCGGGGGCCTTTTACATTCCGCGTGCTGAATTGAGCCAGATACTTATGGTAAAATCAGGTTACTGCTGAGAAGAGTGGAGTTACGTCTAAGGTACCTTTACCAGGGAAAGGAGTTAGGTTGATGTTAAAGTGGTTTCAATATAATTGGCAAGTCCGGGACGAATGGTTTCACTGGTGTGAGAATGTCCCTGAAGAAGAGCTGCTGCGCAAGCGGGTCGGCGGTGTGGGGAGTATTTTACAGACCTTATTTCATATCGTTGATGTTGAATGGAGCTGGATCCGCACCATCGAAGGGAAACCGGATTTTCAGGAGGACTTCAAATCGTTTATGTCTTTAGAATTGGTGAAGAAGCTGTCGGATTCCTTTCATACGGAAGTCGAGGCGTTTCTTCAGACTTGGACCCCCGAGATGGACGGAATACTTGTGACCGATTCATGGGGAAGAGAGTTTACGCAAGGCGAAATCCTCCGTCATGTGATTGCCCACGAGATTCATCATATCGGTCAGCTGTCAGTGTGGTCACGGGAGTTGGGGCGGGTGCCGGTGTCACCAAATTTTATTGACCGGGGACTTCGTTAGCTTTTGATAAAAAAAAGGGTAACCTATCCATATCTCCCAAATTACGACCGAGGAGGAAACGTCTTGAGACAGAATATTCAGGTGCCCTTTGGTTATGAGCCTCCGGCCCCGAGCCGGAAAGGGACGTTAATCTTCTACGATTCCTTTGAGTTGATTTCGGACGAAGAGCTGCTGCGGGCCGCGGAAGAGGCGGAGACCCGCAAGTTTGCGAAGCTGGTCCTTTATCCGCTCCATGAAGAAACGATGAGACGGATGTCGAAAGAACCGGTGAGTCCTTTCTATCGAAGGGAGGACCGGTTGCATGCGTGGAGACGGGAGCAGAAGGGAGCAGGGCCGGCGCTCCTTGTGGAAGGCTGGGAAGGCAAGCGGAAAAAGTATACGCCCTTCGACACAGCCCTTCGTCATCTAACGGAGGCTTATCCGGCCCCCCACTTCCTGTATCTGACACCGGAGCTGGCAAACCAGTTTGCTTCCTTCTCCTCCTTTGAGGAGTGGATCGTCAAGATCCGGCTTCTGCTTGCGGCCGAGCCGAGCCATCTGCATCCGCGGCTGAAGAAGTTCAGCCATCGTTGGGATCTGGCCGGCGCACGGTTAGATTTCGCTTGAACACGTGTTGTCTATTTATTTTGCAGGAGGGAAGAGGATGAAATCGATTTGCGTATTTGCCGGCTCGCGATTTGGTGAAGACGAGCAATACCGCGTCAAGGCGGAACAGCTGGGAAAAGTCATGGCACAGCGGGGATACCGCTTAATTTATGGAGGCTCTAGGCACGGGCTGATGGGCGCCGTAGCGAATGCGATATTGGAGGCCGGCGGCGAAGCGATTGGCATCATGCCTTCCGGTTTGATTCACGGAGAAATGGCGCATCCGGGGTTGACGCAGTTTATCGAAGTCGAGGGTATGCATGCCCGGAAAGCAAAGATGAGCGAGCTGGCAGACGGGTTCATCGCTCTTCCCGGTGGATTTGGCACGTTGGAGGAGCTGTTTGAGGTGTTATGCTGGCTGCAAATCGGCATCCACCAGAAGCCGGTTGGCGTTCTTAATGTGCAGGGCTATTTCGAGCCGCTGATGGAATTGGTGAATTCCTGCATCCGGGCCGGCTTTGTCCATCCTGGGCATGAAGCCTTGATCAATCTAGCCGAGGAACCGGGCGAGCTGCTGTCGCGGATGGAGAACTTTGTACCGGTTATTGCGGAGAAGAAATGGAAGCAGGGGCGAACCCTGTGAAATATAGGCATTCAAAAAAGAGACGGAGGCGATAGAATGGACAGAATCAACACATCGCATCGGAGCAGAAGCCTCTGGATGATCACTTGCTTGCTGCTGCTCGTGATCCTCGTAGTCGGGGGATGTTCGGGGGCAGCACGCAATCCTTCGTCTTCTGTTGGAGAAGGAAACGGAGGTTCCACCTCCAACGGGACGGAAACGAACCAAGGAGAGACGTCCCCTTCAACCCCCGAAGCGCCGGAAACCTCGGAGAAACCGGCCGATCCTGCCGCCAAACTGCTGGATGAGCTCAGCACCGAGGAGAAAATCGGCCAGCTTGTTCTGGTGGGCATGGATGGAACTGAGCCAAACGACGTGACTCGCCAGCTCATCGAGGAGTATCACGTTGGGGGCTTTATTTTCTATAAAGACAACATCCAGGACACCAAGCAGGCGCTTACCTTATTTAACGGCTTGAAGACCGCCAACCAGAACAAGGCGGTACCGCTGTTTCTGAGCGTTGACGAAGAAGGCGGGCGGGTCAGCCGCATGCCTGGGGAACTCACGAAGCTGCCTGCCGCTCGCAAAATCGGCAATACCGTCAGCGAGGAATTGGCCGGGCAAATTGGCGGAATCATCGGGCAAGAGCTGGCCGGCTTCGGACTGAATCTGGACTTCGCCCCGGTGCTTGACGTCAACAGCAATCCGGATAATCCGGTGATTGGGGATCGGGCATTTGGCACGAAGCCGGAAATCGTTAGCCGCATGGGCATTGCCGTGATGAAGGGAATCCGGGAGCAAGGCGTAATTCCGGTCGTTAAGCATTTTCCGGGACATGGCGATACTTCGGTGGATTCGCATCTGGGGCTGCCGGTTGTGGAGCATGATTTGGACCGGCTGCGGAAGCTGGAGCTGGTGCCCTTTAAGCAGGCGATTCAAGAGGGGGCCGACGTCGTCATGATCGCTCACCTGTTGATGCCGAAGCTGGACCCCGAGCATCCGGCTTCCTTCTCTAAGGCGGTCATTCATGACTTGCTGCGGGAGGAGCTGGGATACGAGGGGACGATCATTTCTGATGATATGACGATGGGCGCCATCGTGGAGCATTACGATATCCGTGACGCGGCCGTGCAGTTCATTCAGGCCGGCGGGAACATCGTGCTGGTGGGCCATGACGAAGAGAAGGAGAAGCAGGTGATCCAGGCGCTGCGCGATGCCGTCAGCTCCGGCACCATTTCAGCGGAAACGCTGGATGAACGGGTGTATAACGTGTTGAAGCTGAAGCAGAAATATAAACTCACTAACGACCCTGCGCAAGGGCCGAATACGAAGCAGTTAAATCAGGATATCAGCGATATCCTTAAGCCTTACGGGCTCTGATCCTTGGGACTGTCCGGGCGGTACTGGTGCTGGTAACGATCCAGATCAATCCGTCCGCCTGGCAGCACTTCGACGCCTTCCGCTTCCAGGTTCCATGTCTGCTCTTGGAAGGCGGCTTCTTCTTGCAATGCGATTTGCCCCTTCCCGTTTACAACCCGGTGCCACGGCAATCCGTATTTACCGCTCATGCTATGCAGGATGCGGACGACCTGCCTGGCGGCGCGGGGACTTCCTGCTGCGGCAGCGATCTGGCCGTAGGTCATCACCTTGCCTGGCGGGATGGAGGAGATGATTTCAATCGTTCGTGCGGTAAACGGCTGCATGATGAAAACTCCTTATTTTTAAATGAAGATTGTCTATACCGTTATATACCACGCCGCAATAACAAGTTCCAGCCTCAAAATCATCCGCCCCAGCCCGGAGCAGAGGAGGAACGCTGCCACGGTAACGATCCGCCGGCTCCAAACGTATATAGGTCAAAGGCAGACGGGAGGGATGGGTTTGCAACGCTGGAGGATGCTGGGGTATCCGGAGAAATGGATTTTATATGTTGTTTTATTCATTTTCACGGTGATCGGGATGAAATATGTAATCGGCACGCGGTTGCCGGATGGCGGACGGCCGCCTTATTTGTTCCTGATCTGGAACGTGTTTTTGGCTTGGATTCCGCTCGGGCTGGCGGTTCTGCTCGACATGATCCACTTGATCCCATCGCGGACGGCCAAGGTTGCATTAAGCGTTCCGGTTGGGCTGTTATGGCTGTTTTTCTATCCAAATGCCGCGTATCTCATCACCGATTTGCTTCACCCGTTTAACCGTTACCCGATTGCGGCGGGCATCCGGTTCTGGGAAGAGCTTTCGTTCTGGGATCACCTCTTTACGTTGTTGTTTGCTGCGTTGCTGGGATTGGCGCTGGCGACGGTATCCCTGGCATCGGTGCATCACCTGGTGCGGCGAGCGGGAGGCGGCTTGGCAGGCTGGGCGTTTGCTGTTCTCGTGCTGCTGCTTAGCAGCTTCGGCATTTATCTCGGCCGCTTTATCCGCTGGAACAGCTGGGACTTGCTCAGGCATCCGGGATATGTGCTCCGAGAAACGGCGGATTATTTTACCGATGCCGCGAACGTGGCGCATATGGTGGGGTTTTGCAAATGGATCTTTTTGATTACCTTCTTCTGTTATGTGGTGCATTACGGGGTGGCAAGAATTTATCGCGCCTCGGAACAGATGCAAGGGGATAAGGTGTGACAGGATTTTAGAAGCGAGATCCGGGGGGGATGGGACATGACGGAAATGAAAGAGCAGCTGCGGCGGCAGTTTCCAGTCCTGGAAAGTGAGCGGCTGGTGCTGCGGCGGCTGCTTCCGGAGGATGCGGAGGCGATGTTTCGCTGCATGTCCGATCCGGCGGTGCGCGCCTTTACCGAACTCAATCCGGGCAAGCTGCTATTTCCCGGCCGGCTATACCGCTATTTCGAGGAATCCTACCGTGTATTGCGGGATCTTCACTTTGCTGTGATTCGTAAAGCGGAAGGAGATTGGATTGGTTTATGCTCGCTGCAGCATTGGGACGTTGAGGGACAAACTGCGCGACTCGGCTATCTGATCTCCCCGGCGCATTGGAACCAGGGCTATGCAACGGAAGCGGCAGCGAGTGTGCTGGATTTCGCTTTTGAGACACTTGGGCTCGGCTGCGTCGAAGCACGCTGCAGCCCGGACAATCCGGCATCGGAGCGCGTCCTTCGGAAATGCGGTCTGCGGGAAGCCGGAAGGCTCTCCCCGGCGGGGCGAAGAGGCCGAAGATTGGCGCTCAAACGATATATCATCGAAGGGAAGTCCTTTGAAACATAAGTGATCGTTTTTGTTACACAAATGAAATATAGCTGTGATCAAACCCTAATAGAAAGGGGGTACACTTATTACATGACCCCCTTTTGAATATATATCTCTCTTAGAACCCGAAGGACGTGATCGGGTTCTCTTTTTTTGTCTACAGAGGAACGGTGACTTTCTGTTTATTTTTGAAATAGACCCATTCCTGAAATCCGATTTCCTTCAAGCGTTGGGCGACTTCCTCCCACTCATCCCCGACCCGTGACGGCGTGTGGGCGTCGGAGCCAAAGGTGACGGAAACGCCGAAATGAAGGGCCCGCTCGAGAATGGAATCATCAGGATACCATCCGCCGCTCAGCTTGGTTTTCCCGGAGGTGTTGATTTCGATGGCCACCCCGTGCTCTGCGATCGTTTTTAAAGTATCGTCAATCGCTTGTGCGGCGGGAATGTCCGTAAATGCCGGGTAGTTGCCCTTCATCGCGTCGATGTGTCCCAAAATTTGAAACATCCCGCTGCGCGCCGATTGGCGGATCAAATCGTAATAGGCCTCTTTGCTGGCCACTTTTTCCTCTTGGCTCAGGCCCTTCCAACGATTTTTGTTGAAGATGCTGACCTCTCCAACGCTGTGAACCGATCCGATAATGTAATCAAAAGGATACTGGTTCAGCATATTCCGATAAGCGCCCAAATGTTCCGGGAAGAAATCCGATTCAATCCCCAGTAGAACATCGATTCGGCCAGCGTATTCCTGCTTTAACTTCAGCACTTCCTCAACATATCCGGCAAAAGCTTGTTTGCCCATGGCGATCCGGGGAAAAGGCTGGTCCTCATCATGGCCGAAGTATGGCGTATGATCGCTGATCCCGATTACCGATAATCCGGCAGCCAGGCCGGCTTCGATGTAATCCCGGATGTTCCCGTCCGCATGGCCGCAGCGGAAATGATGGGTGTGAAGGTCAAACTTCATGGGAGACGGCTCCTTTCTGTTGGCGTTGAGGTGTTGTGCTTATCTGCACGTGCGTATCCTGGTTTATTCAGAACTGATAAAATGGGTTTCCGGCATGCCCTTCAGGTCACCCAGAAACTGCTGCATCGCCGAGTTGATGTATCGGCTGGATTTGTAAATGACGCCCACCGGGTGAGTGACTTCAAGCTCAGGGATCGGCACAACCTTTAGCGTGCCTTGTTTCAACTCGCGTAATATCGATTGCCGTGAAATGATCGCCGCGCCCAGATTGATCTCCACCATCCGTTTGACTTCTTCACTGCTGGACAGTTCCATCACGATGTGCGGTTCGATGTCGTGTTGCCGGAAGACCTCGTCGATAAACCGGCGTCCGACCGTATCGGGAGACAGCATGATCATAGGGATGCCGCGCAGCGATTCCAGAGTGGGAGATGGGTTGCTCGCCAAGGGGTGCAGCGGCGAGACGACGAATTCGAAAGTATCATAATACAGCACCGACGAGAGAACTTGCGGGTTGTTTTCGATCAAATACCCGATGCCGATGTCGACAAGACCCTGCTCCACGTTCTGATAGATCTGGCTGGAGGGCATGGATTGAATGGTGGTTTTGATCAGCGGAAACTGGTCTTGGAAATACGATAAGATCCGCGGCAGAATTTGAATTGCGATCGACGTGGTTGTCCCTAACACGATATGTCCTTGCGGGGTATGCTCCATATCGGACAGCTTCTGCTTGAGTTCTTCAACGATGTCCAGAATGCGTTCCGCCTGCTCAAGGAAAACTTGCCCCCGGTCCGTCAGGGTAACCGGTTGGTTGCGGTCAACCAATACGGTATTAAACTCATCCTCCAGGCTTTTGATTTGAGCCGAGACTGCGGGCTGGGTCAGGTTGAGCAATTCACCAGCCTTTCGGAAGCTTTTTGTTTTGGAGATCGTAATCAGCGTCTCCAACTGACTAATATTCACCAGAAGGCCTCCTTTCTTTCCCGTTCCTTGGGAAATGCGCCGGATGCGGCGCCTTCCTCCATGATTAATTCATTATAGGGGAATTTCGTTGGCTAAATCAATGACACGCCATTCGGCTTCATTCGACAAGATCATCCTTTAGAAGTACTTTTGTCCCCGTCATTCGATTTTTAATGACTTGTGCCTAGGAATAAAGTATAATAAGTTTTAACTAAATGCCGGGTCTATTGAATCGTAAAGTTATTCTTCTAGTGAAAAGGGGCGCATCCTTTTGAAAGCAGAAGTCATAAATCCTTTTCTTGAATCCGCACGTTCGGTTATTCAACAGGTTGTTCAAGTTTCGCCTTCCACCGGGAGTATGGGGGTTAAAGAAGTAATTCCTGTGCAGGATCATATATGGATTCAAATCGGAATGACGGGCCATTTCAGCGGCATGGTGGTGTTCGGTTTGCAAGAGGCCGTGGCGCTGCGCATCGTTTCGGCGATGATGGGCGGATTCGTCCTGACGGAAATGGATGAGATGGGACAAAGCGCGATCTCCGAGCTCGGCAACATGATCAGCGGGAATGCCAGCACCATTTTGTCCAATCAGGGAATTGTTGTGGACATTACGCCTCCGCAGGTCCTTAAGATGGAGCACGCGGCAGGGATTGGGCCCCGCAAGGCGCTTTGCATCCCACTGCTGATGGACGGCATCGGCGAACTGGACATTCAAGTGATGATCTCTTAAGATTAGGTACAGCAGAAAGTCATGGTTAAATCACTTTCTTGATGCGGCTTCGTGAACGGAAGATGACTTTTTGAACTACCTCTTGAAGGGAAGTTACAGGTGAGTATGTCGTTAGAGGGCAAAATCGTTGTCGTCACCGGCGCATCCAGCGGGATTGGCGCCTTGGCGGCGCAGAGGTTGTCTGAGCGCGGCGCTGTGGTCGTTCTGGCTGCCCGGAATGCGGAGAAGCTGAACCGGGTTGCGGCGAGTCTGGCCGGACCTTATCGGGTACTGGAGATGGACGTTGGCAGCGACGCTTCCGTGAAGGAAGGATTCGACCAGGTTCTGACGGAGTTTGGACGGGTGGATGTCCTGTTAAACAATGCAGGTTACGGCAAGTTCGAATCCTTGGACCAAATGCCGATTTCCGAATTTGCGGAGATGATGAACGTCAATTACATAGGTATGGTTCGGTGCACGAAGGCGGTTCTTCCCTCGATGAAGGCTGCCCGTTCCGGACGGATCGTTAATGTCGCTTCGATGGCCGGCAAAATCGGCACGGCCAAGTCTGCGGCCTACACCGCGACGAAGCATGCGGTTATTGGCTTTAGCAGCGCATTGCGTCAAGAGGTCCGGGAGTACGGCATTACGGTGTCGACGATTAATCCGGGACCGATTGATACGCCTTTTTTTGACATTGCGGATCCAAGCGGCGGTTATGTCAAGAACGTGCGTTGGATGATGCTCAATCCGGAGCGCGTGGCCAAAGCGATGGTAAAGGCGGCAGAGAAAGGCACGATGGAGATCAACCTGCCTTGGATCGCCGGCGCAGGAGCGAAGTGGTACCAGATGTTCCCGCGATTGGCGGACCGGTTAAGCTATCGAATGATGAATAAGAAATAGCCTGCCTGTGAAGGCAGGCTATTTGCGTCGGTGTGGATTTGTTGTGACTTAGGCTTATCGCATATAATGAAAATATTGGCATAGGACATCAAGTACTTTGAAAATAAAGGATGAATGGCGAAATGACGAATATTACATTTGCCGGGCTGGGAATTGGTGAACAGTTGACCGCAGCCTTGCTGGACTACGGAATATCGGAGCCGTCACCGGTTCAGGCGGAGTGTATCCCTGCGGCGCTGGAAGGCCGGGATATCCTTGCGCAGTCGCAGACGGGGACGGGGAAAACGCTGGCTTACCTGCTGCCATTGCTGCAACGGATTAACCCTGGGGAGAAGACGTTACAGGGGTTAATTTTGGCACCAACCCAGGAGCTGGCGATGCAAATTTTGCGGGAGGCGGAGAAGTACGGAGAACCGCTGGGGATCAGAAGTCAGGCGTTGATCGGCGGCGCAGCGATCAAGCGCCAGCTGGAGAAGCTGAAGCTGCATCCCCAACTTGTCGTGGGCACGCCGGGACGCATCCGCGAAATTTTGGCGCTCCGCAAGCTAAAGCTGCATACGCTGCTCACCGTTGTTGTGGACGAGGTGGATCAAATGTTCCAGCTCGGCGGCACGGCAGACGTGGAGCATATTCTGCGCGGGACGTTGCGGGACCGCCAGCTGATGTTCCTGTCGGCGACGATTAACCCGGATATTCGGGCATTGGCGGCGAAAGAGATGAAGGAGCCGCTTGAAATCGGGATCGAACCGGAGCAGCGGACGTCCAAAACGGTGGAGCATCTTTACTTCGTATCCGAAGCGCGGGACAAAATCGATATGCTGCGGCGGATCGTACGCCACTTCGAACCGGAGCGGACGATTGTTTTTATCAACAATACGGATCAGATCGCCGAAGTTGAGGCGAAGATGAATTATTTTGGTCTCAGCGCCGGAGCTTTATATGGAGATGCGGACAAAACGGCGCGCAGCTTGACGCTGCAGCGATTCCGCGAGGGGAAAATCCGCGTGCTGGTGGCGAGCGACGTTGCTGCCCGAGGACTGGACATTGAGAATTTGGCCCTGGTCGTTAACCTCGATCCGCCCATTGATTCCGAGCATTACGTTCACCGGGTCGGCCGAACTGGCCGTATGGGCCGGAAAGGGCTGGCCGTATCGATCGTTACGCCGCAGGAAGAGTTCATCATGCGTAAATTCGCTCGAGAACTGGGCATTGAGATTGAGCCCAAGGCGTTATATAGCGGGAAGCTGGTGGATGCCGGCGAGGCGGGTTCGGGCAAGCGAACTCGTTCCTCCGTTCGCGGCAAGGCCGGCGCAGACGCGGCTCCTCGCCGCGCAGGCTCATCGGGGACCGCAGGCCGTACAGCAGGGGAAGGCGGCAGCGGGCGAACACACCCGTCCGCGCAGATTTCCGGCCGGCCGGCTTCCGGTCACGGAGGACCGCGGAAGGCATCGCCAACCGCGGAGCGGAAGAAGGAGCGTCTTTCGGATCGGAAGAATAAAGGCGCTCCGAAGTGGTTGAAAAATAAGCCGCCGCGCAGTTAGGCGGATCGTGGGAGGCGTTAGGTTTGAGTGGAAGTGAACTGCCCGTATTGCAGGTCGACGAGCTGAGCGGCGGCTACAGTTTGGGAAGGCCTGTACTTCACGAGATTAGCTTCGAGGTGAAGCCGGGGGAAATGATTGGGCTGATCGGGTTAAACGGAGCCGGTAAGAGCACGACCATGAAGCATATTCTGGGGCTGATGACGCCGCATCGGGGAGAGATTCGCATCTCCGGCAACACGCGGGACGAAGCGCCGGAAACGTACCAATCACAGTTGGCCTTCGTTCCGGAGTCGCCGTTGCTCTATGAGGAATTGACAGTACGGGAGCATTTGGAGTTTGCGGCCCGGGCTTACGGCGTGGAGCCGGCGGCTTACCGGGAGCGGGCGGACCATCTGCTGAAGCTGTTCCATATGGAAGAGAAGGCGGACAGCCTGTCAGCCCATCTCTCCAAAGGGATGAAGCAGAAGGTGATGATCATGTGTGCGTTCGTCGCCCGGCCGCCGCTGTATATTATCGATGAACCGTTTCTGGGATTGGACCCGCTGGGCATCCGGTCATTGCTTGATTTCATGTTGGAAATGAAACAAGGCGGAGCCTCGATTCTATTAAGCTCGCATATTCTATCAACGATTGAAAATTACTGCGACCGCTTTATCGTTCTGCACCGGGGGAGAGTGCTGGCCCAAGGGACGCTGGCTGACATCGGGGAGCAGGCGCAAGCCTCGGGAGCTTCGCTGGAGCAAATTTTCTACGCCTTAGTGAAGGACGGCGAATAGCGATGGAGCTTCAAACGCTGCGAAGCCGGCGGAGAGCGGCCTTCTGGGGCAAAGTGCTCCCGTATTTGCCCTATGTCTTTCAGAGCGGCCTCGCCGTCTTGCTGCTCCTGCTTATTATTGCGTTTTCGGCCTGGTATACGGCGTTTCTGCAAAACATTCCGCCCGGTTTGCCGATTCGCTGGATTTTGCTGCTGTTATGGGGTCCGCTGACCGTATATGCCGGATTTCGAACCTATGCGCAGCCGGCTGACGTAATTTTCTTACTGCCGCAGGAGACGCAAATGAAGGCCTACCTAGCCCCGGCTTTTCGGAACGGACTGATTTATAAGCTGGTTGGACTCTATATTGTGGTGTTGCTGGCTTGGCCGTTGTATCAGCGCAGCGGAGAGGGCGGGGTTATTCAGCCCCTATGGCTGATGCTGGTCGTCCTGCTGTTGCTCAAGGCGTTAAGTGCCTACGGAGCTTGGCAGGAGCTCAGAATTACGACGTCCCGGGCCAGAGCCGGGTACCGCTTGCTGCGCTGGTGCTTTGTGCTGCTGATGACGGCGGCTTGGATCTGGCAGCCAGCCTGGAAAAGCACCTTGTTCACGGTGCTCGTCAGCCTCAATTACGGCCTGATCTTGCGGTTTCCGATGAAATACAGGGTCCCTTGGGACAACCTGATCACCGCTGAACGCACGGCGGCTGCCCGGGTGCAGATGATTCTCGGCTGGTTCGTGGACGTGCCGTCGGAAGGACAGAAGGTGATCCGCCGCCGCTGGTTGTCCGGCATCGGCAACCGGATTCCTTGGCAGCCGGCCGAGGCCTACCGTTATTTGCTGGTCAAGACGTTTGTCCGCAGCGAGCTGTTGGGCATCCTGCTTCGCCTAACACTGCTGGGCATGGTGCTGACGGGATGGAACGACAAATCCTGGCTCGGACCGGCGATTCACTTGCTGTTTGTGTTCCTGTCGGGCATGCAGCTAGCCGCCTTACGCCAAACCCATCGGGACTCACCGGCAGCCTCCTTCTATCCATTGCCTGCCGGCGCACGGAAGACGGCGACGCTTCGATTAAGCTCCCGATTGCTGTTCGCGATCACGGTATTGCTATGGCTGCCGATGGCCGTCATACCGGGCGGCGATGCCCTTTTGACGTTTGGTTCCTTGGCCGCAGGCTTGCTGCTGGCGATAGGCATGCGTTCTTCCTGGAAGCGCAGATGGCGCGAGGAGGACGAAGACGAGGAATAGCAAAAACGGACCGTTCCCGGGTGGGAGACGGTCCGTTTTTGCTTGGAAACTTTTTATTCAGCAGATTAATACAGGATGGAACGGCTAACGATAACCAACAGGATAAAGAGAACCAGGATCACACCCGTGCTCGTGAACAGGCCGCCGTGACCGCCGTAGCCGCCTCCGTAGCCGCCTCTTGCTTCTTCAATTCCACTCATCTTCATTCCCCTTTCCCATTTAGGTGTATTGTGATAGTACACCGTATTGTATGAGAAGAGGGGCTGGCGTGCGTGGGCCAATGTGCCGTTCTCCGACGGACCCGCCGCCTATTTGCCCTGCAGGTCTTGGACCCCTTGATAGATCAGATCAAACAGTTCCTCCAGATGCTCCTCCGCGATACAGGAGAAGGCGATCCGCAGGTCGGTGTCGCCCAGCGCGATCGTGCCGATACCGTACTGGTGGATCAGATGCTGGCGCAGCGCTTCCGCCGCAACCGTCTTGAGCTTCAGGCACATGAAATAGCCGGAATTAAACGGATAGTATTCCCAAACGTCCCCATACTTGCCGCTGTCGAGCAAGGCTTTGACTTTATTGGCCCGGCCTTTCATAATCCGGAATTTCTCTTCCTTCTGGGCGGTAAATTCCGGAGATTTCAGGGCATGAAGCACAAACGTCTGCGAAGGATGGGCACCGCTCGAAATCGTGGCGCGGATGATCCCCAACGTCTTCTGTTCCAATGCGGTCAGCACCGCTTGGTCTTCGGCGGCGTAAGTAATAAATCCGACGCGGAAGCCCCAGACGTATTCTTCTTTCGTTGCGCCGTCCACTTTGATCGGCAAAATGCGCGGATGCAGTCCTGCCAGCTTGCCAAACAATGATTCATGAAGGGAATCTTCGAAAAACAACCCAAAATAAGCGTCGTCGGTCACGACGACCACATTAATTCCTTCTTCGGCCGCTGCCTGGATGGCAGCTACGATCTCTCCGCCTTCCTTGGCGCCCGGCGTATATCCGGTTGGATTGTTCGGGAAGTTCAAGATAACGATCGCTTTGCCTTTGTCCTTCTGAGCTAGCAGCGCTTCACGCAATCCGGCGCTGTTGAAGGTCATGTCTTCGGTGAACAGCGGGAAATTCACGATGTCGGCGTGACGGCGAATGCCGAAGGTAAGCTCGTAGTTCTCCCAGTTTTTGTCCGGATAAATGACAACATCGCCTTCATCAACGAACAGGTCGGCGACGATGCTGAGCCCGTGGGTCAGGGCGTTGGTAACAATCGGTTGGCCGAAGCTCTTGCCTTCGAGCGACGGGTTCTCCTGGATCATTTTGTCACGCCATACGCTGCGCAGCTCAGGTTTGCCTGCTGGCGGGGCATAAGGGTACAAATCCTGCGGTTTATAGGCGGACAACGTGTCCTGAATCGCTGCCAGATGCATCGGGATGCCGTTTTCGGTAGCGATGCCGATCGTAGCGTTATATTTCTTAGCGTGGGCTGAAGCTTCGGCAGATTGGCTTAAAATGCCTTCCTTCGGGAAGTAAATTTCCTTGCCCAGCGTGGACAGCATGTCATACACGTGCCGGTTGCCGGATTTGACGCTCTCGTTTAACTGCTCCGCGAGTGGGTTCATCACATTCATCCTTCCAAATCGGTTTGATATTTTAGGACAGTAACGTCTTAAACTGCCTAACATTATATCATTTCGACTCGGGCACGTCACGGTGAAATCACAACGGATTTGGCTTATTTTTCTTGGTGGGCCGGGCAGGCCAGCTTGGGATCGGTAAAACACGACGGAATGATCGCATACTCCTTGGCTACCGTGAAGCAGACCTGCGGATCCCGAGTGATCTGCTTCATTTTCTCTCCGGCCAGACTTCCGTGAAAATAGAAATGCTCGCCATCATAAACGAATTTGAGCGGCGTGACCCGGCTCCAGCCGTCCTCGCCTACCGTACCGAGAAAACCGAAGCTCATCTCCTGCAAAAACTCGCGAATTTCCGCCTCTTCTGTGATGCTAAATTCTTTTCTGCGCATGGATGGTTCCCCCTCCGATTGTTTGACATTCAGCTTACGCCGGAAATTGACAAGAAAAAAGAACCAATTTTATTAGCTTTGTACCATGCGCTTCGTGCGGCGATGGCCCTCGGCGGCCGATGCCGGATTGCTGCTGTACGCCGAATGGTGCCGCTCGCCGGAGGAATACCAGGCGTTCCGCCAAACTGCGGCCGCCCGCGGCGTCCTGTTTCGCGATGCGGCGATCTACCGGATCACTCCGGTGCCACCGGCAGCCTGCTTTGTTTTTTTTCATTTGGACGAACCGACGCTCATCGAGGGTGTATTTCGAATGAAAGCGGCCTGGGGGGATATTTAAACCCGTGCGCTTTAAAGGTATAATAAAGGTGATAAACTTGTCCTCGTTATTAAAATAGGAGGGCAGGATACTGTACGGATCAGGCAAAATGATGCGTTTGTAGTTTTTTTATGGGGGGGAAGGACATGCTTCACGTTTCACCATCATCATTTGAATTGAAGCCGGCATTCGCCAAAATCGTATGCGAACCCGGTTGGAAATGGCACAAGCGGGAGAAGCCGTTGCAGAATTATGATCTCTTCTATGTGTGGAGCGGTGAAGGTACGGTTGTCCTGAACGACCAACCCATTCCGGTCAGTAAAGGCAGCTGCTTCCTGTTCCGAAAAGGGGATCACACCAGTGCCACGCACAACCCGCAGAAACCGCTGGTGCTGACGTACATTCATTTCGACGTCCATGAGCCCGTGACGGAAGTGCCGGGTCCCTACCGCGTACTGGAGGATACGCTGGATTTCGAATATATGTTGTCTCGTTACGTCCGTTTATTCTTGATGAAAGCCTATGCCGCCGAGGAGGAGGCCCAGCTGATTCTCAAGCAGCTGTTGATCCATTTGCTGCGGGAGGAGCGGCAAGTGCCGGTGGAGAAGAAGGTCAGCAACCAACTGCATGAAGTGATTCATGAAGTGGCGAATTATGTGCTGCAACATCCCGGACTTCCCCACAAAGTGCAGGATTTGGCTGCCCGGGCGGGCTTATCCCCGCGCTATTTCTCGATTAAATTCAAGGAAATTATCGGGATGTCCGTGCAGTCTTACATCATCAAGTCAAGGATCGACCGGGCGCAGCATTTGCTCCTGCATGCCGGCATGAATGTGACCGAGGTTGCGGATGCGCTGGGGTATCGGGATATCTTCTTCTTCAGTCGCCAGTTCAAACAATATACGGGAAAAAGCCCGTCCGAAATCCGCTAAGCAGGCTACTCTAATCTAACCCAACCCACCCTAAAGTTAAATAAGCTTCATTTATCGACCGCCGGGCTTCATGCTCGGCGGTTTTTCCGCTTGCCCTGCGAACCGTCTCCTTGACCAAAGTCTAGGGAGCAAACCGGTCCCGCGCCTGTGGTGGTTCACGGGAACCTTGATATAAGCTCAGGATAGATGGAAATAGAAGGAGGACGAAAATGCGAAAGAAACGTACATCCCAAATCGCATGGCTGGCGGCATCGGCCGTACTTCTGGCCCTGGCTTCAGGTTGCGGTCCGGCGGAAAATGAAACGCTGCAGCAGCAATGGGGGCAGACCTTGGGGAATACCGTTGATTCGATAAGCCAATCGATTAGCGAGACCGCGGCATCCGTGCAGCAGTCGGTGGCGCTGGCCGCAGACGAGTGGAAGGACGATTTGACGTTCACGGGACGCTCGCATGACCTTTCGACAAGCGAAGCCATCGGCAACGCCAGCAAGCTGCAGCTGGAGAATGCCGTAGGGCGTCTTGAGTTGAAGGAAGGCACGTCCGATCAGATCGTGGTGAAAGCGACCATCCAGGCCGCGGATCTGCCGGCACGTAAGGAGAAGCTGGATACGTTGTTTGAACAGAGCGAGGTGACCGTCACCTCTCAGGGCAATACGGCTCAGGTGCGCGTGCACGCCAAAGGCGCGCCGGACCAAAATTTATGGGATTGGGCGCAGAAGGAGCTGCATTTTACCGAATTCCGCATCGATTATGTCGTTGAGGTCCCTGCCGGGATTCAGGAGTTTGAAGTCACGAACCATGTCGGGGAGATCGCGGCGAGCGGGCTTACGGGAACCTACCGGCTGAAGGGAGAGGTCGGGTCGATTCGGGTCGAGGATGCACGTCTGTCCGGGGATTCATCGATCCGTACAGCCACCGGCAGCATCAATCTAGATATTCTCACGCTGGATACGGGCGGTCAGCTTCAAGCCATCACCGATGTTGGCAGCATCACGGCAACGCTTGATCCGTCGTTAGCCTGCGATCTCGAAACGTCCAGCGAACTGGGCGAAGTCATTGGAGCCGCGAAGGGACGAAGCGAGCGGGGCGGCGGAGGGCCGTTGGTCGCGCTGGAGACTTCCATCGGCAGCATTACGGTGCAATAAAGGGGAAGAGCCGGCCGAAGCCGGCGGGCGATGATCACTGAATTAGCTTGGTTTTGCGGAGTTAAACCGGCCCAGCGCTTCGCCCATCCGTACCTTCTGTCCGGGCGCAAGTTCAGGCAATGGGGTGAAGGTGCCGTTCTGGGTGAGCAGAACGACGGTGGATCCAAACTCGAAATAAGCCAGGTCGTCGCCTTGCTCCCAGGATTTTGCCGAAGGGTCGGTGTACTGGATGCTGCTCACGTTCATCGCGCCGACCTTCACGAGGGCGATTTCCCCATAGTCGTGGGAAATGTAAGTGATCAAGCGTTCGTTTCGGCACAACACCTTCTTCATATGGCGCATGCCAAAATCGTTCACCGGGTAGACCCGGCCTTTGATGTGCTCGCATTCCAGCTTCTTGCCCGTCACGGGTGCGTGAATCCGGTGATAATCGGTAGGACTCAGATAAAGAACAAAGGCGTAACCGTGTTTGTACAATTCTACACGAGGGGAGCCGTCCAGCAGCGCTTCCAAGGAATAATCCTGTCCTTTGACGTTCAAGATCGTGCCGGATTGCACCTCGCCCATAAACGTAATCAGCGCGTCCACTGGACTGATCATCACTCCCGGCTCCGCGTGCAGCGGGCGCATGCCCGGCTTTAATTTGCGGGTGAAGAACTCGTTTAACGTGCGATATTCCCGAAGCTCCTTCTCCGCTTCATGCAGCGGAATGCCATACGATTTTGCGAAAAAAGGGATCATTGCTCGGCTAACCCCCGAATGGGAGAACTTGCCCATCAACCGGGATAACCATTTCCGGGAGGAGAGCTCTGTCATCCATTTCATCCATGTCGCGGCCAAATCGCATCCTCCTAGTCTGTCCAGTAATGCTGCATTGGTATTGATGAATTCGTTGCCACTTCCGCTTATCTTGACACAGAATCAGGCCGAAATCAATACAGGACGGGTAACTCCTAGTTTACAGATTTGTACAAATTTAGGCTTGATGCCTGGGCGGAGTTGGTGTATGTTTATATCAATCGCATAGGGATACGGGGGCTTGAGCGAATCAGGCTGAGATAGCGGCATATTGCGCCGCGGACCGTTAATCTGATCTGGATAATGCCAGCGTAGAGAATCGATCGTCCGGGACTTTTTGTGCCTACGTGCGCCCCCGTGACCTGACCGCCGTCTGAGCTTATTCAGGCGGTTTTTTTTACGATGCGAGGATTTAAACCAAATGATCAAGAGGAGAGATGAAGATGTCGGAGGTTGTTCAAAAAAGAACGGGGCGTGGCCTCAAGCTAAGCGATGTGCTGGTGACGGTGTTGGTTTCGTTGGTGCTGGGCGTGGTGTATCACTTCTGGAGCTCGGTGTACAATTTGTTCTCCCCCCTGTTCTTCCAGGCCGATGAACTGGTGTACGGAATGTGGTTCCTGGCTGCAACGCTGGTGTTCTTGCTGATCCGCAAACCGGGGGTGGCGTTGATCGCGGAGGTCGCTGCGGCCCATGTGGAAATTTTGTTCGGCAGCGAATGGGGAGTTCAGCTGATTCTTTACAGCGTGCTGCAAGGCTTAGGGGCGGAGCTGGTGTTCGCTGCGTTCCGGTATCGGAAATTTTCCGGCTCCGTTGCTGCATTAGCCGGGATCGGAGCTGCCGTGGGTTCGGTTATCCCGGATTTCTTCTACGGATATGTGCAGGATTACGAGCCATGGCTCTTGACCGCCAAATATGCGATGCGGGCCGTCAGCTCGGCGCTGATCTGCGGGTACTTCGCTTATGCCGTCGTGAAGGCCGTAGAGGCGACAGGGGTTACGACGCTGCTGCGACCGGTTGATCCGAAAGACTATGCGGCGTTGAATGACTGATGCGGAAGGAAACGACGGCAGCTGAGGTCCGGGAGCTGCGGCTCAAGTTCCCGGGTGAAGACCGGTTTGTGTTTAAGGATTTGGATTTCTCGGTGCGGCGCGGGGAGCATGTGCTGCTGCTGGGTCCCAGCGGATGCGGCAAATCGACGCTGCTCCAGGTGCTGAGCGGCATCATTCCAGACTTGGTAGAGATTCCGATGCGCACGTCCGCGCAGCAGCTTCCCTCGTCGTGGCGCTTTCTGTTCCAGGATCCGGATACGCAGTTTTGTATGCCTTATGTGGATGAGGAGTTGGCTTTTGCCTTAGAAAATTTAGGCGTGCCGAAGCAGGATATGCCCGCGCGGATGCAGGCCGCATTGGCCAAGGTGGGCCTGGACCTGCCTGAGATCCATGTGCCGATCGATTCGCTGTCCCAAGGGATGAAGCAACGGTTGGCGCTCGCATCGGTGCTGCTTGGCGATCCGGAGGTGCTGCTGCTGGATGAGCCTTCGGCTTTGCTGGACCCGCAGGGCCGCGAGCAAATCTGGCAAGCGATCGCCAAGGTGGCCGAGGATCGCACCTTGATTATCGTGGAGCACCGGATCGAGGAGTTGACGGCACTGGGTCTCGTTGACCGCGTCGTGTTGTTTGGACCGGACGGGCAGGTGCTGGGCGAGGGGGCACCGGACGTAGTGTTTGACACGTACCGTTCCGAGCTCATTGAGTTTGGGATCTGGTATCCCGGCGTCTGGGAGGCGTATTTTGCCACCGAAGCCGGCCGTCGATTGCTAGAGCCGGTGAAAGATGAACGGCGATTGGATGGACCTGCCGCCGTGGAACTGACCGATTTTTGCGGGTTCCGGCAAGGGCGGCCGGTGATTGAAGTCGGGCAAGCCGCCGTGTATCCCGGGGATTGGATTGCGATCACAGGACCTAACGGTGCTGGGAAAAGCTCGCTGTTGCTCAGCCTGATCGGCTTGTTGCCATCAGAGGGAGCATTCGTGCTGCAGGGAAAGCGGATCGAGACAGGGAAGCTCAGCCGCCGTGCCCGCAGACGATTGCTGGAGTCGACCGCTCGTGAGATCGGATTTGTGTTCCAGAATCCGGAGTTTCAGTTTGTCGCCGATCGGGTGGTGGACGAAGTCGCCTTCTCGCTGAGGGAGGACGGACTTGGCGGCGATGCGCTGAACCGTCGGGTGACGGCGTATCTGGAGCAGTTTGGTCTAACCGGCTTGGAGATGCGGCATCCTTACCAGTTGTCGCTGGGCCAGAAGCGGCGTCTTAGCGTGGCTGCGGCTGCGGTGCGCGAGCAACGGCTGCTGTTGCTAGATGAGCCGACCTTCGGCCAGGATGCGGCGAACACGTTCGCCATCCTGCAGCTATGCGAGGCGTTGCGCCGGCGCGGGACGGCGATTCTTATGGTTACCCATGAAGAGCGGATTGCGGAGCAGGTGGCCACCCAGCATTGGGAGGTGCGGGACGGACGGCTAACGTCGCAGCGGTTGACCCGGCGGGTGGATCGATCTCCGGCAGGTGCCGGTGAGTCACCTGGATCAAATGGATCGGCCGGACGGGGAGCGGATACCACCTCCGCGAAAATCAAACAACACGGGAGTTCCGGTCCAGAGGCGGTGATATCAAGATGAGACGTTTTCTGACCCCGAAGCGGCGGACTTGGCTGCACCAGGCGAATCCGGCCGCCAAGCTGGCGTTGATGATCCTGCTGTTTCTGCTGACGTTATTTACGCACCGGCTCGATTTTATTTTTTATCAGGCGATCTTGTTTACGTTCCTGCTGTTCCTGTTCAGCGGATATGAGCCCTGGAAAGTCGCCTTGCTTCTGTTCCCCTTTGCACTGATTTTTGCCTCCTCAGCGGCGACGATGATTCTGTTTGGCAAAGGGACGGAAATTTGGTGGTCGTGGGGATTGTTCCGCATCTCCGAAGAAAGCTTTTACCGGGGGATTCATATCGGGTTTAAAGCGGTGGCCTTTGCCGCCGAAGGGCTGTTGTTCGTGTTGACGACTCCTTCGGTCGCCTTGTTTTACGCGCTGATGCAGCAGGCGAAGCTGCCGCCAAAATACGCCTACAGCTTTATGGCCTCGGTCCGGCTACTTCCCATGGTCTGGGAGGAGCTGCTTGTCCGACGCAATGCGCTGCTGATCCGCGGCGTTCGCCGTCCGCGCGGACTGCCCGGCCTTGTCGCGCATGCGAAGCTGTATGCTGTGCCGCTGCTATCCCAGAGCATCCGGCGGGCCCATCGCGTTGCTGTCGCCATGGAAGCGAAAGCGTTCGACGGGAATCGGCCGCGCACGTATTATTACCCGACTTCCTATTCCCGGTACGATGTGCTGACATTGCTGCTCATCGCCTTGTTTGCGGCTGCAGCTTACTTGCTGGCGGTCTTGTACCCGCCATTTCACATTGCGGATGTCCGTTATCATTAAATCTATGAAACGAAAGGGCATGATTCCTTCCGGAGGCGGTTTGCAGCCTGCTCTGTGGAGAGGAATCTGCCCTTTTTTTGGGCTTTGGTCATTTGGCTAGGCCCGGTCCGATTGGTCTAACAAATAACGGGCGTAAGCCATCGGCTGACGATACGAATCCTTCCAAGCATCCAGCAATCCGGCTTTTCGAAAGCCGTAACGCTGGTCACGCCCATTGCATTCGATAAAGTAAGGCTTCCCGCTTGCGGTTAAGCCAATGTCCAGCCCCAGGTCGGCGAGATGCGGGAGACGGTTGCCCAGATAGCGGGAGATGGTCAGGGCAAGCTCATTGACGTGAGCAAGGGCCGCCGGGACGATCCGCTCCGGGAGCGCTTTGGCCAGCAGTTCCTCAGCGGGAAGGGCTTCGCCGCCTCTGGCGAGGTTGCACACAAAGCTGCCTGCAGCAGCGACTTTGGCGAAGCGCCCGGTCACGCTCCAATCGCCTCCGCCGCCCCGCTGGACGGTGATCCGCAGATCGATGGGGCGCTGCTCGTATTCCGCCAGCGGAATACGCTCTTGCACGAGATACGGCGTACGCCGTAGCATGCGCCGGGCCCAGGGCGGCAGTTGTCCCCGGTGCAGTCGAACCGTCCTCCATTGCTGCTTGCCTAGTGGCGAAGCATAAGTGAGTTCCCACCCTGACGACGGCATATATCGCAATCGCATTACGCCATGGCCAACGGAGCCGCGGATCGGCTTTAGGATGAGGTCACTATGGCGGGACATCATTTTCCGCAAGTTGCCGGAGTTTAACGGCATCGCCGCCGGAAGGTACGGCCGCAAGTGAGGAGCGCCCCAAAGCAAGCGGTGGATGAAGTCTTTTCCATAACGGTTGGTCGTATTAAAGATCGTGATGCCCCGGGCATTCAGGGATTGGAGTTTTTTTCGAGCTGCGAGTCTGGGGTATAACGCTCGGTTATGGATCACCGCAGGCAAGGGCAGCTGTTGCTCTACGTATTCGATGCCATTATAAACATACGCGACACATCTGGCCCCTGCCGGATCGATGCCAGCAAGACGCAAGAAAACGGGGGTTAATCCATATTCCCGCGCCGCTTCTTCATACCCTGTGATCCACTCTTGGCCAGTTCTGCGCGTGGGGATCCCTCGGTACATGCTGGAATTCAGCAGGATTCCGATAGTGTCCTGACTCAAGTGGGTTTCCTCCTTCCCGTGCGTCTTCCTTCAGTGTATGTTGTCCCGGTTCATTAGCGTGGACGACTGTGCTGCGACAGCCGCCTGTTTTCGGGCGAACTGCGGATGGATCGTCGCCTTTGGCAAATTAGGCTCATCTTCCAAGAAGGTGTCACAATTGCCGGGAGGTTTTCGTATATTTAGGATATCGAATGCAAGCGAAACGGTAAGGAGGGGGACTTCACATGGATCGGGAAAAAGTCGCGGTGATCGCGCCTGACGCCCTTGCGGCAGCATCAGGAAAACACCGTCCAGTGAAGAGGGTGCTGGAACGAATGCTCCCTCATGCGGCAGAGCAGCTGCACATTCGCCTCTTTGGCGTTGCTGACGGGCATTTACCGGCACAAGGCTGGATGGGGGGCGTCCCTTTTTATTGCTTGCCCGGAGGACGTCTCTACCTGGAGTCACTGCTGCGGCACTTGCGCAAGTGGCGGCCGGATACGGTGGACGTTCATGGCCGACCGCTGCTGGCCTGTCAGCTTAAAGCTCGGCTTCCACTCTCCCGCGTACTGTTGACGTTGCCCTCTGCCCGGATCTTTTCTCCTCCCTGCCATCCCAAGGCATGTCCGACGCAAATTCTGGAAAGCGTGGACGGCCTGATCGTCGGAAGTGAACGGACTAAAGCCGAGTTGCTGGCGCAGTTCCCCTCCTTGGTCACTCCGGTATGGGTGCATTTGCCGGGGGCGAGCTTAGAGGAGCAGGCGGTGCTGCGTTGGACGCCAGATGGGGAACAGCAGCGTCAGCAGCGGCTGATGGAGCTGGGATGGACGAACCGCAAAATCGTTCTGCTGGCCGGCAGTTGGCCGCCGCTTAGGGATGAGGGGCACATTGTCTCGGCTCTTACGGAAGTGCTGGATCGCGTACCGGAGGCGATGTTGGTGTTCCTTGCCGCCGACTCCCCCGGATCCGGGTCTTCCCGTGAATTGCTTGAACGACCGAAGCAGCATGGGCTTGCCGCCTACGCTCCGGAACGGATTGCCTGCCTGCCGGCCGGGTCGCCCTATTCCATCTCGGACAGGTACCTCTTGGCGGATTGCCTGGTGCTGTTACCGGGCGATGAGCCGGCGTCGATGTTAACGCGCATCGAAGCGATGGCCGCCGGCTTGCCCATGCTGGACGCCAGCGACGCCCCGGTGCTCGAATTTGCGGTAGATGGTCTGCTCGCCGAAGGGGCGGGGGACAGCTTGGCAGATCGGATCGTACTGCTGCTGGAGGAAGAGGAGTTTCGTCAAGTCATCGGCCGGGTCAGCCGAGAAATCGTTCGTCGTCATTACCGCTGGGAGCACGCCGCAGACCGTTGGGTAAGTCTCGTTCGCGCTAGAGGGATTCAGACGAACGCAGGCCGCCGCAGCGCCAAAAACTGACGATGTCTGGATATCCATAGCTAATCTTAGGAAAACGCCGAAAGGCGTTTTTTTCTTTTGGCTCACAGCAGGGCCTGTGCCGCATTCGTCAGGACAACTGTACGTTTGCCGTTACCAGCCCCCCGGCCAGACATACACTGAGGTATATGCTCCGGTATTATTATGTTTTTGGGAGGAAATTGATGTGGTCAAAAAACGCAAGCCGCCGCGCATCCGACTGAACCGCAAACCGATTCAGCGCAAAAAAGTGCTGCCGCGTTTGGTCAATCATCCCGATCCCATCGTATCCATCATCATTCCGGCGATGAATGAAAGGGCGACGATCGCCAGCGTTCTGCGCGAAGCCAGCCGGGTGCATCCGCGCAGCGAAACGATCGTCGTTGTTAACGGCTCAACCGACGGGACCGCCGACCTGGCTGAAGCCTGCGGCGCTCGCGTCATCCACGTACCGGAGCCGCTGGGACATGATGTGGGCCGGCGCGTTGGGGCGGAGGCGGCCCGCGGTCAAGCGCTGCTGTTCATCGACGCCGATATGGTGATTCCGGCTCGGGAGCTGCGGCCTTTTGTCACCGCGGTGCTTATGGGTGTCGACGTGGCGCTGAACGGCTACTCCGGCCCGGCGCGAGGGAAGGTGGCTCATCCGGTCATTCTGGCCAAACACGTCCTGAACGGTGTGCTGCAGCGCCCTGACCTGCGTGGAGCTTCCTTAACGGCGGTCCCGCATGCGATGAACCGAACAGCGGTGGACACCGTCGGCTTGGATACGCTGGAGGTTCCGCCGCTCGCCTTAGCTAGAGCGATCCGGCTGGGGTTAAACGTCCAGCCGGTGCATACCGTTCCCGTCGGCAAGCTGAATCCTGCCCGGGGACGAATATGGAACAAGGGAAGTCGCGTCGATCCGCTGACCGCATTGGTGGCAGGGGATCATCTGGAGGCCATCCATTGGCTGCTCCGCCAGCTGGGACCGCGCGGCGGATACAGCGATCTGGGCCGGCAGCGCGGTAAGGTGAGGTGAACCATTGATGGTCATGGTAACTAGGCAAACGATGAAACATCGTCGGAAACGAAGAAGCGGATCGCTGACCCGCTTGCGCGGAGCAGCAAGCCGGAGAACGAGCGGCTTCATCCGCAAAGGCCGCCGTTTGGCCCGTCCGTCGACGGGGAAAAGATATGCCAGCGCCCCGCTCCAACGCCTCAAAGCCAAAGCTTGGGCCGCAGGAGTCCGTGCGGTGGCAGCACAGGATGGGGCGGAGAAGGGTTCGCCTCATATGCAGGATTGTTTTCAAGCGTGGGCGCAGGCGGAGCGGGTGGACCAACTGCCTTTCACGGCTTTGCTGACGGCCTCCTTGGCGTATCGCCGTGGTTATGCCCATGCGGCCGGGCTTAGTAAGCCGTGGATTCCGCTGCCGCTGAAGGGCCGTGCCTCGGCCATCGTGACGGCGAGTAATGAGGAGAAGACGTTGCCGGCGGTTTTGGCGGAGCTCCGCAAGTTGCCTCTGCATGAGATCATTGTCGTCCTGAATGGTTGTAATGACGCAAGCTTTGCCGTCGTGGATCGGGATCCGCGTATCACGCGGCTGAGCTTCCCCGAACGGTTAGGGCATGACGTAGGACGGGCGATTGGGGCAGCGGTAGCCACCGGAGATATTTTGCTGTTCACGGACGGGGATATGTGTGTTGCCGCAGAGGATCTGGCTGCTTTTTTGATCGCGATCGACCGGGGGGAGGATTTGGCTCTCAACGATTTGACGCCGCATCTGCCGCCGTTCTCCCAGCAGGATGAGGTGACGCGCTGCAAGGCATTCCTGAATCTGGCGCTGGGACATCCGGAGTTGAAGGCGAACTCGTTAACTGCGGTGCCAAACGCTTTGTCCCGCCGCGCTGTGCGGACGGTGGGCATCACTGCGCTGGTCGTTCCTCCGAAAGCCCAGGCGCTGGCGTTGGTTCGTGGACTGAAGGCAGTAGCGCCGATTTCCGTGGACGTTATCCGCAAGAACCGTCTCCGCACCAGCAACAGCGGGGCAGGCAATGCGGTCGCGCAGATGATCGTTGGCGACCATCTCGAGGCGCTTGGCGAGGTTATGAAAACGGAAGGTGTCCGGTTGCGATTTTCCACACTGGGCCGGAGCGAATTGGCGAAAGTGAGGAATGCCCGATGACGGCTGGAGTAACGAGTATCATCATTCCGACCTATAACGGGCTGCACTTGCTTGCCCCTTGCGTGGCGGCGATCCGCCAGTATACGGAGACTCCCTATGAGATCATTGTGGTGGACAACGGCTCCGAGGACGACACGGCATCGTTCTGTCTGAGCGAGCGCCTGATCCTGGTGGCGCTGCCGCGCAATGAAGGATTTCCGGTCGCCGTGAACCGAGGATTGTCCGTCGCTTCGGGCGATCACCTCCTCGTTCTTAATAATGATGTCCTCGTCTCCCCGCGATGGCTCTCGAATCTGCTGCTGGCGCTGCACAGCGCCGCTGATGTCGGCCTCGTCGGCCCGGTGACCAATTATGCCAGCGGACGGCAGCAGGTGGCGATCAACTGGGCGGAAGGTGAGGATTTCGCCCAAATCGCCGAGCGCCATAACCATTCGGATCCGGCGAAATGGCAGGAAGTCCAGCGGCTGATCGGCATGTGCCTGCTCTTTAAGCGGGAGGTACTGGAGCGGGCAGGAGGATTCGATGAACGGTTTTCGCCCGGCCATTATGAAGATGACGACTACTGCTACCGCGCTCGGCAGCTAGGTTACCGTCTGCTCATTTGCGGCGATACGCTGGTGTACCATGAAGGCAGCGCCAGCTTTAAAACCCGCCATCCGGAAGGGTGGAACGAGCTTATAGAACGGAACCGTATGCGGTTTATCGAAAAATGGGGCGTAGATCCTTGGCAATTTATTTAATGGGAGCCCCAAATTTTTAAGGTAAGGGAGGAGCGTTCATGAAAGGTGTGATTTTGGCGGGGGGCACCGGCACGCGTCTATACCCGCTGACCCGATTGATCAACAAGCATCTGCTTCCGGTCGGGAATTATCCGATGGTCTGTTACGGCATAGAACGGCTGCGTCAAGCTGGAATCACCGACATCCTCATTGTGATCGGCAAACAATCCGCAGGGCTGTACGCTGACTTCCTTGGCAGCGGGGAGAACTTTGGAGTCAACCTGACGTATCGCATCCAGGAATCGGCCGGCGGAATTGCTGAAGCTCTGGAGCTGGCTGAAGGGTTTATCCCGCGCGGCAGCAAATTCGTTGTGCTGTTGGGTGACAACCTGTTCTTGGACGATTTAACGCCATACGTGGAGCGATTTAAGCAGCAGCCGCTGGGCAGCGCACGGGTGATGCTGAAGCCGGTGGATGATCCTCGGCGTTACGGCGTGCCGGTGTTTGCTGAAGACGCCCCGGAACATATTGCCTATATCGAAGAAAAGCCTAAGAAGCCGAAGTCGAAATATTCGGTTACCGGTATTTACATGTACGATGACAGCGTATTTGGCATTATCCGCAGCATCGAACGTTCTGCCCGCGGCGAGCTGGAGATTACGGACGTGAACAACCGCTACGCGCGGGACGGAAAGCTCGAGTTCGACGTGCTCCAATTGTGGTGGGGAGACGCCGGCACGTTTGAATCGCTGCAGGAAGCCGCAATTCATATGAAAGGCGTACTTCCCTAAGCGATAGGGAAGCCGGAAAGGAGGCACGGGATGGCTACACGCGACAATGCGGCGGGCACTAGCCGCAAAACTCTCGGCCGGCGGGGCACCGGCAGCGCAGCTGCGGCCGCAACGGTCCGCCGGTCTGCCGGCCGGTGGAAGAACGGCCGCGCTAACCGGACCGTCGCCGGCAAGGCCGCGTTGCGCCGGCGTCACGGCAGCCGCCGGCGCCGCAGCGGGCGCCTCGGGCGTCGCGGAGCTCGCGCGGCGGCTTGGCGGCGGTACCGGCAGGCGGCGGGCTATGCCGGCGGTGTGATCGGTACCGGCGCCATGGCCGGTACCGACGGCGCGGGCAGTGCCGGCGCTGCAAGCCGCATTAGCGGCCCGGGGGGTCGCCAAGACCGGGCCGCTAAGGCCCTTTCGCCTGGCCCGGCCGCAATTCCGCCGCCGCTATTGCCCGCACCCGGGCCGGCCTCGCTGGGCGCTTCCGGAGCCGCCTGGTCTGCGGCGGAAGCGGAGCGGGTTCGCGCCGCCGCCTTCGAGGCCGGCTACCGCGAAGGTTTGTTTGAAGGCGGGGAAGCCAAGCTGGGCCGCTTAATTCCCCGCTATATGCTGCTGCCCGAAATCTGGGTGGACGACGTCATTGCCGCGGGTTTCCCGACCGTCGCCGGGCAGCTTTATCCGCTGCTTACGCCAGCAGAGGTGTTCGCCGCTGCGGAGGGGGCGCTGCGGGAAGGCCGGCCGCTGTCGATTGTCCGTCTCGGCGACGGAGAACTGCTCACCTTGGCGCACGATACGGTAATTTCCACCGAGGAAGCGCTCCGCCGGGGGGCTTTTTTGCCCTATGCAGGCGTGCATTTGCCCGATCCAGCAGCGCGCGAAGCGTTGGCAGCCGCGATAAGGGCTGCGGATATTATCGGGGTTCCGGAATCCCGGCATCCTTCCTATCAAGGGCTGTTGTTCCCGGTGCTGCGCCACTATGGAATCGATTACCGCGGTTTACGCTTGACCACTTCAACCGTGAATTATGAATTAAATGCCGGAGGTTATTTAACGAGACTGCTGCATGGCCGGCGCGTCTTGCTGATCGGGAATCAGGCGGAAGTGTTGGCGGGATTTCTTGGGCAGCGCAGCGTGCAGGTTGTTGGTTGGCTTGCTCCGGTGCAGGGTGTAGCCGATGTGCCGAGAGTCGCGATGCGCCTCCGGGAATTTCCGGACTTTGATTTGGCTTTGGTTGCGGCCGGAGTGGCTGCCGTGATGATCTGCACACGGCTCTCCGGAGAGCTGGGCAAAGTGGCGCTGGATATGGGACATTTAGCCGACAAACTGATAAAAGGCGAGGCGGCATGGCCGCAGCTCGGGGAGGTGCACATCGGTGCAAATGGAGTTTGACGGAAAAACCAAGATGCAAGCTAGACTCGGTTCAAAAACCTACGATCAAGGATACGTTGCCGGCTATGCTTACGGAGTTCAAGAAGGCTACCGAGCATTTGCTGACCGCCAGGAAATCACGAGTATCATCATACCGACCTATGATCGCAGAGACCTGCTGCTGCAGTGCTTGGATCATATCGATCGATATACGTCTACACCGTATGAGGTCATTATCGTTGACAACGGATCGACCGATGGAACGGCGACAGCGGTTCGGCGGCGGCCGGGTCGGGTGCGGCTGGCGGTGTATCCGCAGAACCTGGGGTTCGCCCGCGCCGTAAATACCGGGCTGATGATGGCCAAGGGGAATACAATTGTGCTTCTGAACAACGATGTACTGGTGACGGAGCGCTGGCTGGATCAACTGCTGGCATGCCTTCGTCAGTTTCCTCAAGCAGCCGCAGTTGGGCCGGTAACGAATTACATCAGCGGCGAGCAGCAAATTGACGTTCCCTATGAGGACGTGGCGGATATGCCGGCTTTTGCTGCTTTGTACAACCGTTCGGATCCGATGAAGTGGCGCATGACCGATCGGCTGGTAGGGTTCTGCGTAGCCTTTCCGCGAGCGACGCTGGAGCAAGTTGGTTATTTCGACGAAGGATATGAGATCGGCAATTTCGAGGACGAGGATTGGGTCGCCCGATTGCGCCTGCAAGGAAAGAAGCTGGTGATCGCTGAGGACACCTTCGTCCATCATTACGGAAGCATGACGATGAAAGGATTAGGCAATCAGCAGTTTCAGGAAGTGAATACCCGCAACCACCATTTCTTTCGTGAAAAATGGGGAGATTTGCACGCCCTCTATGCGAGGATGACCGATTGGCGCGAGGAACGGACGCTAAGGGCGGCCGATTTCTTCCCGACTCACGTGCGGGTTCGGGATGTAAAGGGAGGCGTACACTGGCTGGAGCATGGTGTTCGCCATCCTGTGCATCCGGCGGCGGCTGACACGATGCCGGTGCCGCTGCGGCTGTCTGTGCTGGATCTGGTCCAACTGCCCGTCGGCCCGGCCCGTTCAGCGGGGCAGCTGGCTGGTTTAAGCAGCGGAATGCCGACCGAAGCGGGCTTAACGGACGGCATCGTAGTCGCCAGCAGTGGACGGTGGTATCAAATTGATCGGGGGCAACGGCGGGAGATCATCTCGGAATACACGCTCAGCGCATGGGGGCTTACGCCTTCGGTAACCGTACCGGAAAACGTAGTGGCCGCCTATCCCGAGGGGCTGCCGATTCTGCCTCCGCAACGCATCGTGAGTGAGGATTTATAGGCTGAAACGAGCCGGCTCTACAGGAACGCGCTTATTCGTACCGGCATATGTTATTGGAGGGCATCCTGGGGCTGGTGTCCGAAGTCCGCTAATCAGAGCGCGGCGTAAAGGCCGGCCTAAGTTGAGGAGGAGTCAGAGTGGAGCAAAAAATTTCTGAGATCATCGTGCACATGGCCCACTCTCACCAGCAGATGGCGCGGGTGATCGATGCGGAACGACAAGTTGCTGTACGCATGGCGCAGATCGTGCATGCGATTCCCGACGCCGAGCCAGCGTTCGATGGGACGCCCGGCATATTGGAGAATTCGGGTCGGATCAACAAAAGCGTGATCTCCTACTTAAATGCCATTGCCGATTTACAGGAAGCGATGGCCGAGAATTTGAGCCATGTGATGAAGCAATTAAAGGTCCAAGAAGAAGAGTGAGGTTAATGAAGCGGGGTATGATGCCATGAGCAGGGAACAGGCTTATCTGAACATGCTGGATGCGGCCGCGAAAATCCAGTGGAATGTCGCGATGATACTGGAGGCCAAGGCGGTCGAGTCCGAGAAGGTGCGCAACTGGATATTGAATCATGTGCTGGAGAGCAGTTTCGAGGATCACGAAAAGCAGCTGTCCGACCCGCTGGAGGTTCACGATCAACTCGTGGAGGTGATTGAGGGCCTGACCAAGCTGCAAAATGGGCTGTGCAGCAACCTGAAAACGGTGCTTCCTCCCGATGTGACAGAAGGCAGCGGCGATGGCCTGGACGGAGGATTCGGCGGATTGTTCGACGGTGGTGATTTTGATCTGGAGGCAGGCAAATGACGAGGTTCCCCCTTCAGGCCGGGGAGGAGGCGAAACTCCGGTTAGTTGATGCCATAAGCCAAAGCCAGAAGGCGATGGCGCGGATTCTCGGCAGCCTCGCCGATGTGACCGAACTCTCCCCGGACGCCGCAAGGCATATTGCCGGAAATATCGATAAATTGACCAAATATCAAGAAGCGATGGCTCGCACGGTTTGCGGGTTAACTTTTCATCGCGTCAAATATGGAACTCCTTCGCCGCCATGGATGATGGACGCTTGTTATGCAGCATACGACGTTACCCGAGGAGAACAGGAGGAAGAAGAAGGATGGCAAAAAACAAACTCCGGCGTACCCGCCGTGTAAAGCCGCGTACGGCGAGAAAAGTCCGGATCCGCAGAAAACGGAAGCTGACCCTAAGGCGGAGAAGTAAGACGATCCTTGCCCGCCGCAAGCGTCGCAAGGCGGTGCACAAGCCGCGTACACATCGCAGAAGAAGACGGAGATTAAGACGCCGGCGCACCGCTCTGACGGTCCCAGCAGCAGGGGTTGCGGAGCCTGTAGCGGAACAGGCAACGCCCGAAGACAAGACGATTTACGATCAGGCCTATAACGAGGCTTATCAAGAAGGGTTTAACAGCGGCTTCGCCCAAGGCTACGAGGATGGGCATAAGATGGCCTATAAGGATCAAGTCTAATAAGGATCAAGTCTACCATCACCGTTGTCGGTTTATCCGGCAGCGGTTTTTTCATTACGGGGGAGGGGGACATAGTCTCTCTCCGCCCCTTTTTAACCATTATCCCTTTGCATCAGGGAGTGAAGAGAAAGGGGAGAAGTGCGCAGTTTAAAAATCTCGACGCGTACCTCGATTAGCAGGTTTACGCCGCTGCTGCGAGGAACGGCTTCTGACCACGTGCGATTAACTGGCGGTAAGGGATCGCTGGAATGGACAAGCACATCTGTAGCAGTTTCTGGCGCATTTCTTCCTCGGAACAGGACATGCGCAGGTGACGGCGGACGGTGTACTCATTCAAATACGCCTGCAAATGTGTTAACCCCAAGGCGACATACGTGCGTCTGATCGACTCCCTTGCTTGTCTCACGACTCTCCGTAAGGGCAGATACATCCGATAAACGAAAGGGAACCACCGCTTGGTTGAGGTATGGACGTCTACATGTTTGTTGATGAACGCGACGAGATCGCACCGGGTAGCCCATTGCTCGCTTCCTCTTTTATGTGATACCAGTTGGATCTTCACTCGCTCGGGCTCACCAGACTCCGTGACCGTGCAGCCGGCGACGACTGCGGTGGCATAAGGTTGAGAAGCTGGATGAAAGCGGTTGGTATCCGTCCCATACTGATCGCGGTTCACCTTCACCTCTCCAGAGAGCAGCTCCCGGGCATCACATTCACCGAGGGTATAGCGGATTTTGTGCAGCATGAGCCAAGCGGTCTTGTAGGTAACTTGGATCACCTGACTCAACCGCAGCGCTGAGATACCGTCGGGAAGTAGGAACAGCTCCATAGCTTGGAACCACTTCACCAAAGGCAGATGGGTTCTTTCAAAAATGGTGCCGACCAAAGGCGAGGCTTGATAGCCGCATCTTCTGCACTCAAACAAAGGAAGTCGTCGGGAGGACAGACGGGTGCATTCGGTATAAGCGCAGCGCGGGCAAACAAATCCGTTTGGCCACTTCATAGCGATGATCGCCTCGATGCAGTCGGCCTCACTTTGAAAACGGCTGCTGATAGATTGAAGCTCCATACTCGTAACTAATTCCATGTCCGATCCCTCCAAAACAAGAAATGGGCACATACGTTCCTCTTTTTTTCATTATACCAAACATATGTTCTATACACAACTAAAAAATCCCAAATCTCTATCAAATAAATCTGGATGTTCAGATCACTGTGCAACCTTAGTTTAATCCCGTCGATTGATTCCCCAATTCTGAACAAAAGGGATAATCGTGCAAAAAGGTAGCTAGAAGACCCTCTTCCTAGATCTCTCAATTCTGAACAAAAGGGATAATGATACAAAGAGGCGCAGCGAGAGGATCCCTATCTCGATCTCCGCATTCTGAACGAAAGGATTGTCAACAGTAAATCAGACAACTTTATTAAGGGCTTCTTGACGATACTGAACAGGTGTCAGGTATCCCAGTGTTCCGTGAATCCGATGCTTGTTGAACCAGTTGATGTAATCGTACAGTTCCACCTCTAGATGAAGAAGGCTGTGGAAGCTCATCTGGTTAATGAACTCCGTTTTCATAATTTTATAGGTAGCTTCAGCCACGGCATTGTCATAGGGACAGCCTTTCATGCTGAGAGATCGACCGATTTTAAAGGTCTCCAATAGCTCGTCCATCTTTTCGTTTTTAAACTCACTACCGCGGTCCGTATGAAACCACTGGATTTGACGCAGATCACCTTGTACGGTAGAGAAGGCACGGGAAATCAGAGCCGCATCCTTGTTTGGGCCCGCACTATGCCCGATGATTTCTCGATTGAACAAGTCGATCAGCACACAAATGTAATGCCACTTGTTTTGAACCTTTACATACGTTAGATCGCTAACGACGAAGCGCTTTGCTTCTGTCTGCTCAAACTCACGAGCCAGCACATTTGCCGTCTTTGCTTCATTGGAGGCCGCTTTGTGGGGCTTATACTGAGCGATCGTGTAGGTGGAGACCAACCCCTGCTCCTTCATAATGCGGCCAATGCGACGTCTAGATACAACTATTCCTTGTTCCTTTAGCTTGGCTTTAATCTTGCGCGTGCCGTAGGCTTTGCGGTTCTTGTGGAAGATCTCCACAATCGTTTCTGTTAGTTCATCTTCCTTCGCTCGTTCCTTTGCTTCATAGTAGAACGTACTCTTTGCAATTTGTAGGACGTCGCACATTGCTGATACCGAGTATTTATCACGGTTGTTCTGGATGATAGCTACTTTCGTCCCATGATCAGCGCGGCTTGCTTTAAAATATCGTTCTCCATCTTAAGTCGTTGAATCTCTTTACGTAAAGTGATGAGTTCATTTTCTTCGAAAGAGCGATTGTCCTTCTCCTTGAAGGAGCCTGTGGTCTGGGCTTGCTTGATCCAGCGGTCTAAAGCAGACGCAGTGAGGTCATATTCCTCCACAATCGCTGCGCGGGATTTCCCGTTTTCATAGAGCTGCACCATTTGCTTTTTGAACTCGGTTGTAAACGTGCGTCGTGGTTGTTTAGGCATTGTTGAGATCCGCTCCTTAACATGATAGGTCTATTCTACAAGCCCTTATTTTTATTGTCCAACTAAGTGTAGCCGATCCACGAAAGGGATAATCGTGCAAAAGGGCGCGAAAAAGAGGACTAAGGGGCGCGAGGGGGGCATTAAGAGTCCGTCCCTAAAGGCGGCATTCGCCAATTTATCCGGCGGGCGGGTAGTCGTCCATGATGCACGTGTCCCCTCAGCATATATTTATTAAGACCCAGGAAACGCAAGATCGAAATCCACGAAGATAGGATGAAGGACCTTGGAGAACGTCAACGAGAATCGATACGGCGAGGCTTATCAGGCCGGATACCAGGAGGGGATCCGGTTTGGCGGATGCCAGGCTGTGCTGGAACGAATTCCGCCGGTTTCTCGGCCGAAAGTGGACCTGCGGGTGCTGTACGTGCCTCAAGGGTTCGATGCGATTGACGAAGGGGTTCAAACGGCGCTTGCGGAGCTGACGCGGGAGTGCATCGTTGCCTCACCGGAAATGATGTTGCAGGAAACCGAGCACCATCATCCCGATCTGGTGCTGGTCATGAATTCGCTGCACATCTTTCCGCCTGATCATACTGCGCAGTTGGAGCAGATCCGGAGGATGGGGATTCGGACCGCTGTTTGGTTCGTGGATGACCCTTATTTTACCGATGATACGCTCGCGCTGGCTTTAAGCTACGATGTGGTGTTTACGCACGAAATCGAATGTGTGCCGCTCTATCGCTCCCTTGGGGTGCAAAGCGTACACCACCTTCCGCTCGCTGCGAATCCGCGTCAATTTCGGCCCATTCCGGCTAAGCCGGAATATCGCTATGATGTTTGTTTTATCGGCAATGCTTTTTGGAATCGAGTCGCCTTGTTTGATCGCTTAAGCTCGTTCCTGCAGGACAAACGCGTGCTGATCGCCGGGTATCATTGGGACCGCCTGCCCCGATACGAGCAGTTGGCACGGTTCATCCGACCCGGATGGGTTCCCGTTGAGGAGACGGTTCGTTATTACAACGCCTCCAAAATCGTGCTCAACATCCATCGACCAACGCAAGCCGGCCAGGATAACCGGAACGGGAACGATACCTCAGGGAGATCGATCAATCCGCGAACCTATGAAATCGCCAGCTGCGGCGCTTTTCAAATTACGGACATCCGCGACGATTTAACCTCTTTCTACCGGCCGGGCTACGACATCGAGACGTTTCGGGATGAGGCGGAGCTGGAGGCGAAAATCCGTTACTATCTCGAGCACGACGAGGAACGGCGCTTGATCGCTTGGCGCTCGCTGTGGACGACGACGGCCGTCCATACGTATATGGACCGGGTTAGCCGCCTGCTGGCAGCAGTCACCGAAAGCTAAGAGCAGGAATCAACCGGCAAGCATCACCCTACAAGAAGCAACCGACAAGTATCAACCTATAAAGGAGTGACCTTATGTTCATGGAAGAAGCGACTGGCAATCCAACTCAACCCGTGATGAGCCCGGAGGAGCGCGGTAGAACCAACGGGTTCCGTGACGGCTACGCCGAGGGGTACCTGAGGGGAAGGGCCAGCTATATTGTCAGTCAACCGCGGCCGAAATTTCAGGTCCGCAACTTAAAAATATTATATGTCAGTTCGGGGAAAGGATTTCCTTATTCTCCGATAGACGAGGCCGTAACTTCCACGCTCCGTACGTTAACCGCGGAAGTCATCACCGCGGTGCCGGGCGATTCTATACCGGATTTGGCATCGCTGCATAAGCCGAACTTGCTGCTCGCCCTCGACGGTTTGGAGCTTCCTGTGGAGTATATCAACGCCGTGCGGGCTATGGGCATCCCGACGGCCATTTGGTTTACAGATGATCCCTATTATACGGATATGACGGTTCCGCTGAGCACTCAATATGACTACGTGTTTACCCTTGAACGAAATTGCGTTGATCTTTATCGCGCAGCCGGCTGCAGCCAAGTCCATTATTTGCCGTTTGCAACCTTTCCGGAGCATTATCGTCCGACCTTGATGCCATCCCCGCACCGCCGCAATTTAAGCTTTATCGGTTCAGCGTATTGGAACCGGGTGAACTTTCTTCAGCCTATTTTACCGGCGCTGATCGAACAAGGCTTAATGATCAACGGAATCTGGTGGGATCGGCTGCCGGAGTACCCGGCTTATGTGGACCGGATCGAGCTGGGAAAATGGATGGGCCCGGTGGAAACCGCCGAAGTGTACAGCGGTTCGAAGATCGTTCTGAATTTACATCGCTCCCCGTTTGAGGAGGATGTCAACAACAACAAAGCCGGTATAACGGCGGCGTCGCCAAATCCGCGGACGTTCGAAATTTCGGCCTGTGCAACGCTTCAATTGGTTGATTCGCGGGACGATTTGGCATCGTTCTACGTTCCCGGCGAAGAAATCGAAACCTTCTCCTCGCCGGAGGAGTTGGTCGAGAAGGTGCGTTTTTATCTGACCCATGAGGAACAAAGACGGGAAATTGCGCTGCGTGCGCTGAATCGGACCTTGCGGGATCATACCTATTCCAATCGGTTAGATCAGCTGCTAACCGTGATTTTCGGGTGAATCCTGTGAAGTGGAAGCCGGTTCCGGAGTCCCGGACAAACGCACAGGCAAAGGAGGGGCAATTGTGTCGGATAAAAAGAAGTTGCTGCTGTTCTCGCATGTGTGCAATTCCAGGAACGTAACCGGCGCGGAAAAGCTGTTGTTATTCAGCGCGAGAAAGCTGTCGGCTTATTACGACTGTACGATCGTGGTTCCAAGGCAGGGCAGTTTGTCGGTTCTGGCCAATCGTTATGGGATTCGCACTCTGCTGTGCGATAACTCGTTGCTCTACGGGATGTGTTCCCCGCACTCCGGTCTGTCTGGCGAATTCCATGCGATCGCCTGGAGCGACTCGGTGCAGCGCACGATCGGCTTGCTCCAAGAGGAGCAGCCGGATGCTGTACTGGTGAATACCAGCGTAAACGTGTCGCCGGCGATTGCTGCCAAACAGTTGGGAATTCCTGTGATTTGGCAGATTACGGAGGTCATTGCGTCCAATGAGTTTACGGCGGAAGCGGTGAATCTGATCGACAGATACAGCGATTTGATCGTTGGCATTTCCGAATCCGCGCTGCTCCCTTTCTTTGGAACGCAGGCCATGCACAAAACCGTGTTGCTCTACCCTTCGTGGAACCCGGAGGATATCCATCCCGAGCTTTGGCCGACACAACGCTGGCATCGAAGAGCGCAATGGAAGATCAAGCCGTCCGAGGTCTTGGTCGGCTATATTTCCTCTTACCTGATTCCGGAGAAAGGAGCCGATCATTTCATCGGGGCAGCGCTGAATCTGGTGCACCGGTTCCCGGCGGCCAAATTCGTCATCATCGGTGCAGAGGTTCAACCTGAGTATTACCGGAGCTTAAAGCGGGCGGTTCAGGGATCGCCGCATTCGCAGCGATTTATTTTTGTCAGTATGGAAAACCATGTGGAATCCGCCTTTAGTGCGATGGATATCGTCGTTGTTCCAGGCATTCTGCCCGAAGGGTTTGGATTAACGGCGCTCGAAGCGATGATCTTCGGTAAACCGGTTGTTGCCTATGCTTCGGGCGGATTGCGGGAAATTTTGGAGTCGACAGGCAGCGGTGCTTATTTGGTACCGACGGGAGACAGCGTCGGACTTGCGGAGAAGTGTGCAGAGCTCCTGTCTTCCATGGAAATGTCCCGCAGCGTAGGGGAAAGGAATCGAGCTCAAGTGGAGGTTGTGTTTGGCCCGGCCGCTTACGAGCTGCGGCTTCAAGGACTCGTTCAGCGCATGCAGGGGCTGTCGGGGGTTGCCGTGCCGCTGCCTGAGCCGGCCCCGACTGCTCCTTCCCCAGATGCGGCGGAGTTTCGAGGCTCTGGAGTGGGGGCAGTGCCAATTGGGAAGGCGCCGGCAGGTGCAGCGAGCCCATCCGGCCGCCGCAGACGGGTCAAATTGAAGCGAGCCAAACTTCGCAAGAGAAGATCCGGTACGGGAAGGAGCTTGACCGCCCGACGCGGCGGGAAGCGACGCGCAAGCAAGAATACCCGGCGCAGGGTGGCGCGTGCTCGTAAGAACCATCGAAGCCGCGGGACGGGGCGCGCACGGAAGATGAACCGGAATCGCCGCCCAGCCGGCCGGAGAACAGGAACTACCCGCAAGCAACGCGTGCGGAAACGCCAGAAGTCTACAAGGAGATGAGTCAGCAAGGAGATGAGACCGTGAAAATCATGACCATATTGGGGACCCGACCGGAAATCATTCGGCTCAGCCGGATCATCCCGTTGCTGGATCAGTGGGCCGAAAAACATGTACTGGTGCATACGGGGCAGAATTTTGCGGCTAGTCTCAGCGATGTTTTTTTCCAGGAGCTAGGGTTGAGACAGCCAGACTATATCTTTCAAGATCATCAAACGACGCTGGGCAGCCAGTTGGCGGCGATGTTTGGCCAGATGGAGCGGATCTTGGAGGTGGAGCGGCCGGACCGCGTGCTTCTGCTGGGGGACACCAACAGTGCGCTGTGCGCCGTACTAGCCGAGCGACTCGGCTATCCTGCGATCCACATGGAGGCGGGCAACCGCTGCTTTGACCTCGAGGTGCCCGAGGAGAAGAATCGGAAAGTCATCGATGCGGTGTCGACCATCAATATGCCGTATACTCCGCAGAGCAAAGCCCATTTGCTGGCGGAGGGGGTGCCAAGCAACCGCATCGTGCTGACCGGCAATCCGATTTACGAAGTGATGAAGTTCTACGAGCCGCAGATTGAGGCGAGCGACATCCTGCAACGGCTGGGGCTGAAAGAAGGGGATTATTATCTCGTGACCGCCCATCGGGCGGAGAACGTCGACCGCCCGGCCTCCCTGCACGCCATTATGGAGGGGCTGAACCGGGTCGCGGAAGCGTCGTCTAAACGGTTGATTTGCAGCATTCACCCCCGGACGAGATCGCGGATTGAACGTGATTTGAAGCTGGAAATGCATCCACTGGTGGAATTTCACGAGCCGTTTGGTTTCTTCGACTTCGTGAAGCTGGAGAAGCATGCGATATGCGTGTTGACGGACAGCGGTACCGTGCAGGAAGAATGCTGCATCATGCAGGTGCCTACGGTAACGATTCGCCGTACAACGGAGCGGCCGGAGACCGTGGATTGCGGCAGCAACGTCGTATCCGGCGTAGACGCCGGCAGAATCGCCGAAGCGGCGAAGCTGATGGCCGGCATGGAGCGTTTGTGGCCTTGTCCTGAAGGTTATCTGGAGGAGAAGGTATCGCAAAAAGTGGTCAAATTCGTGCTTGGGGGGAAGTTGAATGTTTAAAGATCAAGTCATTCTCGTCACCGGGGGGACCGGTTCCTGGGGTTACGAGCTGATCCGCCAGCTCCTCCCTCAAGACCCGAAGGAGATCATCATTTACTCCCGTGGAGAAGCGGCGCAAGTTGCGATGAGCCGCACCTTTAACGACGAGCGCCTGACGTTCCGAATCGGCGATATCCGCGACAAGGAAGCTTTGGTCGCGGCCTGCCAGAACGTGGACATCGTCTTCCATCTGGCTGCTTTGAAGCACGTGCCCATCTGCGAGGAGCAACCTGCCGAAGCGCTGAAAACCAATGTGGTTGGCACCCAAAACGTTATTGAAGCCGCCATTAAAAACAAAGTGAAAAAAGTCCTTTATATCTCTACGGACAAAGCGTCGAACCCGTCTAACTTTTACGGCATGACCAAGGCCATCGGTGAAAAGCTGGTCGTTTACGCCAACCTGATCCAGGATGAAACCCGATTTGTATGCATCCGGGGCGGCAACGTGCTGGGCACCAACGGCAGCGTGATCCATTTGTTCAAGCAGCAGATCCGTGAGCAGAAGCGGGTAAAGATCACCGATTTGGAAATGACCCGATTTTTCCTGACGATGCCGGAAGCGATCCAGCTTCTGTTTAAGGCTTCTCGGGAGAGCATCGGCGGGGAGATTTTCGTCATGCTGATGCCAACCTGCCGGATTATCGACCTGGCGGAAGTGCTGATTGAAGCTTCGGGCATACCCGATGTGTCGATCGAGGTGACGGGTATACGCCCTGGGGAACGGATTCACGAGCTGCTGCTCAGTGAATATGAAAGCCGGTCGACCGTGGTATACGACAAGGAGTATCTGGTCATCATGCCTGCGCTCGAGATCGTGGGTCTGAGAGATCGTTACGGCCATTTGCCGCTTGTTCCCTACGGCGAGTTGAGTTCGGAGCATGAGCTGATGAGCAAGGAGGAGATCCGCATCATGCTGGATAAAGGAGGATTTCTCTCATGAAATTGCTAATCCTAGGGGGCCATGGGATGGCCGGTCATGTATTGGTACGGCATTTTCGCGAGAAGGGAGGCTACCAGGTGTTCTATACCTCACGTGACCCTGGTGACCGGGACTCGCTGATATTGGATGCCGGAGATATCGTCGCCGTCGATCAGGCGGTGCAGTTAGTTCGTCCAGATGTCATTATTAACGCGGTTGGGGTGCTTAATCAATTTGCCGACCGGGACAAAATTATGGCTTATCATATCAACGGATTTCTGCCCCACCGGCTGCGCCATTTGGCTGACAAAATCAATGCGCGTCTGATTCATATCAGTACTGACTGTGTCTTCCGCGGCGACCGCGGCAGCTACCGGGAGGATGATCAGCCCGATGGTGTTACGACGTACGCCTTAACGAAGGCGCTCGGGGAAATACGGGACGCAGGACATCTGACGATCCGCACCTCCATTATCGGACCGGAAATTCGCCGTCACGGGATCGGACTCTTTCATTGGTTTATGAGTCAGAAAGGCAAGGTGTCCGGGTACCGCCAGGTCAAATGGAACGGCGTGACAACGATCCAGCTTGCCAAGACGATCGAATTGCTGCTGGACCGTCCCGTGTCCGGGTTGATCCATTTAGCGCATCCAGAGGTCGTCAACAAGTATGAGATGCTACAGATGTTTCAAGAAATTTTGGGGAAAACCGACGTTGAGATCGAACCGGATGACGGCCCTAACCTCGACCGTACGCTGGTAAACACCCGTCCGGACGCGGCGGTCCCCCTTCCCTCGTTCCGTCAGATGCTGGAGGAAATGGCGGAATGGATGAAACAGCATGGGTGACCGGGGGACGGTTCTGATTACAGGAGCCGGCGGTTTTACCGGACGCCATGCTTGCCAACGTTTTGCCGCCAAGGGATACCGGGTTTTCGCTTTGGTCAGGAAGGAAGCCGGATTGCCTGCAAACGAGAAGGTAGCGTACATCCCATGTGATTTGACTGACAGGGCAGGGGTCAAACAGGCCATCGAGCGGACCCGGCCGCAGTACGTGCTGCACCTGGGCGGTAAAAACTCCGTCCCGGATTCCTGGGCTGAGCCCATCCTTTATATGGAAAGTAATGTCATGACGACCCTATACCTGCTGGACGCGTTGTATTCCTGCGGTTTGGGGGATACCCGTATTCTCGTTGCCGGCTCACGGCTCAAATTCGGACTGGATCGACCGCTTCGACCCACTCACCCTTATGGGTTAAGCAAAACTTTGCAAGAGGCGTCCGCGTTGGCCTGGGGTAAGCTGTTCCATCTTGGCGTGTTGATCGCAGAACCGGGCAATTTGATTGGAGCCGGCCCGTCAACGGGGATTTGCTCTCTGCTCGCCCGGCATATCGTCCGGCTGGAGCGCGGGGAGTCCCCTCCCTCCTTCCAGTTGTCTGCGGCGGATGCTAGGCGCGACTTCCTCGACGTGAGCGACGCGGTAGACGCTTATGAAATGCTGCTGCGCCAAGGGGAGATCGGCGAGGTGTATCCGGTCTGCTCCGGGCGGGAGCGGAGCTTGGCCGAGCTGGTGGAGGACTTCGCGCAGCTAACAACTGTAACGGATATGAGGATCCAAGCGGGTCCTCCATCCGCAAACGGAGCGGTATCCCATGCCGAGCCGCCCCTTCCCCAGGCGCTCTGGGACTTGGGGTGGCGGGCTAGCGTGGCCTGGGAACAATCGCTGCTGGACATTCTGGACTATTTTCGCAAAGAGGGGGCCGAATCGTCATGAATCCGCGCGTTAGTATCATTATTCCTTTCTATAACTGTCCCTATATTGAACAGGCGGTGCAAAGTGCACTGAGTCAAACGTATCCGCATACGGAGATTATCGTTGTGGATGACGGTTCGACTGTCCACGCCGAGCGGCTCGCGCCTTACCGCGGTCATATCTATTATTTGGGCAAGGCGAATGGGGGAACGGCCTCTGCGCTGAACCACGGTATCCGACACGCTTCCGGGGAGTATATCGCGTGGCTTAGCTCGGACGATCTGTTTGCGCCTCAGAAAGTCGAAATGCAATTAAGTTTCATGCTGGGGCAAGGCGCTGAAATTTCCCATACCAATTTCCACTACATCGATGAGCATGGCCGAATCACTCAATACAATGCCGGCATGCAACCCCTGGGGATGCGAGAGCTGGCGAACACGTTGTACAGCGGCAACCCGATTAACGGATGTACTGTCATGATGAGACGCAGCTTGATTGAGCGCGTGGGACTGTTTGATGAAGGCCTGCCGTACACTCACGACTACGATCTGTGGCATCGAGTAATGCTCTCTCGTACGGCTTTTCCTTATTTGAACGTCCCGCTCATTTCCTACCGGCGCCATTCGGGGATGGGGACGCTGCGCCATCAAGCGGCGATCTCGGCGGAGATCCGGTTCATCCAGAATCGTTACCGGGATGCGCTGACCCATCTTATCGCGACTTCTTAACGATTCAAGCGGACCGGGCCAAGATATCGACGAATCCTAAAGAGACAAAATAAGCGGTTATCTTGATAAAGATGTCTATACCAAAACCTTCATCGGTTCATAACCTGTACTAGATTACAAGAAGGTGGTGATTTAAAAGATGGGTGTCTTTCTTGATGCCAGAAGCTCCGTGAACTCCAACCAGCCCGGATTCCCCGGAACTCCGCTCACAGATACTCCTGCATTGTTCGGGATTATCGGCCTGCAAACGCAGAACGTTCCGAATCCGATTGTTTTGCTGTCGGGTACTATCGGAATTCTGGGAGACGTCGGCGATACGTTTACGATTGAGATCGTTCGCGGTGCAACGTACGTTCCAGCCAATGTCATCTTTACCCTCGACGGCGGCGTTAGCAGCGCCGCTTCCACAGAAGTCACGTCTTTCGTAGCCGCCGACCTTCAGGCTCCGGCTGCTCCGGAAACCGTTTATACGTCCTTTATCTCTGGAGCAACAACGGCAGTCCGAAACGGTCCAGAATCATTTGTAGGCATTGCCCAACAGGGTTAGGTTGTACCCAGAAAGCCTGCCTCGGGGTGACCCGGGCAGGTTTTCTGCTAAACGAAGGATATAAGCTCCGATAGAAAAGGATTTGAAGGAATGAAGCGGCTAAAGATTTTGTTCGTAACGAAGGATTTCAGTCGATATTTGGAACGGAATTTTCACTACATGCAGTTGGAACTGCGAAAATATGCCGATTTGGCCTTGGATCATCAGGGCGGAGAGGTACGGGCTATTCTCCGGCGAGCTCCCTTTCAGCCCGATTTTGTTCTGTTTAACGATCGGTTTCATGCCTCTTATTGCCCTCCAGTTGAGGGGCTGGAACATTTGAAGTTACCTTGGGGCATGATCATGCATGATCTGCATGCCAAAGTCGAGCAGCGACGAGAGTTCCTGCGGCGTTACCCCTCTGCCACCATCTTTGTGATGTATCGGCAAGCGTTCCGGGAGCGGTATCCCGAGTTCAAGGGCCGTCTTTATTGGCTGCCCCATTTTGTAGAACCTACCGTGTTCAGGGATTATCGACGCCGGAAAAACATCAACGTTCTGCTTATGGGGGCAACTAACCCGAAGGTATACCCGTTGCGCCATAAGATGAAAACGGCTTTGACCGGATATCCCGGCTTTGTATGTCACAGCCATCCCGGCTATACGGACTTCGAATCCGATGCCCAGGCGCTTGTAGCGCGAGGCTTTGCGCTTGAAGTGAACCGATCCAAGATCTTCCTGACTTGCGATTCCAAATTCCATTATCCGCTTCGCAAATATTTTGAGGTACTCGCTTGCAACACGCTGCTGCTCGCTCCCGAGAACGCTGATCTACGCGCGCTTGGGTTCAGGTCCGGCGTACATTATGTGGCCGTGTCGGAGCGGGATTTTCTCGCCAAAATTCATTTCTATTTGCATCCAAGCAACGAATCGCTGCGGGCGAAGATCAGCGGTCAAGGGTATGAGTTCGTCCGGGAGAAACATACGACCTCCGTTCGTACTCTGCAGCTCCTTCAAATGATCCGTTCCATCGTCGGTTAAAAATACACGAAAGTGAGCGCGAGGCACGTCCTTACGGTCAAACTTCAAGCGAAAGGGGAGATGGATGTTGTCACGAATCATTGCCATCGTCGGTATGGGATATGTTGGTCTTCCTTTGGCCGAAACGTATCTAGACCAGGGTTTTCGCGTCATCGGCATCGACAAGGACGAAAAGAAATTACAGCTTTTGCAACAGGGACGAAGTTACATCGCTGACGTTCCCGATGAGAAAATCAAACGATATACCTATACGCAGCAATTGACGGTATCTCCGGACTTCGCCGAGATCGCAAGCGCAGAAGCAATCATTATTTGCGTGCCGACTCCGTTGACGGAACAGCATGTGCCGGACTTGACCTATCTGGTCGATGCCGCAGAAAACATCGGGAAGCATCTTAAGCCCGGGCAGTTGGTCGCATTGGAAAGCTCTACTTACCCCGGAACCACCCGGGAAGTGATTTTGCCGCTGTTGCAAAAAAGCGGTCTACACCTGGGGACGGAGTTTTTTGTCGGCTTTTCACCGGAACGGGTGAATCCCGGAAGCCGCCGTTACTCCCTGAGAGATATTCCTAAGATCGTCAGCGGGATTACCGCTGCTTGCGCGGATCGGATGGAGGAGCTTTATCGTGCGGGCTTTCGCACCGTGGTGCGGGTATCCTCGACGGAAACGGCTGAGATGGCGAAACTGCTGGAAAACACCTTTCGTTTCGTGAACATTTCTTTCATCAATGAGTTTGCTTTGCTCTGCGATCAAATGGGAATCAACGTTTGGGAAGTGGTGGAGGCGGCCTCTTCCAAGCCGTTTGGCTTTAAGGCGTTTTATCCCGGCCCCGGCGTAGGCGGACATTGCATCCCGGTGGATCCGATCTATCTGCAATGGAAAGCACAGCAGTTAGGGATGGAAAGCTCATTTATCGAGATCAGCTCGCGGATTAACCGCGACATGCCAGGGTACATCGTGTCCAGGCTGCAGGAAGAATTGAACGGTAGCTCTCTTGCCGGTAAGCGGATTTTGGTGCTCGGAATTACGTTTAAAGAGGATGTCGCCGATATCCGCGAATCGAGCGTGCTTGAGCTGATTCGGCTGCTCATGGCCGCTGGTGCAATAGTCGATTATCACGATCCGTTGATTCCAGAAGTGGAGATCAGCGGAATCAAGCTGTATTCGGTGGAGTTGACAGCGGAGCGCTTAGCCTCCTCGGACGGCGTGGTGATCGCCGTCCGTCACCGCGGATTGCCGCTGGAGGATGTCGTGAAGCACGCGCCATTTGTATTCGATACGCGAAATGCGGCCGCCGGTATACAAGGCAAAGCGCGGATCGTTACGCTGGGGGGCGGAAAATCAGGATCCGCTCAAAACGGAATTTCCCGATGAATCTAGTTACGAAAGGAAGGTATATAGATGTTCAGAGACAAGACCGTGTTAATTACCGGGGGGACCGGATCCTGGGGGAAAAGGCTGACAAGGAGACTGTTGCAAGAGGGACCGCGGGAAATCCGCATTTTCTCGAGAAACGAATACGCTCAGGTCTTAATGCAGCGGGAATTTAGCGGGCACGCCTCAATGCGGTATCTGATCGGTGATGTCCGTGATTACGCGGCGGTGGAAGCGGCGAGTAAGGGAGTGGATTATGTCTTCCATCTGGCAGCTTTAAAACATGTGCCGGTTTGCGAATTCCAGCCGGAAGAAGCGCTCAAGACCAATGTGCTCGGAACGGAAAACATCATTCAGGCGAGCATCGCGAATAAGGTCATCAAGGTGATCGACGTGTCCACCGACAAAGCGGTGGATCCGACAAATACGTACGGGATGACCAAAGCGATCGGGGAGAAGCTGATGATTCGTGCGAACGATTTAAGCGAGCATACCCGGTTCACTTGTATCCGCGGGGGGAACGTGCTTGGGACGAACGGCAGCGTGGTTCCACTGTTCATCAACCAGCTGCGGGACGGGAAAGACTTAACGATTACCGCCCGGGAGATGACGCGCTTCTTCCTGACCTTATCCCAGGCGATCGATCTTCTGCTTAAAGCAGCCACGACAGCCATCGGGGGCGAAACGTTCGTGATGAAAATGAAGGCCTGCCGCATCATCGATATTGCTGAGGTGCTTGCGGAGCATTATGTCGGACATCACGTCCCGGTGCAGGAAATCGGCATTCGGCCTGGAGAGAAGCTGCATGAGGTGCTGGTCTCTCGGTACGAAGCTCCCTATACGCTCAAATATAGCGATCAATATTACGTCATTCTTCCTCCCAGCTCCAAGGAGCTCATTGCCCATTATTCCAGCTTGCCTCGCGAACTGTTCTCTGAATACAATTCCAATGCGTCTTTGCTTGATAAAGCCGAAGTGGCTGAGCTGCTGCGGGAGGGAGGGTTCCTGAACTGATCACGATAAGTTTATGTATGATTGTCAAAAATGAAGAAGCCCGTTTGCCTGTATGTCTAAAGTCCGTCGCGGATTTGGCGGACGAAATCGTGATCGTGGATACGGGATCAACCGACCGCACGAAGGAGGTGGCCGCGGAATTCGGGGCCAAGGTGTACGAGTTCGCCTGGCGGGAGGATTTTGCGGCCGCGCGGAATTTCAGTTTTTCTTTGGCAACCTGTGAATACATTCTCTGGATGGATGCTGACGATGTATTCACCGAACCCAACCGCGCCAAGCTCCTTCGGTTAAAGCAAGAATTGAGTTCTGACATCGACGCGGTCCTGATGAATTATGTGCTCCACGAGGAGGAGCAGACCGGAGCACCGCTGGCCTTCACTCGGCGGAACCGATTGGTCAAACGGAGCCGGAATTACCGCTGGATTGGCATCGTACACGAATACCTGGATGTCGCGGACGGGAAACAGCTGCTGACGGATATTGCTGTGACCCATCGCGGAACCGGGAGCCATTCCGGACGGAATCTAAAGATCATCGAGCATCATTTGGCTTCCGGCGGCGTACTGCAAGGACGCCTGCGTTTCCACTTTGCATGCGAGCTGGCAGATGCCGGTCGATATGAGGAAGCCGTACCGCATTTTGCGGAGTTCCTCCTCGATCCGAAGGCAAACCGGGATGATCTGATTCTAGCTTGCGCCCGTTTAGCGGATTGCTATGGTTTTTTGGGACGCGAGCGACAAAAACTGGAGACGCTGCTGCGATCCCTCCAATTTCATATTCCAAGTTCGGAAATTTGCTGTGCTATCGGCAACTGCATGGAGGATCGGCAAGAATGGGCGATGGCAATCTATTGGTACGGTCAGGCGATACAGAATGCCAATGTTGGCAGTTGGACAGCGATCGTTCATTCAGCGTCCCGGACATGGTTGCCGCATAGCCGGTTATGTTTGTGTTATGCGCAGCTCGGCCATTTACGTCAGGCTTATGAGCATAACCGGGAGGCGCTTCGCTATTTGCCCGAGGATCCGGGCCTCCTTGAAAATGAGAAGAAGCTGAAGTTGGCTTTGGAAACGGCGTCTACCTCATAGGCGGTTCCCCAATAGTATATGCATTTTGCAGAAAAATTGCCGACAAAAGAACCTCCAGATCACTGGAGGTTCTTTCATTCGCTTCTTTATTTTACTCCTAAGCTTTGCAGCATTTGGCGGAACGAATCAGCATACTGCTGCGGCGACAGCCACTGGTGGATATGCTGTTCCCCCATGCTGCGGATCTTCTCCCGCTGCCCGTGATGGTCCATCAGCTCCAACGCTCTGGCAACCGCTTGGCCCACTTGCGGGTACGCGAAGAACTTTCCCGTTTCATTATGCTTGATAAAAAGACGTACGCCATCGGAATCGGTGGTAAGCACGGGACAACGGCAAGCTAAGGCCTCGGCAACGGCATAGCCGAAGCCCTCCAGGGTAGATGTGGAGATCATCAGTCCGCCTGAATCGCCGACGCGGGATAGATAATAGGGCATCTCCCGGTTAGGGGTATTTGGATACAATTTGAGTTTAGGCTCTAGCCCCAAGCGTTTAACATACTGCCAAAACCGGTTTTTCGTCTCCTCGGACGGGAGCTGATAATCAAGGAACATCCAAATTTCCATCTGTGGACGTTGGCGGTGTAGGGCGGAAGCAATTTTCAGGAACAACTCCCAATTTTTGTTGGGCTCCAGCCGTCCGACCCAAGCGATGATGGGCACCGGATACTTCGGTTGCGCAATGTGACGGAAATGCCGGGTATCCAACGGATTCATCAATACGAACTTGGGCAATGTGGGGTAGTAGGTGGAGGCCAGCTCAATCAAATGGGGGGTTGGAGGCATCAGCGAAGCCTGGCAGTTTCGCAGGATTTCCTCCTTGCCTTCCCGAAGCGTCTGCTCTGCTTGTTCCCGCGTTCCCAAGCCTTGAATTTCAAAAATAATCGGTTTGTGAAACCCAAGCCGGCGCAGCCGTCCGGGCATCCAGTAATCCGAGGTTGCGATAACGGCATCATATTGCGGCAAACGTTGAGCGAGTTCGGCATCGCTTGGATCCACCATCACGGGAATGTTCGCCTGCTGCGTGTTGATGAGCCCGGAACCGGGACGCAAATACATAATATGGCCTTCAATGTTCCGTCTTTTTAGCGCATCGCAGCGCAGGCGGTTTAAGGTTTCGACCCCGCCGCTCGGAACATAAAACGTAAACAGCACTTTCATGGGCCAGCACCCCTTGAGGTTATTCAGCGTCTCAGATTTAGTGTACGCGTAATCTGAATTGGACGTGTGGGTGGATTTCCCACGATACAAGCCCGCTGAAGCATAGGAGGCTGGTGGGTCGCTCGGTTATGTTTACCTGTATGACGACAACGGGATTTGGCGCATGATAAGTCCTGTTTCATACATTACTTCTTACGGATGGAGGTTGACTACATGCGAGGAGCGAAAGTCGTTAACTTATCGTTATCCGCAGCGTTGCTTGCCGGGATGGCTTTAATGGCAGGTTGTGGTGACGGGAAGGGCGACAATAATGTGCGCACGCAAAGCTTACGGGGCAATAACCGAAATTATGATGTCAATTCTTTAAACCCCAGCAACCGTCTGTTCTCCCGCAGCGCCGGCAGCGGACAGGATATGCGTATCCGTTCCCTGCGTTACAGCCCTGCGCTTAGCAACAAGGTGGCACAGCTTGGCGACGTTCAAACCGCACATGTCGTTGTTACCGACCGTGATGCATATGTAGGTGTCACACTCCACGGCACGAATACGACAGGCCGCACTAGCGCTTACGGGGTGCAACGTCCAAATGGAGTTGGCCTTGGTACGACCAATGTCGGCGGCCCTTACGGTGCGGACTATGGAACCCGCGGCGCCGCAGACAACGGTTTGGCTCGCGGCAACGACCGTGCCGGACTGGGCGGGCTCTTTGACCTCGGACGCGGTTTGTTCGGAACGGGGAACAACGTCAATCGCAGTAACAACGGCTCGATGTTGGGCACCGGCACAACCGGCAACCGTTTCGGGTCGATGTATCCTGGAGGCAGCATGGGCATGTCCAGCGTGAACCGCGGTACCGGAACAACAACGGATCGAATCGGTACTCGTGGGACGACGAACACCCCTTCGGGCTTCACTACCGGGAACGGAGCCTTGGGAGCTGGAACGAGCAACGTGTCCCAGGATCTCAAAAACCGGATCGAAGCAGCGGTTAAGCAAGCGGCACCGCATATCCGCAACGTCTACGTATCTAACGATTCCGATTTTGTATCCACCATTGGCCAATATGCTACAGAGTCTCGGGGCGGCGGAACACTGAACAACTTCATCAGCGATTTCGAAACGCTGATTAACCGTGTATTCCCCGGCCGTGCAGGGACGATGACCGGGCCAAATGGTTATGCGCCGACAAGACCTAATGCCGGCATGGGCAATGGGACAGGAACAGGTGCACGTGACATGAATGCCGGTTTCACCGGAGGGACAACCCGCTAGCGGCGGTTTATAGCGAGAACCAAAAAGCGCGAGAAGCGGGAAGAAATCCTTCCTGCGTCTCGCGCTTTATCTTGTGATTGGATGGTTTTGATTATTCGTTATCTTGGAATGCACGTCCTTTGACCCACACCCGCTGCAATTCCAAATCGCGGTCGACCAGCAGCAGATCTGCTTGTTTGCCGGTTTCGATCGAGCCGGTTAAATGGTCGATGCGGATCAGCTTCGCCGGATTGGCGCTGGCGGCTTCCGACGCGCGTTCGATCGACAATCCCACCTCGCGTACGAGATAGCGGAAACCGCGGATCATCGTCAACGTGCTTCCGGCTAACGTTCCTTCGCTGTCGCGCAGCGTGCAGACGTTATTCTTCACGACAACCGGCAGGTCGCCAAGCATGTAGTCCCCGTCACCGAGCCCTGCAGCCGACATAGCATCGGTGATCAGGAGCAGGTTGCTGCCGGTCTTCACGCTGGCCAACAGCCGGATTGCTGCAGGATGGACGTGAATGCCGTCGGCGATGATTTCTGCGCTAATGCCCGGCGTGCTCAGGATTGCCCCGGCGGTGCCCGGTTTGCGGTGATGCAGCGGCGTCATGGCGTTAAACATATGCACGGAGTGGTTTAAGCCAACCTCGTAAGCGGCCATGATTTCTTCGTAAGTGGCATCGGTATGACCGGCAGCCGCTACGATTCCCTGCTTCCGTAAATAGCGGATCAGCTCATGCGCCCCGTCCCGTTCAGGCGCAAACGTAACCTGCTTAATTAACCCCGGATACTGTTGTTCCCAACCTTCGATCCATTCGCGGTTCGGCGGGACGATGTGCTCAGGATTTTGGGCGCCCGGCCATTTCGGGCTGATAAACGGCCCTTCCAGATGAACGCCAACCAATTGGGCATAAGGCATCTCGCCAGCCATATATTGATGGACTTCGGCCAGCACGTTGTCGATCATCGCCTTCGGAAGGGTCATCGTTGTCGCCAGCATCGAAGTCGTTCCCTGACTGCAATGAAGCTTCGTAATGGCGTCCAGACCTTGCTTGCTTGGCTGCGAGAAATCCTTCAGCATGCCGCCGTGCACGTGCACGTCGATAAAGCCGGGCAGCACATAGCTGCCTTTCGCATCAATCGTCTCGACGCCTGCAGCGTGAGCTTCAGGTAATCCGGCGGTCGTGCCGACGTAAGTGATGACGCCGTCTTTCACCGCAACCGCGCCGTCGCGGAACGTTCCGCGCGGGGTGACAACTTCGGCATGAATGAGGTTGAAGGTACGTCCGGCGCCGCTCATCACAGGAATCTCCCCGCAGCCTGGTCAACGACGACAACCACATTCGGGTGGGTTTGCAGCAGCGAAGCCGGACATTGGGTCGTAATTGGCCCCTTTAACGCTTTGGCGATGATTTCGGCTTTGTCTTCGCCTTTGGCCATCAGCAGGATTTGCTTAGCCTGCAGGATCGAACCGATCCCCATCGTGAGCGCGTGAGTTGGCACCTCGTCAATGGAATTGAAGAAGCGCGCATTGGCCAGCCGTGTCCGCTCTTGCAGCTTCACGACATGCGGCGGCCCCGTCAGCTCATCGGCAGGCTCGTTAAACCCGATATGGCCGTTATGTCCAAGGCCCAGCAGCTGCAAGTCGATTTGACCCGCTTGATCCAGCAGTTTTGCGTAGTCCTTGGCCGCTTGCTCAGGATCCGGAGCATTTCCCTCAGGTACATGCGTATTTTCTGGCAAAATATCGATATGATTAAACAGCTTCTCGTCCATGAATCGGCGATAGCTCTCTGGATGGTCCGCCGGCAATCCGATGTATTCATCCAGATTGTAGCTGCTCGCTTGCTTAAAGCTGACGCTGCCTTTCTTGTACAGCTCGATCAGCTTCTCATACACCCCGACCGGTGTGCTGCCGGTAGCCAGGCCCAAAATCGCCCGCGGGTTAGATTGCAGGAGGCTGGCGATGATGCCTGCTCCGGTTTCATTAAATTGCTGCTCGCTGTTGGTTTTGATAATATTCAGCATTCGTGTTGCCCTCCTTGGGTTTTACGATAAATTTGAACATTCTGATACGAGCTTTCGAGCTTCGGAATGAAATCCTGGAATTCCAAGCTGACCATCCCCGTAAACAAAATATCGATGACGTGCAGCTGCGCAATACGCGAGGCCATATCGCCCCGGCGCATGCCTTCCTCTAACGAGGATGAGAATAAAGCGATATCCGCGAGCGAAGCCAGGGAGTTGCTGCTGTACTGCGTGAGCGACAACGTGGTTGCGCCGCTGTCTTTGGCGCAGCGCAGGGCGTCGATCGTTTCCGGCGTTTCGCCTGAATAGGAGATCGCCAGCGCCACGTCGCCTTCGCCGAGCGAGGAAGCGGAAGTGATCTGCATATGCGAGTCAGCGAAGGCGGTGCAGTTCTTGCCAATACGCACCAGCTTCTGGTAAAAGTCTTGGGCGACAATCGAGGAAGTCGCCACACCGTACAGATCGATGCGCTTGGCGCGGCATAACGCCTCAACGGCCCGGGACAGCTGGTTCATGTCCAGCAGCCGGGTGGTGTCGGTAATCGAGGCGAGATGGTTGGCTTCCATCGCTTCGACGATTTTTTGCAGGTCGTTGCCGGCGATGATGTCCTGGTAGTGGTTCTCCGCAGGCTTGTGGGCCAGCTCGGAAGCCAGCTTCATTTTGAAATCAGGGAAGCCTTTAAAGTGAAAAGTCTTGCAGAACCTTGTCACCGTTGAGGGACTAATCCCGCACGCATTGGCCAGCTCTGTGATCCCCTGATGAATGACGGTGGCCGGCGACTCCAAAATGTATTCGCCCAGCTTGCGTTCCTGCGGCGACAGCGTCTCCAGGTGGCTGGATACCGCATGCAATATGGGTGTCATAGATAAGTTCCTCCCTCAGGAAGTTCAGCCGTTGGATGTGATTGTTTACTTGCTACGAAAATAATTTTTATTAAATTCTTGTGAAATGTGAAAATTATTTTGACTTCTCGGTTTCATCATAAGCGATTTTCCCGGCCTTTTCAAGTAGGGTTACCCGTCAAATGGCGACAGATTCCTTGAATTTTCGGAGTCTGCATAATACACTCTAAACAGTAGGGTTATTATCGGAGAGAGGAATGGTTTGGTTGTCCGTTGATCTCGACCATTACATAGATCGGATCGAATCGGTATGGACCCGTTCGTTTCGGAAAGTGAAAAGTGAATTAATGCACCATCAGGAGCTGGGCCTGACGGGCCCGCAATTTCATACGCTGATGCTGATTGCCCGGAAGTCCAACTGCAATGTCAGCTATTTAGCCGAGAAGCTGGAGGTGAAGCCCAGCGCGATTACGGTCATGATCGATCGGCTGGTCCAAAGCGGTTTCGTGGAGCGGCGGCATGACGAGCAGGATCGGCGGGCGGTGCTGTTGTCGGTTACCGAGCGGGGGGCCGAGGTGCTGGCGGAAGCCCGGAAGAAGTCACGGGAAGTGTTGAAAACGCATTTATCCGTCCTCAGCGAAGAGGAGCTGGAGATGATGATCACGATTTTGGAGAAGCTATCCAAGAATTCCAAAGCATGAGGGAAGCGGTGAACATATTGGCGGAAAGGAACCATGGAATTTTCTATGGTTCTTTTTTTAAGATATCAGAAAGTATAAACTTCGGGGCATTAGCATCCTGATATCGCAAGAAAAACTTCCGCTAAACGCGGTCTGTCTACTTTGAATGTACGTCGATAGACGTTTTTCTTATCGCTGATTCTCCGTGAACCTGATAGCGTGCACGAAGGATGCCGGGTTATGATAGACATAAGAATGTAAGCGTTATTTCATCAAACCGAAACGGAGGAGTTCCATGGAAAAATATATCTTGGCTTTGGATCAAGGCACAACGAGCTCGCGGGCGATTTTGTTTAACCGGCAAGGGGAGATTGTTCATTCGGCACAGCGGGAATTCCCGCAGTATTTCCCCGAACCCGGCTGGGTCGAGCAGAATCCCAATGAGATTTGGGGCTCGATCATGTCGGTGATTGCTTCCTGCTTATCGGAATCCGGTATCAAGCCGCGGCAGATTGTTGGGATCGGGATTACGAACCAGCGGGAAACGACGGTCGTTTGGGAAAAAGACAGCGGCAACCCGATTTACCCGGCGATCGTCTGGCAATCCCGGCAAACGGCCGCGATCTGCGAGGAGCTGCGGAATGCCGGTCATGACGCTTTGTTCCGGGCCAAAACCGGTCTGCTGCTCGACCCTTATTTTTCTGGAACCAAGGTCAAGTGGATCCTCGACCATGTCGAAGGCTCGCGGGAGCGGGCGGCGAAGGGCGAATTGCTGTTCGGGACCATCGATACCTGGCTCATCTGGAAGCTGTCCGGCGGCCGCTTGCATGTAACGGACTATTCCAACGCTTCGCGGACGCTGATGTACAACATCCACGAGCTGACCTGGGATGACGAGCTACTTGCGATTCTGGACATCCCGAAGGCGATGCTGCCTGAAGTGAAATCCTCCTCCGAGGTATACGGCACGACGGTTCCGTACCACTTCTTCGGGGAGGAGGTGCCGATCGCGGGGGCGGCCGGAGACCAGCAGGCAGCTCTGTTCGGGCAAGCTTGCTTCCAGCCGGGGATGGTCAAAACGACGTACGGAACCGGCTGCTTTATGCTGATGAATACCGGCAGTACCCCCGTTGTATCGGAGCACGGGCTGATCACCTCATTGGCCTGGGGCTTAAACGGGAAGGTGGAGTACGCTCTTGAGGGCAGTATCTTCGTGTCCGGCTCGGCGATCCAGTGGCTGCGCGACGGGTTGCGCATGTTCCGGAACGCCAAGGACAGCGAGGTGTACGCCTCGCGCGTGGACTCAACGAAAGGCGTCTACGTTGTTCCAGCCTTCGTTGGTCTCGGCAGCCCGTATTGGGACAGCGAAGTTCGCGGCGCGGTATTTGGCCTGACGCGGGGGACGACGAAGGAGCATTTTATCCGGGCGACGCTGGAGGCGCTGGCTTACCAGACCAAAGACGTTCTCGGCGCGATGGAGCAGGATGCCGGATACGCCGTACGGTCCATGCAGGTGGATGGCGGCGCTGTTGCGAACGGCTTTCTCATGCAGTTCCAAAGCGACATTCTTGGGGTTCCCGTAGAACGTCCGGCGATCGGCGAAACGACGGCGTTGGGCGCGGCCTTTTTGGCGGGTCTCGCGGTCGGCTACTGGAGCGATTTGGACGAAGTCGCGCAGTGCAAACGCCTGGAACGCCGGTTTATCCCAACGATGCCGCAGTCTAAGCGGGAAGCGCTCTACCAAGGCTGGCTGAAAGCGGTTCAGGCCGCGATGGCCTTCAAATAACGGGCCGCCCATTTCTATACGGCACCGCACCATTAACCCTGTTTCTTCATAAGATGTGTTGACTGTATCCCTGAACCTTGTTAAACCACAAAACCCGAGCAAGGAGGGGTGACGCATTTTGAAGAGCAGCGATCGTAACAGCAAATTTCTGTTGACTCATCGTGAACGGGAGGTCTTCGAGCTTCTCGTGCAGGATAAAACGACGCGCGACATTGCCGGGCAACTGTTTATTAGTGAGAAAACCGTCCGTAATCACATTTCTAACGTCATGCAAAAGTTGAATGTCAAAGGTCGCGCGCAGGCGGTTGTCGAGCTGATCAAGCTTGGGGAGCTGAAAATCTGACGGTGAACTACGTGTTCGTAGAAAGCCGCAAGCCTTCTTTTTCACCCCGGAAGGGGTAAGAGAAGGTTTTTTTGTGTGCGTATCCGCAAATAAAAAAACCTCCAAGCATCCTATTCACATCAGATGCCGGAGGTTATTGGCTAAACTAACGTTACAGCGACTTCAAATAATGAACGATCGTGAGCAGCCCTTTGTCAAAGTTCTCCAGGTTAAAATGCTCGTTTGGCGCATGCAGGTTTTCGTCCGGCAGCCCGAAGCCCATCATGACGGCTGGAGCCGACAGGACGCGGGACAAGGTCTCGACGATCGGGATCGAACCGCCGTCCTTCGTGAACAGCGCCCGAGTGCCGTAAATGGCTTCGTAGGCATCGGCCGCTTTTTGCAGCATCGGATCTTCCGGATTGCATGTGAAGGCCCGCGCTTTCTCGGTCGCTTTGACCTTCAAGGTTGCCCCCGGCTGCAGGTGTTTGTGCAGATGCCGTTCGATGCGGTCGATCGTGGCTTGCGGGTCCTGGTCGCCAACGAGGCGGCAGGTGATTTTGGCATGGGCTTCCTTCGGCAGTACCGTTTTGGTCCCTTCCCCTTGGAATCCGCCGTAAACCCCGTTGAGTTCCAGCGTTGGACGGGCGCCGGTCCGCTCGACGAAGGAGTACCCTGCTTCGCCAAACAGCTCCTTCAAGCCAAGATCCCGCTTGAGCTTCTCTTCGTCAAATTGTTGCTTGGCGAACTCTTCGCGTTCGAGCGCAGACAGCTCGTGAACGCCTTCGTAGAAGCCTTCGACCGTGACTCGGCCTTGCTCATCATGCAGGGAAGCCAGCAACGATACCAGGGCGTGCAGCGCGTTAGGGACACCGCCGCCATATGTACCGGAGTGCAAATCGGTGTTGGCGGTATACACCGAGACTTCCATCGCACACAAGCCGCGCAGACCGATGCAAATCGCCGGTTTGCCCGGTGCCATCAGCGCGGTATCGGAGATCAGGATCACGTCAGCGGCCAGCTTGTCCTGGTTGGCTTCCAAGAAGGCGGGCAGGTTCGGGCTGGTGACTTCCTCTTCCCCTTCGATGCAGAATTTGATGTTGACCGGAAGCTCCTTCTCCTGCTTCAAAATCGCCTCCACGGCCTTGATATGCATAAACACTTGGCCTTTATCGTCCGTCGCTCCGCGGGCGTACAGCTTGCCGTTCCGAATGGACGGCTCAAATGGCGGCGTCTCCCACAGATTCAGCGGGTCTACCGGTTGTACGTCATAATGGCCGTAAACCAGAACGGTTGGTTTCCCTGGTGCGTGCAGATGCTCGGCATAAACGATGGGATGCCCTGCAGTAGGATGAATCTCCACCGATTCCATACCGGCGCGGCGCAGAGCTTCGGCGATCCATTCGGCCGCCTTCTGCACATCGCCTTTGTGTTCGGACAAGGCGGAGATGCTGGGAATCCGAAGCAATTCGCCAAGTTCATTTAAGTGTTGTTCGCGGTTCGTATTAAAATAAGCTTGATAATCCATCGTCGAATGTTCCTCCCGAACTAGAACTAGTTTTACCATTATATTCTACACCTTTTTTGCCGAGAACACGAATGACGGGGTGACGCAATTAAAAGCAAGAGCCTCCCGATTCCTTAAATTCACCTTAAAAGGGACGCGCTTTTTTTAGGAATATTTAAGGTAAATTCGATGGATATCTGGTAAAGTCAAGAAAGCACGTTTTGAATCCAAATTGAATGCTTCATGAAGAAGGGAGTCGCAAAGTCATATGGACGAAAAGGAAAAAAAAGAGTTGGAGGCAACCGGAGGCGAAACCGGAGCCGCTGAGGAGACGCGGGCCCAGGATGGACAGGCCGGTCCGGCGGATGCCGGGACGGACCAGCTAGCGAAAGCGGCAAATGATCCGGCGGATGCTGTGGGCGACCCGTCGACGGAAACGGAATCTTCTCCAGCGAACGAAGCGGAAGTAACCGTCGCGGCTACGGGCAGCACAACCGATGAGGACTTGACGCCGGTGATGGTTCCCCTGAACGGGGAGACGGAGACTGCACCGGTACAAGCCCCTACATCCAGTAATAAAGTATGGCAGATCGTATCGTTGGTACTGGCTGTTTTGCTGGTCGTTGTACTGATCAAACCGCCGTTTGCCACGAATAAGGCAGAGGCCGTCGCTACGGTTAACGGTGTGGAAATTACGAAGGACCGGCTCTATGAAGAACTGGCTGCCAATGGCGGAGAACAAGCGCTGACAAACCTCATCAACCAGGAGCTTGTGAACCAAGAGGCTGCTAAGAACAATATCACGATCACGGATGCCGATGTCGACGCCGAAATCGAAACCTACAAAACCCAGTTTGGTTCGGAAGAAGCGCTGAATCAAGCTTTGGAGCAGTACGGGATGACCATGGATGATTTGCTCAAGCAGGTCGAAATGGAGCTGAAGCTGACGAAGCTGCTGGAACCGCAGATCAATGTTACCGACGAGCAGGTTAAGGAAACGTTTGAAACCTACAAGGATTCCTTTAATACACCGGAGCAAGTTCGGACTTCCGTCATTTTGGTCGCAACTGAAGAGGAAGCGAAGGATATCGTGAAGCAGTTGAAGGAAGGCGCCGATTTTGCAGAGCTGGCCAAGAGCAAATCGCTGGATACAGCTACGAAGGATCAAGGAGGAGACACCGATTTCTTCGCCCGCGGCGAAATGGAAGAAGCGGTGGAAGAAGCCGCCTTCAAGCTGGCGAAAGGCGAGATTAGCGAGCCTGTTAAGACGAGCGAAGGTTATCAGGTCATTAAAGTCACCGACAAGAAGGAAGCCCACACGGCAACGCTGGAGGAGAAGAAGGATGAGATCCGCAAGAGCCTTATCTCCCAACAGGTTTCCAGCATGTCGGGAGCGTGGCTGGAGGACGTTCGCAGCAAAGCGAAAATCACCAATACATTTACGGATGCAGCCGCTGCCGAGTAATTCGGCTGAAGCAGCAGCCATTCTGAACCGCCGAAGCCCTGCTTCGGCGGTTTTTGGTATTTCGGTTTGAACACTTCAAGATCGCTTTGTGTTTCCGGAAGTCTGACGGTACAATGAGGATACACGGATGCATTTGAGTACATATCCAATTGGGACGGATCGTATGGAGGCAGGGGAAGATGGCGGAGTGGTATGAGCTTAGTTTCGGGGAAGATTATTTGCTGGTATATAAGCACCGCGATGCGCAAGGTGCGAAACACGAAGTTCAGCGGATGATCCGCTGGCTTCATCTTCCTCCAGGTGCGAAGGTGTTGGATTTATGCTGCGGCATGGGCCGCCATTCGCTGGCGCTGGCCGAAGCGGGTTACAAGGTGACCGGCGTGGATTTGTCAGAGGTGTTGCTGCGCGAGGCGAGACGCCTCGACCCCGAGGGTCGGATCACCTGGCACCGGGCTGATATGCGCGAGTTGCCGCTTCAAAGCGGGGAGTTTGAGGCTGTGGTGAACTTATTTACTTCATTTGGTTATTTTAAAAAGGACGAGGAGCAGATCAAGGTGCTGCGGGAAGCGGCCCGCGTACTGAAGTCAGGGGGCCGTTTCCTTCTCGATTTTCTTAATCCCGCTTATGTTGCCGCCCATCTTGTTCCGTATTCGGTACGGGAGGACGCGGGGCAGCAGATCGTAGAACGGCGGCGGATTGAAGATGGGTATGTCATCAAGGACATCGAAATTACCGCCCCTGGCGGAGAACCAAGGCATTATATGGAGCGGATTAAGCTGTACGAATTGGATGATTTTCGGCGGATGCTGAAGGAGGCCGGTTTAACCTTGCAGAACGTTCATGGGGATTATGATGAAGAGCTTTACGATCCGAAGACGTCTCGGCGCATGATTTTGGTGGGGGTGCGGCCATGACATTATTGCCGGAAATTCAGCTCTGGGACCGGGAGCTCGTGGCCCGTGTTCCGATCTCGATGGCCCCTCCCCTGCGCAGGGTGAACAGCTATGTGCTGAAGGGAGAAGAGGGGATTACCATCATCGATCCAGGGCCGCGAACGGAGGAGACGATCGAAGAGTGGCGGGCAGCTTGGCAGGATCTCAGGATATCGCCGCGCGACATTACGCAAATCGTCTTGACCCACCACCACCCCGATCATTATGGCCTGGCGGGATATATGCAGGAGGTCACCGGAGCGGCCGTATTGATGTCGCCGCGGGCTTATAAAGAGACGCGGCTGATGTGGGGGCCGGACAGCCGGATGCACGAAGCGCTGCCCGATTTGTACCGGCGGCACGGGATGCCGGAATCGTGGTACAGCCAGCTGCCCGGGCATTTGCAGGGCTTTTTCGCTCAGGTCACGCCGGCTCCCGAAGTGACCTTTCTCCGGGAGGGAGAGCCGATCCGGATGGGTGGACGAGCCTGGCTGCCGATTGAAACGGCCGGACATGCCCCGGGGCACCTGTCCTTTTATAATGCCGAACACCAACTGATGTTCTGCGGGGATGCGGTGCTGCCGCAAATCTCCCCCAACGTCAGCTTCTTGCCTGGCAGTGATCCGCAGCCGCTGCAATCGTTCCTGGATTCGCTGGAGAAGCTGAGCGCTTACGAGGTGGCAACCGCATATCCGGGACACCGCAATCCGTTTGATTATTTTGCGGAGCGTGTGCGGCTGTTGCTTGAGCATCACGGCGAGCGGCTCCTGCGCATCGAACGGTTGCTGCAGGAGCGGCCGCAAACGGCTTTCGACGTTTGCACCGCCTTATTTGGCACGGAGCTTAGCATCCACCAAATGCGCTTTGCCATGTCAGAAACGCTGGCCCATCTAGTTGAGTTGGTCCGGCAAGGGCGGGCTGAAGAGCAGACGAACGGAGAAGGTACAGACGAGGTTATCCGGTATGCTCCGGTGGAATAGTTCAATAATGCAAAAAGAAGGGCGGCATTTGATTTGCCGTCCTTCTTTGCGTTGCACTGATGGAGATTACCGCTCGGAGTCGAGGGATTCCTCACCGCGTTCTTTTTCCCGTTCCGCTTGTTTGCGATGGGCGATCCGGCTGCTGGCCGAGGCTGCAATGGCGCCGACAATGTCATCCAAGAACGTATTGCACGGACCCAGCGTCTTGTCATTCAGCCGTTCCAAAATGCCCGGTTTCAGCTTATCGACATAACCGTAGTTGGTGAAGCCGATGCTTCCATACACGTTTACGATCGAGAAGGCCAGGATTTCATCCACACCGTACAACCCCTCGTCATTGGCAATCATGTCCTGCAGTTCAGGGATCAGCATCCCCTGCTCTGCCAAAATATCGAGCTGGATGCCGGTCAGCACCGCATTTTGCACCTCGCGTTTGGTCAGCACCTGCTCCACGTTATGTATGCACTCTTCCATCGTCAGGTTCGGGTAGTATTTTTGCTGCAAAAACATTACGAGTTCTGCGATTTGCTCCGTCGTCACGCCGCGCTTGTGCAGCCACTCCTTGGTGGCATCAGCGACTTTCTTGCTGTTCAAGCTGTAAGGCACTTTGGCCTTCGGTTGTTCCATCCCCATACACTCTACTCCTCGTCATTTTTAGTTGGATTGACAAGATATGAAGAAGTTTGTCCAGATCCCGGAAAAATATAGTTATGTTTCGGGACAAGGCTCGTATATATAGTAATACAAATCTTAGCCAATTGAAAAACTTAGGGAGGCACGAGCAAAAATGAAATGGAACCGCCGATTACGAAATACGGCTGCCGCCGGGGCAATATCGCTTCCGCTGCTGCTGTCGGGCTGCGGCATGTTTGGGGGAAGCTCCGCCCAAATCGATCCTCCGCCTACAGATATCGAAACCCAAATGTTGGAAGGTCTGGATGCCGTAGAGCAGACAAGCTTTGCCCAGGAGGAAGCGCTCTCTACAGTTTACTTGGTGAACGAGCATGGCTTGCTGGCCCCGGTCGCCCTGCACTTGCCTGATGGCGAGGCTTCGCTCAAGCTGAACCGGATGCTGGAGATGCTGGTGAAGGACGGCAAATATGCCAGCCTGCTCCCGGCCGGCTTTAGCGGCATTCTTCCGGCGGGCAGTGAGGTGAAGGCCGTCACCGTGAAAAAAGACGAGAAGCTGGCCGTCGTCGAGTTTAATCAAGCGTTTACCGGCTATGAAGCGGCCGATGAGCGCAAAATCCTTGAGGCGTTGACCTGGACGTTAACCGGAACGCCGGATGTGGAGAAGGTTCAGCTGTGGGTGGACGGGCAGAAATTAAACGAGATGCCGGTGAACGGTACGCCGCTGGATCGGCCGCTCAGCCGTAATTTTGGGATTAACCTCGAAATTAAAGCTGAATCCGGCTTATCCCAACTGAGCCCGGTCATTGTGTATTTCTCCGCAGCAACGCCGGAGGGCGTCCAATATTTCGTCCCGGTGACCCGATTTGTACCGGCTGACGGCGATCGGGTGAAATCCGCGCTCGGCGAACTGCTCAAAGGGCCGCAACAAGGAGACGGCTTGGAGCGGGTCGTGACCGACAACACGAAGCTGGAAAGCGTCGAGGTCTCGAAGGACGGCATCGTGACGGTTGCGCTGACGGACGATATGTTTGAAGCCGGCGAGAAGCTGCCAGCACAAATGTTGCAATCACTGGTGCTGACGGTGACGGAGAACCGGGACGACAGCAAAGTACGCATTTGGCTAAACGGGCAAAAGGAAGTCGTTGGCCTGGATAACCAGACCTATAGCGAACCGGTGATGCGGCCGGAAACGATTAACGAAATCCCACTGTAAACCATGTTTAACCACGGCACGCCATACGAAGGCATACCGGGCCCTGCGAGGTGCAGGGTTCTTTTTTTGGCCGAATGGAAAGGTGCTTTTATGACCACACTTTGGTAGAATAGGGAAAGCATATTGACAGCAAGAACACGTAGGAGGCAGTAAAGATGAGAAGCAACGGACGCCAGGCGGACGAGCGCCGGCCGATGAATTTAACCGTCAATGTTAATAAATACGCAGAAGGGTCTGTCTACATCGAGGTGGGCGATACGAAGGTGCTGTGTACCGCCACGGTTGAAGAGAAGGTCCCGATGTTTATGAAAGGTCAGGGCAAAGGCTGGGTGACGGCGGAGTATTCGATGCTCCCTCGCGCAACTCAAACGCGGAATCAGCGGGAATCGGCCCGTGGGAAGCTGAGCGGCCGTACGATGGAAATCCAGCGGCTCATCGCCCGCGCGCTGCGTTCGGTCGTGGATCTGCAGGCGCTGGGTGAGCGCTCTATCACGATCGATTGCGACGTACTGCAGGCAGATGGCGGAACGCGGACCACGTCGATTACCGGGGCGTTCGTGGCGTTGGCGCTGGCGATGCACAAGATCGCTCAGAAGCACGCGCTGCCGAAGTTTCCGATCACGGACTTTCTCGCATCCGTCAGCGTAGGGATCGTTGGGGAGGACACGTTGTTGGATCTCAACTATGAGGAGGATTCCAAAGCGAAGGTCGACATGAACGTGGTGATGACCGGCAACGGCCAGTTTGTTGAGGTTCAAGGTACCGGGGAAGAGAACCCGTTCTCCCGGGCGGAGTTGGATCATATGCTGGAGCTCGCCGAGAAAGGGATTCGGGAGATGATCGAGCAGCAGCGTGAGGCGCTCGGGCCGATTGCGCTGCTGATCGGAAGCGGGCAGTCCCGATCGGTGGTGTAAGCATGATCGAAGGAACGGAGATTATCGTGGCGACCCGTAATGCCGGGAAGGTGCGGGAATTCGCGCATGCCTTGGCGCCGCTGGGCAAAGAGGTTCGGAGCTTGGCCGATTACCCGGATGCCCCGGAGGTGGTGGAAGACGGGACGACGTTCGCCGAGAACGCCCGTAAGAAGGCCAAAACGGTCGGCGACGCGCTAGGCCGCCCTGTGCTGGCCGACGATTCGGGCCTTTGCGTCGACCAATTGGACGGTGCGCCGGGCGTTTATTCGGCCCGATATGCCGGGGAAGGTGCCAGCGACGAGGACAACAACGAGAAGCTGCTCGCCGAGCTTGAGAAGCGGCGGCTGGGCGAGGATACGGAGCAGCCGCTGCTGAGCACGGCGCGGTTTGTCTGCCACCTGGCCTTGTACGACCCGGCCAATGGGCAGTTTATCGAAGCCTCCGGCGAAGTCGAAGGCTGGATCACCTCCGAGCCGGCGGGCGGCGGCGGGTTTGGGTATGACCCGCTGTTTTATCTGCCGGCGTACGAGAAGACCATGGCCGAGCTGACGCTGGAGGAGAAGCAGGCCGTCAGCCATCGCGGCGCGGCGCTGCGGGCGTTGGCGGACAAGCTGAGCGGGGCGGCTGCGGGGAAGTAGGCGAGGGCCGTGTGACCGTGCAGCACGTGAGGCCCGAGGAGGCCGTGCAGCCCGTGCAGCCCGTGCGGCTTGGCTCATAGCCGCTTGCTTGCGGGAAATTAACGGTAAATCCTCCTGTTAATTTTCGACTTTTTGGCTCGTTGCACCAATTAACGGTAAAACCTACAGTTAATTTTGCCCTAAAGGCCGGAAACGGCCCAAATGCCCGAAATTAACGTCAGGAAATACCGTTAATGCCTGTTAAAGCACCCGAACCGGTAAAATTAACGGCAGGTTTTCCAGTTATTTTTTCGCAACCCACTATAAGCGACATCAAAAAAAGCAAGTCAGGGACCTGGGTAAGGTTCCCGGCTTGCTTTTTGCGCTTCAATTAACGAATTTTCACGTTGTAGGTGCTCAGCCAGAAGTTCACCTGCGACAAATACGCAAACAGCTGCGGACCGCTCATCAGCTGGCCGAACCATGGCAGGTTGGAGGACGATTCCTTGGACGCGGCGATGGCGCGAATTTTGTCCGCATTAATCAGCGGCAAGATCGGCGAGGTCGGGTCGTCGAGAATCTTCAGCATTTGATCCCGCACGGCAGTCAGGTAGTTCGGGTTATGCGTTTTGGGGTAGGGGCTTTTTTTGCGGTAAAGTACGTCTTCAGGCAGGATGCCTTCCAGCGCTTTGCGCAAAATCCCTTTTTCCCGGTTCCCGGTCGTTTTGATCTCCCACGGAATATTCCAGACATACTGCACCAGTCGGTGATCGCAATAAGGCACGCGGACTTCCAATCCTGCAGCCATACTCATGCGGTCTTTGCGGTCCAGCAGCGTTGGCATGAACCGCGTGATGTTCAGGTACGACATGACCCGCATCCGAGCCCGCTCGCCCTTCTCCCCTTCCAGCTTCGGTGTCTCCGCGACCGCTTCGCTGTATCGATCGGCGATATACTGCTCCGGCTTGATCCATTCGCGGATTTCCGGCGACAACAGATCTGCGCGCAGCCCGGTCGCCACAGACCAAGGGAACGTTCCCGAATTCAGCAGCTCCTCGCGGTGGAACCACGGGTAGCCGCCAAAGACTTCGTCCGCAGCTTCGCCGGAGATGGCGACGGTGGCCCCTTTTTTAATCTCCCTACAAAAAAGCAACAGCGAGGCGTCCACATCCGCCATGCCCGGCAAATCGCGGGCAATCGTCGAGTCGGGCAGCGCCGCAACCAGCTCAGGCGTATCAAACTTGATCGCGTGATGGGCGGTCTGCAGCTCCTCGACCATCCGCTGGATCCACGGGCCGTCCGCGCCAGGCTGATAGCTGTGGGCCTGGAAATGCTTGTCGTTGTCGACGTAATCGATCGAATACGTATTGACTTGACCTTGGCCGGTCCGCTTGTAATAATCGACGGCCAGCGCGGTCAGTGCGCTGGAGTCCAGACCTCCGGACAGCAAGGTGCACACCGGCACGTCGGAAATGAGCTGGCGTTCCATCGTGTCCTGCAGCAGCTGGCGAATCGTTGCGGCGGTTTTCTCTACATTGTCCGTATGGGGCTCGGCTTCCAGCTTCCAGTAGGCGTATTTTCGCAGTCCATTGCGGTTGAAGATCAAGACGTGGCCCGGACGCAGCTCCTTCAGATCCTTGTACACGCTATGGCCGGGCGTCCGCGCCGGACCGATGACGAAAATTTCGGCAAGGCCTTCAGGCCCGACGACGGGCTCAACCTTCGGATGCCGCAAAATCGCCTTCGGCTCGGAACCAAAGATCAGGGTGCCGTCAATTTCGCTGTAGAATAACGGTTTTACCCCGAGACGATCTCGGGCAAAAAAGACATGCTCCCGAACGCTGTCCCAAATGGCGAACGCAAAAATTCCGTTCAGCCGGTAGACGCAATCCGGTCCCCACTCGATATACGATTGCAGCAACACCTCCGTATCACAGTTGGTACGGAACGGTCGGCCTCTCCGCTGCAGCTCCGCTTTCAGCTCCAGCGCGTTATAAATTTCCCCATTATATACAATCGTAAATACCGCGTCTTCCTCATGGATAATCATCGGCTGTGCCCCGTTCTCGGGGTCCATGACGCTGAGGCGACGATGTCCGAAAGCACACGGGCCGGAAATCCAAGTTCCCTGGGCATCCGGTCCCCGGTTTTCCAGACAGGATGTCATGGATAACACCAGATCCGATTCTTTCGTCAAGTCCCGGTTCCATTCGATAAAGCCGGTTATTCCGCACATTTTTGCTATCTCCTCTCCGCATTGCTTTACAGTCCCCGCTTGCCGACCGGGTGAAAAGTATTAACAAATTATGCCGAACGAGGGCATAAAATGTCTGTCCATTATGGAAAACTATGGCGTGGAGGCAGTATAGCGCGAGGTGAAGCAAGGCATAAGAAGGAGGGTTAACCATGGAAAAAAGGACTTATTACGTTTCGGTTCAAGGGCGATCGCTCCTTGAGGATCCCGGCGCTGCAGCGTACGAGTGGGAGATTCAAGCCACCCGGGAGGAGGCGGATCACCTGAGTCATATGCTCGAGCATTTAGGGGAGAAGGAGGAGAACGGGTTTATGGCTTTTACCTATCCTTGGCCGGATACGCCGGAAGACGAGGTCAACCGCAGCTACGAAAGTTATCTGAACGCGTTGTATCGTGAAATTTACCGGCTGGGCACGGCGGAAACGCGGGCGCAAATGGAGCGCTCCGGTTTTGCAGCACAGCTGTAGCTGTTTGGATGTCCATCGGAAAGGAGCGACGCCTGTGACGTATTATATCAAGGACGCGGAATATCGGCGGATGGATGAGCACCAAGGGCGACCCTGTGCCGTGATCCAGGTGTATCCGGGCGCGGTGGGAGACCCCGAGCTTTTTGTATATGTGGCGCGTGCTGCGGACGGGAAAGGGTATGAAATCATCCGGATGATCCGCAGCGAGGCGAACTTGGAGATCGACTGGTACGATAATAATCTGCATCAGGCGTTCTCTGAGGTGGCGGAGGAGCGGTTTGGGGATCGGGGCTGGCCGGAGCCGGAAGCTCAGCGGAAGGAGTTCCTGCAGAATCTGCTCGCGAATGAGCAGATCGTCGCCCGATTGGAGCAGTTGCCCCATTGAGGGAGGAATCACCAAATTTATGCCAAAAACGCTTTGAAAAACAAAAAGGATGCGCTATAATAATTAACGCATCCTTTTTTTTATAACGACGTGTCCCAGTAGCTCAGCTGGATAGAGCAACGGCCTTCTAAGCCGTCGGTCGGGGGTTCGAATCCCTCCTGGGACGTGACGAAAGAGCACCTTTGGGGCGCTCTTTTTGCTATAGTCCCAGGTTGGGCGAGAACCCCCGGTGGGGTTCGTCGGAGCGAGACCGCCCGCGCAAGCGGGCGGAGGAGCGGAGTCTCGAGCGAAGCGAGAGTACCCCTCCTGGGACGTGACGAAAGAGCACCCTTTGGGGTGCTCTTTTTGCTATAGTCCCAGGTTGGGCGAGAACCCCCACAATCAACTAACTGGATTTTCTACCGCTATTTTGGCCGTTTTTGGACAAAACCGAAGAATTAGAGGTAAATCCTACTGTTAATTTTGTTCAAAAATGCCCCTGAGCGGGAAATCAGCAAAAATAACAGTAGAATTTCCAGTTAGTAGCTTGCACGTGAGAAAAAATCAAATATTAACGGTAAGTTTTCCAGTTAATTCATCTCGACCCTGGCTCAGGGGAAGTCAAATAAAGAACTCGCCCCCAAATGTGGTAAGATCCGCATCTTCCAGATAAAATCAAAAAAACCCTTTGTTAATCAAAGGGCTAGAGGTTAAAAAAAGGTTATGGAGCGGGTGAAGGGAATCGAACCCTCGCCTCAAGCTTGGGAAGCTGGCGTTCTACCATTGAACTACACCCGCAAGAGCTAAGCAAGAAATATTATAACGCCAACGCAGACAAGAATCAAGTCCCGCCATTAATCACCGGTCGGGGCGTTTCGATTTACTTTACGATGATGCTTCGGATGCAGCCATCCCTCTCACGATCTGCGCAGGTTTCAAGGGCAGCGCCTGCCCGTCGATCGACAGGATTTCGAGCGATGGCGGCGATCGGTGGATTCAGAGAATAACGAAAAGGCTCAGTTCTTCTAGTGGTTAGCATAAATAAGATTATAGCGAAAATTGTCGATTAGAACGAAGTTTTTTTATGCGGAGAGACTGCGTAAAAAACCGCCGGAGTATTAAGTTTCCGGCGGCTTTGGCGGTATGGGCGTTAGGGCTTGAGATTAACGGCCTGCCGCCGAACTAGACAGCAGCGCTTGAAGGTCCGGCTCAATCTCAGCGGGTTCGGTGCGAGCCGCATACCGCTTGACGATCTCGCCGTCTCGCCCAACAAGGAACTTCACGAAGTTCCATTCGATATCCCCCGTATCGTAAGGTTCTGGCGTATGCTCCCGCAGATAACGGTATAACGGGTGGGCGTGCTCCCCGTTTACGTCGATTTTGGCGAAGAGCGGAAAAGTGACTTGATAATTCGTTTCACAGAAAGCCTTAATCTCTGCTTCCGTCCCAGGCTCTTGCTCGGCGAATTGATTGCAGGGGAACCCAAGAACGGAGAAGCCTTGGTCCTTGTACTTGCTGTACAGTTGCTGCAGCCCCGCATAATGCGGTGTCAACCCGCATGCACTGGCGGTATTGACGATGAGCAGCACTTGTCCCCGATATGGCGCGAGCGTCGTGGTTTCACCCGTAATCGTACGGACTTCAAAATCGTAAAGGCGGCTCATCGGCTTACACCAAATCGCAGGCGTCCGCTGGCATCCAGTGAGCGTCCTGCCCTTCCCATTTCACATTGCAGCCGATCGGATTCGTTAGCGGAATCGAAATTTCGCGCCCGGTGGTGAGCTCCTCCAACACCCGATCCAGATCGTTAACCGTCATTTTGCTCGTGTCGCGCGGGTTATCAACGCCGCGTCCCGTATAGACGAGCTTGCGGTCGGCATCAAAGACGAAGAAATGCGGCGTGCGCAGCGCACCATAGTCTTTCGCTGCCGTTTGTTCCTTATCCCGCAAATACACCCAAGGGAATCGATGCTGCTCCATCCGTTTGACCATGTGCTCGAAAGAATCTTCCGGATGGGTGTTTTCGCTGTTCGAGTTAATCCCTACAAATACGACTCCCCGATCCTTGAACTTCTCCGCCGTTTGCCGCGTGACTTCATCGGAGCCAAGCACATAAGGACAGTGATTGCAAGTAAAAAACACGACGAGCACCTTGGCCAAAGCAAAAGATTCCAAAGAGTAGGTCTGGCCATCCGTAGCCGGCAGGTTAAAGTTTGGTGCCGGACTTCCCAAAGTTAACGTGAAACTCATCACCATCACCTCTCACATATTTTGATAACGTTTACTTCCATTCTACCTTAAATGTTCCGATAATCTCAAATTTTATGAATTACCTGCTAAATAGCTGTCATAGACATGACATTCTGAAATTTTCTATTGTCTATTCTGTGAAAATGCTGTAAAGTAGCTTATCAAATAAGCCATTAATTTATGTCAGTTAACTTAACACTCCAATTGACCATAGTTCGATAAATCGTCACTTTTAGCGAAATTACGGCAGAGTAATTGTGATTTACCGTATATCGCTTCATTGACCCCTTCTGCTTAGGCTTCTGCTTTACCTGATTGCTGTGCGGAAGCGAGAATGTACATTCGTCCGCGTTGTAGAGACAATTCGAAGGTCGAGTGCCGCAACTAACATAGAGATAGAGGGCACTGCTGCATCTTTACGCTTTAGGAAATTACAGCACGACAGATCGATTGTACATTTGTCTATTACTGACGGACATTGTCGAATTGCGAGATTCCATTTTTACGGGAAAAGAGGCTGTAAACATGATTCAACCCATTTTGCAGATTAAGGATTTGCACACCCACTTTTTTACCGACCGAGGCGAAATCCCTGCGGTGGACGGCGTGAACCTGTATGTGAATCCCGGCGAGGTGCTTGGCGTCGTTGGCGAATCCGGCTGCGGCAAAAGCGTTACCTCCTTGTCGATCTTGAAGCTGATCCCTCAGCCGCCTGGCAAAATTACGGGAGGGGCGATCGAGTTTAAGGGGAAGGACATTGTTCCGATGAAGGAGCGGGAAATGCGAGCGATTCGCGGGAACTCGATTTCCATGATTTTTCAGGAGCCGATGACGTCGCTGAATCCGCTGTTTACCGTCGGCCAACAAATTGGGGAGACGGTTCGGCTGCACCGGGGGCTCAGCAAGAAGCAAGCGCGGGAACATACCATCGACATGCTGAAAAAGGTTGGCATTCCTCGGCCGGAGGCCATCATCGATGAATATCCGCATCAACTCTCCGGCGGGATGAGACAACGGGTGATGATCGCGATGGCGATCTCCTGTAATCCGGAGTTGCTGATCGCTGACGAACCAACTACAGCACTCGACGTGACCATCCAGGCACAGATCCTCGATTTGATCCGGCGCTTGAATGAGGAGAACGGTACGGCCGTAATGATGATCACGCATGACCTTGGGGTCGTTGCCGAGATGTGCCACCGGGTAGCTGTGATGTATGCCGGCAAAGTGGTGGAGGAGGGCCCTGTGCGGGATATTTTTAAAAATCCGCTGCATCCCTACACCCAAGGGCTGATCAAGTCGGTGCCGCGCATGGACGAGGACCGCAAGCGCCTGTTCTCCATTCCAGGCAACGTGCCGATCCTGAACACCCGGATGAAAGGCTGTCGCTTTGCCGAACGCTGTTCGCATGCGATGCCGATTTGTTCGGAGCAGCTGCCTGAGCTGAAGGAATACGAAACGGCGCATAGCTGCCGGTGCTGGCTCCATGAAACGCCACAGGAGGAAGTTGTATGAGTGAACCCTTACTGCAAGTTGAACATCTGAAAAAATACTACCCTACCGGGGGCGGATGGTTTGGCAAGTCACAACAATTCGTTAAAGCGGTCGATGACATCTCGTTTACCGTGCGACGGGGCGAAACGTTTGGACTGGTGGGGGAAAGCGGCTGCGGGAAATCCACGACCGGTCGTTCCCTGCTTCGGCTGATTGAGCCGACCGGCGGCAAGGTGATTTTTGAAGGGGAGGACATCACGGCTTTGTCGCCAGAGGCGCTGCGCCGGAAACGCAAGGATATGCAGATTGTGTTCCAGGATCCCTTCTCCTCGTTGGATCCTCGCCATACGGTGCAGCGGATTCTGGAGGAACCGCTGATCGTTCACGGCGTGGGCAATGCCAAGGAACGTAAACAGATGATCGACCGGTTGATCGATGTCGTTGGTCTGACGCAAAGCCATCTGCAGCGTTATCCGCACCAATTCTCCGGCGGTCAGCGGCAGCGGATCGGGATCGCCCGTGCATTGGCGCTCCAGCCAAAGCTGATTGTCGCCGACGAGCCGGTTTCCGCGCTGGATGTGTCGATCCAGTCGCAGGTGGTGAACCTGCTTCAGGATCTGCAAGAGGAGTTCGGGTTGACGTACATCTTTATCGCCCACGATTTAAGTGTCGTGAAGCATATCTGCGACCGGGTAGCGGTTATGTACCTCGGCCGGATCGTTGAGATTGCCGACAAACACAAGCTGTACTCGTCACCTCAGCATCCGTATACCCAGGCGTTGCTCTCCGCAGTTCCGCAGCCGGATCCGGACAAGAAGACCGAGCGGATTATTCTGCAAGGCGAAGTGCCCAGCCCGGCTAATGCGCCGGTCGGCTGCGCGTTTCATACGCGGTGTCCGATGGCAATGGACGTTTGCCGGACGCACCGCCCTGAGCTGGCTGAGACGGATGCGGGCCATTTGACGGCTTGCCATCTGTACACCGAAGTGAAGAACACAGGAAGCGCGAGCTTGGCATAAAGATGATGTTTTGAACTACCTCTAAAGGTTTATAGTCTGGGTACTATGCCCAGCTTTTTTATAAACAAGAAATTATATATTGGGATTCAGAAGGGAGCCACAAAATGAAAGCAAAGAGATGGAGTAGTGTTGTTCTTGTTACGATGCTGAGCGCCGCCATCGCCTTGGCGGGGTGCGGAGGCAGCAACAATGCCGGTGGCAGTAATTCCGGCGGAACGAATACGGGCGCGAATACGGAGGCAACCACTCCGACCGGTTCGGCCCAAGATACATTGGTTGTAGGCCGCGGCGGGGATTCCGCTTCTCTGGACCCAGCCATCGTAACCGACGGTGAATCTTTGAAAATCGCCCACCAAGTCTTTGATTCCTTGCTGGAGTACAAAGAAGGAACAACCGAGGTTCAAGGCTCGTTGGCCGAGAGCTGGACGGTATCTGACGACGGTTTGACCTATACCTTCAAGCTGCGTCAAGGCGTGAAGTTCCATGATGGTACGGATTTTAATGCGGATGCGGTTGTATTCAACTTCACCCGTTGGTCTGATCCAAACAGCGAATACAAATTTGAAGGCGACTCCTTTGACTACTATGATTCCATGTTTGGTCCAGACGGCAAACGCGTTATCAAGGAAGTAGAAGCGGTCGACGAGAACACGGTTAAGTTTACACTGAACCAACCGCAAGCGCCGTTCTTGCAAAACCTGGCCATGACCTCCTTTGGGATCGCCAGCCCAACGGCCATCAAGGAGAAGAAAGAAAACTTCAAGAACGAGCCGGTAGGTACAGGTCCATTCGTATTCAAAGAGTGGAAACGCAACGACTCGATTACGTTAGAGAAGAACCCGAACTACTGGAAAGAAGGGCTTCCGAAGCTGAACAAAGTGATCGTTCGCTCTATCCCGGATAACTCTGCTCGTTTCAACGCGCTGCAAAGCGGTGAAATCGATTTGATGGAGGACCTGAGCCCGGACGATCTGGCGACCTTGGAAGCGAACCCGGATCTGCAAAAGATCGAGCGTCCTTCCAACAACGTAGGTTATGTCGGCTTCAACCTGAAAAAAGAACCGTTTAACAACGTGAAAGTAAGACAAGCGCTGAACTATGCCGTTGATAAGCAAGCGATCATCGATGCCTTCTTCGCAGGCCAAGCTGAACCGGCTAAGAACCCAATGCCGCCGTCCCTGTGGGGCTACAACGATAGCATTACCGATTATGAGTATGATCCAGAGAAAGCGAAAGCGTTGCTGGCCGAAGCAGGTTATCCGAACGGTCTGCCAGGCGAATATGTCTTCTATGCCATGCCGGTATCCCGTCCTTACATGCCAGATGGCAAGAAGGTAGCCGAAGTTATTCAGCAAAACTTTGAAGAAGTTGGCGTAAAAGTGAAAATCGAATCTCCGGAATGGGCCGTTTATCTCGACGATGCGCAAGCCGGTGAAAAAGACGATCTGTTCATGCTCGGTTGGACCGGCGACAACGGCGACCCAGACAACTTCCTGTACACGCTGCTGGACAAAGACGCGATTCCGTCCAACAACTACACGTACTATTCGAGTGACGAGCTGCATGAGTTGTTAGTCGCTGCGCAAAAAGAAACCGACCAATCGAAACGTGAGGAACTGTACAAACAAGCGCAAGAAATCATCAAAGCCGACGCTCCGTGGATTCCGCTCGTGCATACGACACCGCTCCTGGCTGCAAGAGCGAATCTGAAAGGATACGTTCCGGCGCCGACAGGTACGGAATATTACAGCAACATCTATTTCGAATAACAGGCGGGAGCTTAACGCCTCTGGCAGGTGAACCTCATCTTGAAAGCTTATATTTTGAAAAGAATACTCATCATGGTTCCTGTCCTAGTCGGCATGACGATTATCGTGTTTTCCATTATCCATGCGATTCCCGGTGATCCTGCGGAAACGATTCTGGGGCAGAAGGCAACGGAGCAGTCCAAGGAAGCGCTCCGCGAGCAACTGGGCCTGAACAATCCGTGGTATCAGCAGTATTTCACGTACATGGGAGATTTGTTGAAAGGTGACCTGGGGCAATCGATCCGCACGAGAGTACCGATTGCCCAGGAGATTGCCCCCTATCTGGCGGCTACGGCGGAACTAACCGTGGCAGCCATGGCGTTTGCGATCTTCTTTGGCGTGAATGCCGGCATCATCAGCGCCTGGAAGCAAAACTCGTGGTTCGATTACATTTGCATGCTGATCGCGTTGATTGGGGTATCGATGCCAATCTTCTGGCTCGGGCTGATGGAGCAGTGGATCTTCTCGCTTAAATTGCATTGGCTGCCTTCCATCGGGCGGATGAACCAACGTGATCCGGTTGAAGCGGTCACCAATCTGTATCTGATCGACAGCATGATCGCAGGCCGCTGGGATCAGTTATGGACGGTGTGCAGGCATTTGATTTTACCAAGTGTCGCGCTGGGTACGATTCCGATGGCGATTATCGCCCGGATGACGCGGTCGAGTATGCTGGAAGTCATGAATTCCGATTTCGTTCGCACGGCCAAGGCCAAAGGGTTGTCGCAATTTATTGTCATCTATAAACACGCCTTGAAAAATGCATTTATTCCCGTGCTGACGGTCATCGGACTGCAAACTGGCGCATTGCTTGGCGGTGCGGTTTTGACCGAAACGATCTTCGCATGGCCTGGTGTGGGACGGTATATTTACGAAGCGATCAGCTCGCGTGATTATCCGGTAATTCAATCCGGCATTCTGGTTATCGCCTTTATTTTCGTCATTATCAATCTGATCGTGGATTTGCTGTACGCAGCGGTCGATCCACGCATCCGTTACCGGTAAAGGAGGGAAACCATGGCAGAGGCAACTACAGCAAGCACAAACCGCAGCACCGCCGTCCCGGCCGGGAAGGTTTCCGGACCTTGGCGCGATGCGTGGAAAGCGTTCCGCAAAAATAAAATCGCCATGGCCGGCCTGATCATGATCGTGTTTTTCATTCTGATCGCCTTGCTGGCCCCGGTGATTGCTCCTTATGAATTTGACAAGCAGGTTTTGCGCGACCGCTTAAAACCGCCGTCCTCATCGCATTGGTTTGGGACGGACGATCTGGGACGCGACCTGTTCACCCGCGTATTATACGGGGCGCGAATCTCCTTATGGGTGGGGACGTTCTCCGTTGTGGGATCAATCATTTTGGGGACGCTCTTCGGCATTCTGGCAGGGTTCTACGGCAAATGGATCGATATGGTGATTTCGCGCCTGTTCGATATTTTGCTGGCGTTCCCGAGCATTTTGCTGGCGATCGCGATCGTGGCCATCCTTGGTCCGTCGCTGCAAAACGCGTTGCTTGCCATCGCCATCGTCAACATCCCAACGTATGGGCGGCTGGTGCGGGCGAAGGTGCTTAGCCTGAAGAACGAAGAGTATATCACTGCAGCACGGGCAATCGGGATGAAAAACAGCGCGATTTTGCTGCGGCACATCCTGCCAAACAGCTTGACGCCAATCATCGTGCAAGGCACGCTGGGAATCGCTACGGCGATTATCGAAGCGGCTGCGCTGGGCTTCCTTGGTTTAGGTGCTCAGCCGCCTACACCGGAATGGGGCAAGATGCTGTCTGACTCGCGTCAATTCATCGCCACCGCTCCGTGGACTGTAGTTTTCCCGGGGATTTCGATCATGCTGACCGTACTTGCCTTCAACCTGATGGGCGACGGTTTGCGTGACGCGCTTGACCCGCGGATGAAAAGTTAAATCCATCGTTATGAACTGTCGGGAGGATTCCCGGCAGTTTTTTTGTGTGTTGCACCAAATATACGGTCTGCGGTTATAATTTAGGCATCGGATATAGAGAATGGATAGGAGAAGGAGGCGGCAGAATGGCTAAAAAAGCGAGGAAGGTAACGATCGTTGGTTCCGGCCTGGTCGGTACGGCTTGCGCTTATTCCATGATCAATCAATCGATCTGCGAAGAAATTATGATGATTGACCGGACGTATGATCGTGCGGTGGCACATGCGCTGGATTTGTCGCATTGCATGGATTTTACGCCAACCCGTACGAAGGTATATGCTGGCCGGCTGGAGGACTGCCGCGACATGGATGTGGTTGTGCTGACGGCAGGGGCGAATCCCAAGCCGGGGCAAACGCGGCTGGATGTGCTGGGCGAGGCGGAGAAGATTACGCGGGATATCGTCAGCCGCATCGTGGATGGAGGATTTGACGGCGTGTTTGTCGTCGCTGCCAATCCGGTGGACATCGTGACCTATATTGTACGCGAGGTGTCGGGATTCCCGCGGAACCGGGTGATCGGCACTGGGACCTCCATCGATTCGGCGCGGCTCAAAACGCTGCTGTCGGAGGTATTTGCTGTTGATCCGCGCAGTGTAAACGGGTATGCGATGGGAGAGCACGGGGATTCGCAGTTTGTGGCCTGGTCGCATGTCACGATCGGCGGGAAACCGCTACTGCACATTTTGGAGCAGCATAAGGAGCGGTTCCGCCACGTCAAGCTGGACGAAATCGCGCAAAAAACCAAAGATGCGGGATGGGAGATTTTTACCCGTAAGGGCAACACCCAGTTTGGGATTGGGAACGCGCTCGCTTATATCGTGAGATCCATCTTAAACGACGAGCACAAAATCATCGCCGTTTCGGTTGTGCTGGAGGGGGAATATGGACAGACCGGAGTTTGTGCCGGTGTGCCTGCCATTATCGGTGACGGCGGGATCGAGGAAGTGCTGGAACTGAACTTGACCTGGGAGGAACAGCGCAAATTTACGCAATCCTGCGATATTTTGAAGGCGGCGATTGCAAGTCTTCAACTCTAATCATGTTTAGCAGCTGTCGGTTGGCGGTTTATCAGAGCATCCGTTCGATGGGGAACGGATGTTTTTTTATTTTTCCTGGAGAGGTCTGATTCTGTGCTTAAGTCGCGGGAAGGGGGAATCCGCCTGAGGACCGTTCTGTGCATGTTTCACCTTTTTATACAGGCGGCGGAGATTTTTGTGGAAGGCTTTTACGACTCGCTGCGATACTTTACTTCGGACCGGGACAAACTGGCGAAAGCCATTGTGCATGCTTTGGTCAGAGAGCAGTTTTTTGTTGCCTTGGAAAGGGAGCAGGTTCTGGGGATATTCGCGTATTCCGCGGGGCAGAAGCGGGCTTTCCGGTTTCAACGGGCTGAGCTTCAGCGGGAACTTGGCTGGTTGCGGGGAAGTTTGTTTTATTTCCTTGTCCGTCGGGAGCTGGAAAAACCGCTGCATTTGGCGGAGGGCCAATGTTATTTCGAGGCGGTTGCTACGGCAAAGCAAGCACGGGGTCGTGGGGTTGCCAGCCAACTGAACAACGAACTGATATCTCGTTTAGGTTATGACGATTATATTTTGGAGGTTGTTGATACCAATACCGCAGCGATTCGTTTATATGAACGATTGGGGTATGCCGAGTTTCGGCGGAAGCCGCAGCGCTGGTTTCGGAAGCAGGCGGGGTTTAATGCCAGGTTGTATATGAGATGGATGCAAGACCAGGCGCGACCAGAATAAGGTGTGGTAAATTTAGGTCTAGACAAGAACATATATTCTCTTTATGATGAGGGCATCATGCGGCCGATCGTGCTGATTCACGGGTTTACGCTTGACCATCGCCTGATGAGCGGCTGCATGGAACCGATATTTCAGAATCGCACGGGGTGGAGAAGGATTTACCTTGATTTGCCATTTGCCGGGGACGGGAAAGTCGAAGAATTATGCGGGTGTTGAGAATACGGACGGGATGCTGGATGCGGTGCTGGAGTTGATCGATGGGTTGGTGCCGGAATCGCGGTTTGCGGTAGTTGGTGAGTCCTACGGCGGGTACTTGACGAGAGGGATCATTGCCTGTCGTCCCGAACGAGTTGAGGGGGTGGTGTTTATTTGCCCCTTGATCATGGCGGATCCAGATCAACGGGAACTGCCGGACCATACGGTTATTTATGAGGATCCGGCGTTGATTCATGAACTGTCTCCCGAGGAGTATGATGATTTTTGCTCGATGAGCGCAGTTTTGGATCGGCACACCTGGAGAAGGTATGCAAACGAGATCGTTCCCGGCTGTCGCATGGCAGATTCCGCTTTTTTGGACAAGATTCGGGCACGGTATGGGTTTTCTTTTCTGATCGATCGGGAGAAGTTTGACGCGCCTTCGTTATTCCTGCTCGGCAGGCAGGACACGTCGGTGGGATATGCGGATGCGCTCCGCTTTTTAGAGCTGTATCCGTGCGGTACGCTTGCGGTCATGGACCGGGCCGGGCATAACCTGCAGATTGAGCAAGAGGACACGTTTAACGCGTTGGTGAACGAGTGGCTGGATCGAGTGGAGGAAGCTAAGGATAAGGAATAATAAAATGAGACAGGCTTGCGGTGGGACTTGAATTGGCGGGATACGGAGATTCTTGAGGGAGGTTTCTGAATGTACGAGTTGAAGACCAAAGAAAACGACAACAGTGTCATCGAGTTCATTGAAGGGGTGGCCGATGCCAAGAAGCGAGAGGATGCCTATCGGTTACTGGATATTTTTACAGAGACAACGGGGTATCCGGCCAAAATGTGGGGCCCCAGCATCATCGGCTTTGGCTCCTACCACTACAAATACGCCTCCGGCCACGAAGGGGATGCGCCGCTGGTTGGCTTCTCGCCTCGGAAGGCGAAGATCAGCCTATATCTTGCCGCGGATGATCCGGGACGAGGCGCTTTGCTGGAATCCTTCGGGAAGCATACCCAAGGGAAAGGGTGTGTTTACATTAATAAAGTCGCCGACATCGATGTGGACGTGCTGCGTAAGTTGATCCGGCATTCGGTCGAGCACCTTCAGAAGTTGTATCCGAATGATGGGGGAAGGAGCTAGCTGGTAAGCGGCTCTTTCTTTGTGTCGGAAACGGTAAGGGGATTCGGTGCGGGAAATCGGTATAGGAACTGGTATGAGGAACTGTTGTGGGACGGTTATAGCGGCGCGTAGGGTAGCAACTAGGGGGGCGTCGTCGTCCGCAATGGTCGGCCATGGTTCACCTTGTCCGCCGTCGTCTGCCTTGCCCGCCGTGTGGTCCGCCTTGTCCGCCGTCGTCCGAAATATATGCGAAAAATCGAATAGAATTCAACGGGTAACGGTACTTTTGGGCGATTATATATGAAATTTCATGCTTATTTGGACCATCAGAGGTCGAAAGGCCGAAATCTATATGAAAAATCGAATAGATTTGGCGATATTGGCTGTTTCGGTCTGAATTATATATGAAATTTCGAATAGAATTCGGTTGCTGCTATATCCCAGTCACATCGGCCCTACTCGCATGGGCGGCCTCGCTCCGACGACCCCCACCGGGGTTCTCACCCTCCTGGGAACGCAAAAACACTCTCCGTTTGGAGAGTGTTTCGTCACGTCCCAGGAGGGATTCGAACCCCCGACCGACGGCTTAGAAGGCCGTTGCTCTATCCAGCTGAGCTACTGGGACATCTCAAATATGAAAAACACAAGCAAAATACATTATATCACATGTAAGGTTGTTGGGCAATAACTTATAAAGAAAAATTGACATGCCGCAGATGAAAAGGGCGATCGCCGCGATCTGATCCGCGTTCTAATCCGACGATTTGGCCCAAGAGGTTTTTGCCTTCGCAAGGGACTATGCTATAATCTCAATTAATTGCGATTCGGAGGAGAAAGGAGGTACCCTTATCAGCAGTTCACGACCCGATGAGAAAGACAACATTGTCTTGTTTCCCAAAACGTTGGACTATTACCAGATCGAACTGACCCGTATGCTGGAGACCGAAAGATATGGGGAGGCCGTAGAGCTCCTGCAATTTCTGCTTCAATGCCAGGGAGAGGATCCAAGGCATTACGAGGAATGGCAGGCTTTACTGGAGTGGCTGACCAGCGCATTTCCCGCGCTGAAAGACGGCATATCGGATTCGGAACCACAGGGCTTCGAGGGAGATGAGGAAACAGAGGAAATGCTCGCTCGTCGGCTCGCGGAGGCCAAGCTAGCCGAAGATGCGGGTTATACGGACAAGCTGTTAGCTGCCGTGAGGGACAAGCCGCTCTCGGAGCAGACGTTCCTTGCCCTGGAACAGCTTGCATACCTGGATCGTCCCGAGATCGATGACGCGCTGATCGGCTGGATCAGCCGGGAGGAGATGCATCCGCTTCTTCAATATCGGGTACTGCAAACGCTGCGCCGCCGCGGAACGACGGGGACGCTGGTGATCATGCGCGGAGGGGAGCGGGTGGAAGTGGAGATTGAGGCAGTCCCGCTCAAGCCTGAGGATTTCCCGCCAGCCGTGCAAATGGTGCTTGATCGCGTAGGCGACCAGACGCAGGTGCATGATCCGACCCTTTACTATTTCGCTCAGGAATTATGGTCACAGTTTGTCATGGTACTATATGGTACGGCGGATTACCGCTCGCTCCTGGTCGAAGAAGATGCGATCATCGATATTTGGGCGGCGGCGCTGCATCAGATGGTGGCAGATAGCTTGTCCGGAAGCCAAACGGATGAGGAGATTCGCGCCATGTACGGAATTACCGATGGACTGCGGCTGCGATATGAGCAAGTCTGCCGAACGATTGGCAAATTCGTTGCGTCGGGACGAATCCACGGCATGTAACCATTGGGTGAGAGTGCAGCAGAAGATCACTCTATCAACCTTGCAAATAGGATTTGCCCAATACCTGACTGTGGTTCGGCTCTTGTAAAAAGATGTATTGTTGTTTATAATATAATGGTTATTCTGATCGTGTTCATAGAGACAGCTATACTGGAACCCAAGAGCAAGACACCTTGAAAATAGCTGTTTTAGTCGCGATTCGGTTTCAGTATTTAAAGTATATGTGAAATTTGGAGGGGAAAGCATAAAATGAAAGCAACTTGGGAAAAAATAGAGAAGAACCTCGGTGTACTCGAGGTTGAGGTGGAGGCGGAACGCGTAGCCGCCGCACTGGATAAAGCTTTCCAAAAGGTTGTTAAGAAAGTAAACGTACCTGGTTTCCGCAAAGGTAAAGTGCCTCGGCCGATTTTCGAAGCACGTTTTGGCGTGGAAAGCTTGTATCAAGATGCAATCGACATCCTGTTGCCTGAAGTGTACACTGAAGCGGTTGATCAAACGGACATTTTCCCGGTAGATCGTCCTGAAGTGGACATCGAGCAATTTGCTAAAGGACAACCTTTCAAGTTCAAAGCAAGAATCACGGTTAAACCAGAAGTGAAGCTTGGCGACTACAAAGGCGTAGAAGTTCCTGCCATTAACGTTGAAGTCAGCGACGAAGAGCTGAACAACGAATTGGAGCGTCTGCAACAACGCCATGCTGAACTTATTGTCATCGACGATGAGCCGGCTAAGAACGGCGACACCGTTGTTATCGACTTTGACGGTTCCGTAGACGGCGTGCCTTTCGAAGGCGGCAAAGCTGAACGTTATTCCCTGGAGCTTGGAAGCAACACGTTTATCCCTGGCTTCGAGGATCAAGTTGTAGGCTTGGCTACCGGCGACTTCAAGGACGTTACGGTAACTTTCCCGGAAACGTACCATGCAGAAGAGCTGGCTGGCAAAGAAGCTGTGTTCAAAGTCAAAGTTCACGAAATCAAACGCAAACAACTGCCTGAACTGGACGACGAGTTCGCGAAAGACGTTAGCGAATTTGACACGTTGGACGAGTTCAAAGAAGATTTGAAGAAACAGCTTGCGGCTCGCAAAGAGCAAGAAGCAAAAGCAGCCCGCGAAGGGGCAATTGTTGATAAAGTCGGCGAGAACGCTGAAGTCGAAATTCCGGAAGCGATGATCAAAGGCGAAGTTGAGAACATGATTCGCGACTTCGACAACCGTCTTCGCGCACAAGGCATGAACCTGGATATGTTCCTGGGCTTCTCCGGTCAAACAGTGGACGACCTCAGAGGACAAATGCAAGGGGACGCTGAGAAACGCGTTCGCAACAACCTGGTGCTTGAAGCCATCGCTAAAGCCGAGAAGATCGAAGTCACTCAAGACGAAATCAACAAAGAGCTGAACGATATGGCGGAAGCTTACAAACGTACGCCGGAAGAAATCCGCAACATTTTGGCAGCTAACGGTTCTTTGGGCAGCTTGAATGAGGAAATCCTGATCCGCAAGACGATCCAGTTCTTGCTGGAGAACAGCAAGGAAGTTCCGGCTGAGCAAGCGGAAGCAAAGTCCAAAGAAGCTAAACCGGCTGCTAAGAAATCGACGAAGAAGTCGACCAAAGCCGAAGCGAAAGCAGACGCTGACAAAACTGAAGCCGAAGAAGCCCAAGGCGAGGAATAATTCACTCCAGCCAGATCCCGCTTCTTTGTATACATCACGATAAAAGTTAGGGCACGTATGATAAAATGCGTGCCTTAATTTTTCATCTCCAGATGATACATTTATTTCCATCGCGCACGGGACAAGCCTAAGGTTATATAATGTGTAAAAACGAACATAAACTGTACTGGGCGAAAAATGACACGGGGCTTCGAACATGATAGAATGTTTTACGTAAGCGCAAGGGAAATTGAAAAGGAAAAGAGGTTGGTCGCATGAGTCTGGTACCTATGGTCGTAGAACAAACGAATCGAGGAGAACGGTCGTACGACATCTATTCGAGACTCCTTAAAGATCGCATTATTTTTCTCAGCAACGCAATTGATGATGAAGTTGCCAATCTCGTGATTGCCCAACTGTTGTTCTTGGCAGCTGAAGATCCTGAGAAAGATATTCACCTGTACATCAATTCTCCGGGGGGTTCCGTTACCGCGGGGATGGGTATATATGATACGATGCAATATATCAAGCCCGATGTGTCCACCATCTGTGTCGGGATGGCGGCCAGCATGGGATCATTGCTGCTGACAGCAGGGGCCCCTGGCAAACGTTATGCGCTTCCGAACAGCGAAGTGATGATTCACCAACCGCTTGGCGGCGTTCGCGGTCAGGCAACGGATATTAAAATTCATGCCGATTGGATCATCAAGACAAGACAAAAGCTGAATCAGATCTATGTAGAGCGGACGGGTCAACCCCTTGAAAAAATCGAGCGCGATACAGACCGCGACTTCTTCATGAGCGCGGAAGAGGCTAAGGCCTACGGGATTATCGATCAGGTGATCTCCAAGCCCACTAATCTATAAAGGGGTGTTTACATGTTTAAGTTTAACGATGAAAAAGGCCAACTAAAATGCTCGTTCTGCGGCAAATCGCAAGAGCAAGTACGCAAGCTTGTTGCCGGACCCGGCGTTTATATATGCGACGAATGCATTGAGCTGTGCACGGAAATCGTGGAGGAGGAACTTGGCCACGAGGAAGAGCTGGATCTGAAGGAAATTCCGAAGCCAAAGGAAATCCGCGATATTTTGGACCAGTACGTCATTGGTCAGGAGCAAGCGAAGAAATCGCTGTCCGTTGCGGTTTACAACCACTACAAGCGGATTAATACGCAGAACAAGATCGAGGATGTTGAGCTGCAGAAGAGTAACATCCTGCTGCTAGGCCCTACAGGTTCGGGGAAAACACTCCTTGCCCAAACGATGGCCAAAATCCTGAACGTTCCATTCGCGATCGCCGATGCCACTTCCTTGACGGAAGCCGGCTATGTCGGTGAAGACGTGGAAAACATTCTGCTGAAACTGATTCAGGCTGCCGATTATGACGTGGAAAAAGCGGAACGCGGCATCATTTACATCGACGAGATCGATAAAGTGGCGCGTAAATCGGAGAATCCTTCGATTACCCGCGACGTTTCCGGCGAAGGTGTGCAGCAAGCGCTGTTGAAAATTTTGGAAGGTACGGTGGCTTCCGTTCCTCCGCAAGGCGGACGCAAACATCCGCATCAAGAATTTATCCAAATCGATACGACGAACATTTTGTTCATCTGTGGCGGGGCGTTTGACGGCCTGGAGCAAATGATCAAGCGTCGGATCGGTAAGAAGGTTATTGGCTTTAACGCGGCGAATGACGGGCAAAAAGAACTCAAACCGGGCGAATACCTGTCGATGGTATTGCCGGAGGACTTGCTGAAATTCGGATTGATTCCGGAATTCGTTGGCCGTCTGCCGGTCATCTCGACCCTCGAACCGCTGGATGAGAAGACGCTGGTGCGCATTTTGTCCGAGCCGAAGAACGCTTTGGTGAAGCAATATCAGAAGCTGCTTGAGCTGGACAACGTGAACCTGCAGTTCGAACCGAAGGCGCTAGAAGCGATCGCTCGGGAAGCGATCAAGCGGAATACCGGAGCCCGCGGACTTCGCGCCATCATTGAGGGCATTATGCTTGACGTGATGTACGAAGTGCCTTCCCGCGACGATATTACGGATTGCGTGATCACCGAGAAGGTCGTTCTGGAGAAAACGGTGCCGGAATTGGCTTCCAAGCCAAACAAGAAACAAGAAGAAAGCGCGTAAGCGGGGAACCGCCGGGTGCGCTAAAATAAAGGTCAAGGTTCTCCACCTTTGCGGTTGTCGTGCCCTATATCTGGGCGCGCCCGCGGGGGTGGAGCTTTGATCGTTATGGGAGAGACCAGACATGACATTCTTGAGACAAGATACGCGGCCGGTTAAAGTCGGAAATCTGACGATCGGCGGCAGCAACGAAGTCATCATCCAAAGCATGTGTACGACGAAAACGGCAGATGTCGAGGCAACGGTAGCCGAGATTCTCCGGTTGGAGGAAGCAGGTTGCCAACTGGTACGCGTGACGGTGAATAACGAGGAAGCGGCTGCGGCGATCAAGGAGATCAAGAAACGGATTCATATCCCGCTGGTCGCTGACATTCACTTTAACTACAAGCTGGCGCTGCTGGCGATCGAAAACGGCATCGATAAGGTCCGGATTAATCCGGGGAATATCGGCCGCCGCGAAAAGGTTGAAGCGGTGGTCAAAGCGTGCAAGGAACGCGGCATTCCGATTCGGATCGGCGTGAACGCCGGTTCGCTGGAGAACCACTTATTGGAGAAATACGGCTACCCAACGCCCGAAGCGATGGTCGAAAGCGCCTTGTACCATATCGGGATTTTGGAGGATCTGGACTTCCATGACATTATCGTGTCGCTGAAGGCCTCGGACGTGCCGATGGCCATTGCGGCCTATACCAAAGCGGCAGAGGTCATTCCATACCCGCTGCATTTGGGCATTACGGAAGCTGGAACCTTGTTCTCCGGCACGGTGAAGAGTGCAGCTGGTATCGGCGCCCTCTTGTCGATGGGGATCGGCTCGACGGTCCGGATTTCGCTGAGTGCGGATCCGGTAGAGGAAGTGAAGGTGGCGCGCGAGCTGTTGAAGACGTTTGGGTTGATTACCAATGCAGCGACGCTTGTCTCCTGCCCGACCTGCGGCCGGCTGGATATTGACCTGTTCTCCATCGCCAACGAGGTGGAGGCGTATATCGCCAACCTGAAGGTGCCGATTAAGGTATCCGTGCTCGGTTGTGCCGTCAACGGCCCGGGCGAAGCGCGCGAAGCCGACATCGGGATCGCCGGAGCTCGCGGGGAAGGGTTGCTGTTCCGTTACGGGGAAATGATCCGGAAGGTTCCGGAAGCCGAGCTGCTAAGCGAATTAAAGAAAGAAATTGACCATATCGTGGAGGTGTACGAAGCGACCGGAGAAATTCCGGGACGCAAGGAGCACCGGGCCCGCGTGAAGTCTTGATTGAATATAAATCCGTACCGCAGTCTGCTTGAATGCAGGCTGCGTTTTTTTGTTGCCCGCTTCAACACGAACTATCCCTTAGAATATCCCAACTTGAAAAATCCTTGTTTTACCTTGGAGCGAAAAGGCTATACTACCAAGTATCAGTATAAGAGTGGGAGGCGTAACGCGTATGGATCTAAATGTTATCCTGATGGCGGTCCAAATGTTTTTTGCCGTCGTGATTGGGCTTTATTTCTGGAATCAGCTGCGCAGTCAAAAAGGCAACCGGCTGGCGGTAGACCGGGAATCGCGCAAGGAAATGGAGAAATTGCGCAAGCTAAGGGCCGTCTCGCTCACCAAGCCGCTTGCGGAGCGTACCCGTCCGGCCTCGATGAACGACATCGTTGGGCAAAAGGACGGTTTGCGTGCGCTGAAAGCGGCGCTTTGCAGCGCCAACCCGCAGCATGTGATCATTTACGGTCCGCCGGGCGTAGGAAAAACGGCGGCAGCACGCGTTGTGATGGAGGAAGCGAAGAAAAATCCGGTATCTCCCTTTAAATCCGATGCCAAATTTGTTGAAATTGATGCAACGATCGCCCGCTTCGACGAGCGCGGCATCGCTGACCCGCTGATCGGTTCGGTGCATGATCCGATCTACCAAGGGGCGGGGGCGATGGGGGTTGCCGGCATTCCGCAGCCGAAGCCCGGTGCCGTGACGAAGGCGCATGGCGGGATTTTGTTTATCGATGAGATCGGCGAATTGCATTCGATCCAAATGAATAAACTTTTGAAGGTTTTAGAGGATCGCAAGGTGTTTCTGGAGAGTGCGTATTATAACTCCGAAGACTCCAATACGCCGGCGTATATCCACGATATTTTCCAAAATGGCTTGCCTGCGGATTTCCGCTTGGTTGGCGCGACAACCCGCTCGCCGCAGGAGATCCCGGCCGCTTTACGCTCGCGGTGCATGGAGATTTATTTCCGGCCGCTGCTGCCGGAGGAAATCGCCCAAATTGCAGAGGATGCGGTGAAGCGAATTGGCTTCCAGCCTTATCCGGAAGCGATTGAAGTGATTAAGAAATATGCGACGAACGGCCGCGAAGCCGTTAATATGGTGCAACTCGCTGCCGGTCTGGCCCTCACCGAGAAGCGCGACCAACTGCTGGCATCGGACTTGGAATGGGTGGCCACGAGCAGTCAACTGGCGCCGCGACCGGATCGCAAAGTACCGGATCAGCCTGCAGTTGGTGTCGTCAATGGCCTGGCCGTGTACGGGGCAAACATGGGCACATTGCTGGAAATTGAAGCTACGGCGGTTCCTGCTGAAAAGGGTAAAGGCACCTACAACATCACCGGTGTCGTAGACGAAGAGGAAATCGGCGGAGGCAGCCGCACGCTGCGCCGCAAGAGCATGGCCAGAGGCTCGGTGGAAAATGTCCTGACTGTCCTGCAGCGGATCGGGCTGAATCCGCCGAGCTATCACCTTCATATCAACTTCCCGGGGGGAACCCCGATCGACGGTCCTTCTGCCGGGTTAGCCATCGCGACTGCGATCGCCTCGGCGATCAAGCAGGTGCCAGTGAACAATCAGATCGCCATGACCGGCGAACTGGGGATTCACGGCAAGGTGAAGCCGGTTGGCGGCGTCGTGGCGAAGGTGGAGGCGGCATTCCAGGCTGGCGCCACGACGGTGCTGATTCCGAAGGACAACTGGCAATCGTTGTTTGAAGGCTTGGAAGGCCTGCGGGTAATCCCTGTCGAGACGTTAGGTGAAGTGTTCCGCCACGTCTTTGGTCCCGAGGCCGAGAAGAATCTGGAGTTGCCGATCGGCGGCGACCTGTTTGCTCCGGCAACAGCTCCCGCGCCTTTTCTGCACGCAGAGTCACCTTCGCAAGGCGGAGCGATGTAAGCCGGGCCAGCAGAGGTTACCTATGCGTCATGCTCATACACATTCCGGGGAGCGGCTGCTTGAGGCGGTCGCTCCTCGTTGGTGTTTTTATGTAACATTTGCTAAAATAGCAATGAAATCTACAGAGAACGTTTGGAGGTGCATAAGCGATGGGACCCCATAAATCCAAAGGCCGGCGATTTCCGCTGCTGCCGCTGCGCGGTCTGCTCGTCTATCCAAGCATGGTACTGCACTTGGACGTGGGACGAGAGAAGTCGGTGAAAGCGCTGGAAAAAGCTATGGTCGAAGATAATCTGATTCTCCTCTGTTCTCAATCGGAAGTGAACATAGAAGAACCAACCCAAGAAGATATCTTTCGCATCGGCACCGTCGCAAAGGTGCGCCAGATGTTGAAGCTTCCCAACGGCACCATTCGTGTGCTGGTGGAAGGCATGGAACGCGCTGAAATTATCGAATATTTGGATAATGACGAATATTATGAGGTTATCGCCGAAGAGCGTCCGGAGGAAGAAACGGTGGATCCGGAAGTGGACGCACTAATGCGTACGGTGTTAACCCAATTCGAACATTATATCAACTTATCTAAGAAGGTCACGCCGGAGACGCTGGCAGCCGTATCAGACATTGAAGAAGCTGGTCGTTTGGCGGACGTAATCACCAGCCATTTGTCCTTGAAAATCAAGGATAAACAAGAAATCCTCGAAACAATCGATGTCCGCAAGCGGCTGGAGAAGCTGCTCGACATCTTAAATAACGAGCGCGAAGTGCTGGAGCTGGAGCGCAAAATCAACCAACGCGTCAAGAAGCAGATGGAGAAAACGCAGAAGGAATACTATTTGCGCGAGCAGATGAAGGCGATCCAGAAGGAGCTCGGCGAGAAGGAAGGGCGGGCCGGCGAAGCCGAAGAGCTGCGGGCCCAGCTCGAAGAGAAAGGGCTGCCGGAGAACGTCCGGGAGAAGGTCGAGAAGGAAATCGACCGCCTGGAGAAAATGCCGGCCAGCTCGGCGGAAGGCGGCGTCATCCGCAACTACGTGGATTGGCTGCTTAGCCTGCCGTGGAACAACAAGACCGAAGACGACCTCGACTTGGCCAAAGCGGAGCAAGTGCTGAACGAAGACCATTACGGCCTCGATAAGCCGAAGGAACGGGTTCTGGAATACTTGGCTGTGCAGAAGCTGGTCAAGAAGCTGAAAGGCCCGATCCTGTGCCTGGTCGGCCCGCCAGGGGTCGGGAAAACGTCGCTGGCCCGCTCCATCGCCCGTTCGCTAGGGCGTCAGTTCGTCCGCATTTCGCTGGGCGGCGTGCGGGACGAAGCAGAGATTCGGGGACACCGCCGCACCTATGTCGGCGCAATGCCGGGACGAATTATCCAAGGCATGAAAACGGCAGGAACGCTGAATCCGGTATTCTTGCTGGACGAGATCGACAAGATGGCTTCGGACTTCCGCGGCGATCCTTCCGCGGCGCTGCTTGAGGTGTTGGATCCGGAGCAAAACAACACTTTTTCCGATCATTTTATCGAGGTTCCGTTTGATCTATCCAACGTGATGTTCATTACGACTGCCAATGCGGTACATAACATTCCGCGGCCGTTGCTTGACCGGATGGAGACGTTGTTTATTCCGGGCTACACGGAGCTGGAGAAGCTGCAGATTGCCAACCGTTACTTGCTGCCTAAGCAAAAACGCGAGCATGGACTGGAGCCGGAGCAGCTAGAGGTTGGCGAAGATGTGCTGCTGCAAGTGATCCGCGAATATACCCGCGAATCCGGCGTGCGGAATCTGGAGCAGCAAGTGGCTGCATTATGCCGTAAAGCGGCGAAGCAGATCGTGTCCGAGAATAAGGAGAAAATTATCATCACAACGGACAATGTCAAGGATTTCCTTGGCCCAGCGAAATTCCGCTATGGGGTGGCCGAGCTGGAAGATCAAATCGGCACGGTAACGGGACTAGCCTGGACGGAGGTCGGCGGGGAGACGTTGGTCATCGAGGTGACCGTCGTACCGGGATCCGGGAAGCTGACGCTAACCGGTAAGCTGGGCGACGTGATGAAGGAATCGGCGCAAGCTGCCTTCAGCTACACCCGCTCCAAGGCGGCGGAGCTGGGGATTCCGCTCGATTTTCACGAGAAGAACGATATTCATATCCATATTCCCGAAGGGGCGATTCCGAAGGACGGTCCGTCGGCGGGCATTACGATCGCTACTGCGCTGATCTCGGCGTTGACGAACCGACACGTCTCCAAGGACGTCGCCATGACTGGCGAAATTACGCTGCGCGGACGCGTGCTGCCGATCGGCGGCTTGAAGGAGAAATCGCTTGCCGCGCATCGGGCGGGCTACCGTAAAGTCCTGATGCCGAAGGACAATGAGCGCGATCTGCGCGACATTCCGGACAGCGTTAAGGAGGACCTGGAGTTCGTACCGGTGTCACATATGGACCAGGTGCTCGAGCATGCGCTCGTAGAGCGTCCAGGGATGCACTAGCATGTAAGCGTGGCGCAAAGGTGCGTCATCGCTCAAGAGAGGAAATGAACGATGAAGGTAACCAAGGCTGAATTTATCATCAGCGCTGTTGGCCCCAATCAATATCCTGAGGACGCCTTGCCGGAGATCGCTCTGGCAGGGCGTTCCAATGTGGGCAAATCGTCGCTGATCAATCGGATGATTAACCGCAAAAACTTAGCGCGCACCAGCTCAACCCCCGGAAAAACGCAGCATCTGAACTATTACCGGGTGAATGACCGGCTCTACTTTGTGGACGTGCCAGGCTATGGGTATGCCAAAGTATCCAAGTCGCAGCGCGAGGTCTGGGGCAAAATGATCGAGAAGTACCTGCAGGAGCGGGAGACGCTGAAGCTGGTGCTGCAGATCATCGATCTGCGCCATCCGCCGACCAAGGACGACGAGCTGATGTACGACTGGCTGAAGGCGTACGAGCTTCCGGTGTGCGTCGTTGCCACCAAAGCCGACAAGGTGCCGAAATCGCGCTGGCAGAAGCACCTGAAAATTATCAAGGAAGCGCTGGTACTGCGGGCCGGGGATCCGTTGATCCTGTTCTCGGCGGAAGAGGGGATTGGCAAAGATGAGCTGTGGGCGCAAATCAAGCGGTATGCGGGGCTGGCGGAAGAAACCGAGGCTAAAAGCCCGGAAGCCTCCGATACAGAAAATGGGAAGAGCTAAGAATTCGGTAAATACGAAAGGGATTTGGAGCAGTTTCCGCAGGAAAGTGAGCATGCAGCGAAATTGTTCAGGTTAAAAACGGCTTAATGCCGTTTTTTCTGGAAAATGGCAAGAATTCACGTTTTGGCCGCTGAGCGTACGGTTGGAATCGTAGTGTATAATTATAATAAAGCGATTAAGAATTGAGGAGATTTGTATGGCTCAGCGGTTAGCCACAGAGTATGTCAATGCCAGTATGCGTTTAACGGAAGTTCAGATGTCGCAGTTTATTCACAAAGTCTACGATCCCCATGTGCGCCAGCGGGTCAAAGTGTTGGACAACGGCGGGCAAGAGGTCGTACTGGAGGATGACGGCGGTGAGGAAGTGCATCTTCCATTTGAACGTGTTGACGGTTATTATGTCTGCGAAATGTCTTTCCGCTTGGAAAAACCCCATTTAACGAACGTGATGAGACTGTTGTTCGCCGCCTTTAAAGGCTCCGGCATGGTCACCCGAATTTATAACGGATTCATGATGATGTATTATTATCAGGAAGGCCGGGTTCGCAAAATCGTCGAGTATTCTCGGGAATCCTACAAGCTTGTGTTCGAATACAAGGATGCGGCGGCGGAGCTGCAGCAAATTTACCGGAATAACGATATTGAGCTGGAAATCGCCCGGATCCGCAAAAACATTAATTCGCTGCTTGACCAGCGGTTTGTCGCGGATGAAGCGGATGTGGAACGCATCGACAATGAGCTGCGTCAATGCTCGCGAAGACTGTTTGTCCTAGAGGCATAAACTAAAATAGTTCAGTCCCCTAAACGGGTGTCACCAGAGAGAGGGCGACAACATAATGTACTAATGATAACTACCCTATTACAGGGTAGTTTTTTTATTCATGAACCGCGAACGGATGCAGGGATTTTGCCGAAAAAATAGGTTGCATTTGTCCGCAAGAGATGTTATTTTTAATCTCGTTGAAAAGAATATAGGAACCAGGATTCACTCAGGACATGGAGATGTTGCGAGAGATGTTTCCCTCGAGAAGTGAATGACGTAGGTCCTAGCGGATGAAATTTTTTCAAACATTTTATTCCTAGGAAGGGGGAGCCGGAAGATGGAATATTCAACTTTCGGAAGACACGTTGCGGTTGATGCTTGGGGAATCGACTATGAGGTGCTGAACAACGCCGGGTTGTTGGAAGCCCACTTGGTGGAAGCGGCGGAAGCTTGCGGAGCGACCATTTTGTCGATTCAATCCAGACAGTTTGAACCGCAAGGAGCCACCGTGCTTGTGATGTTGTCGGAAAGCCACCTCTCGATTCACACGTATCCTGAGAGAGGGTTTGCTGCTATTGATTGCTACACCTGCGGGGAATTTGTAGATCCGCAGCTGGCGATCGATTACCTGGTGTCCGTCTTGAATCCGGAGAAAACGTATGCGAAGAAGCTGATTCGGGGCTTAGGCGAGCTGGAAGTAGCCGAAGCGGATTCGAATCGCGCTGAATTTGTTTAAGCGAGGATAGATTTTCTAAAAAATTGGTAAAAAGCTTAACCATGGGTCATCCATGGTTATTTGTTTTGAATGAATGAAATTCATAAATAATTCATAAAAAACTCATAGAAATCCCAGGGGAGCCGAAGGCTACTGTGATATAATTAACATAGTTTGTTTGCGATACATGCTATTGACACTTCTTCAAGGCAGGTGAACTTGCAATGCACATCGTCGTAGTTGGGTTAAACTATCGCACGGCGCCTGTGGAAGTCAGGGAACGCTTTTCTTTAACAGATACGGACATGCCGCAAGCGCTGCAGGAGCTCTTACGTACCAAGAGTGTATTGGAAGGCGTAATTATTGCCACCTGCAATCGTACAGAAATCTATGCCGTAGTTGATCAACTGCACATGTGCGGGTCCTTCGTTCGCAGCTTTATGGAACGCTGGTTTGGGGTTCCTCGCGAAGAATTTACCCGCCATTTATATATATATGAAGACGAACAAGCGATTCGCCATCTGTTCCGCGTTGCGTGCGGTCTGGATTCGATGGTGCTGGGGGAAACCCAAATTCTCGGCCAGGTCAAAAATGCGTTCTTGCTCTCGCAAAGCGAGAAATGCACCGGAACATGGTTTAATATGTTGTTTAAACAAGCGGTCACGCTGGGCAAACGAGCCCATTCCGAAACCGCCATCGGGGAGAGCGCCGTTTCGATCAGCTATGCTGCCGTGGAGCTGGGCAAGCGGATTTTTGGCAGCTTTGAAGGCAAACGCGTGCTGATCCTTGGTGCCGGCAAGATGAGCGAGTTGACGGCCAAGCACTTGAGCGGTGCCGGTGCGGAAGAAGTGCTGGTAGCCAACCGGACATTTGCCCGGGCCCAGGAGCTTGCCGCGAAATTTCACGGTGTGCCATGCACCATGCAGGAAGCGATGGAACGGCTGGAAGAGGTGGATATTCTGATCAGCTCGACCGGTGCGGAAGGGTATGTAATCACTTCGGCACAGGTCGCCCGCAGCATGAAGGGGCGGATGGATCGCCCGTTGTTTATGATCGATATCGCGGTGCCGCGGGACATCGAGCCGTCCATCGGCGAGCTGGATCAGGTATTCCTGTATGACATCGATGATCTCGAAGGCATCGTAGAGAGCAACATGGAGATGCGCCGCGCAGAAGCGGTTAAGATCGAAGCCATGATAGAGGACGAAATCGCCGCCTTCGGAACATGGCTGCAGACGCTGGGCGTGAAGCCGGTCATTCGCGCGCTGCAGGAGAAGGCTTCCGATATTCACGAGAATACGTTGGACAGTCTCTTTAATAAGCTGCCGGAGCTGGATGAACGGCAACGCAAAGTGATTCGTCGCCTCACCAAGAGCATTTTAAATCAAGTGCTGCATGATCCGATTAACCGGATCAAGGAGATGGCTGGCGAAAGTCAAGGCACGAAAGCGCTGGAGATGTTTACGCAGATTTTTGCGCTGGAGGATCGTCTGGAAGCACAAAGCGATGCACCTTCCGCATCCGGCAAGGAGATCTCCGCCTCACGGGAAGCGCAAGAAATGTTAGCGTCCCGGGCGTCCGAAGGGTTGCCGGAGCTCGAAGATGGGCTCCCAAACCAGGTCTCCTTCGAGCCTGAGCCTTCGTTGCCGCTGGCGAAGGTGTCTGTATAATCTGGATAACTGGATATTCTACACCGCGAGAACGCCCTGAGCCCTCTGCCGGATGCACCCGAATCGATGGCTGATTCGACGCTGAAGCGGAGGGGGAAGGGCTTTTTTTGAAGGGATGAACATGGAAAATTGCGGCAGGGTAGGGTATGCTATTAATCAGTTGAAGTAGGAGGGATGCGCCATACCTTATTATGTGCCCGTCCTATTGAATTTGGCAGGCCGTCGCTGCGTCGTTATTGGCGGCGGACCGGTTGCCGAACGGAAGGCGACGATGCTGGCAGAGGCTGGAGCGGTAACGGTGGTGATTAGTCCCAACGTAACGGAAGGTCTGCAGCGGCTCCATCAGGAGCGGGAGCAAGTCGTATGGATCCAACGGGAGTATCAACAAGGGGATTTGGCCGGGGCGTTCCTCGCTTTTGCCGCGACCGATCGGCCGGAGGTCAACGCCGCTGTGGCCGCCGAAGCGGAGGCGGAGGGCATCCCGATGAATGACGCGGGCGAAGGGACGCGAGGCAGCATGATTACGCCCGGCGTTCTGCGCCGCGGGGGGCTGGTCGTTGCCGTCTCCACCTCGGGGGCGGGACCAACGGCCGCGCGGGAGCTGATCCGCGAGATTGATGAACACTTTGGCGAGGATTACGAGCGTTACATTGACTTTTTAAGCTCGGCACGGGCTTTCATTAAAGAGCGAATCGACGATCCCGGAAGACGGAAGCGTCTGTTTCGGAGGTTGGCCGAGACCGATATATTGACCTCGATCCGGGAAGGAAGCTTTGAGCCGTGGAGCGAAGCAGCCATGATCGCCTGGATTGAGGAACAGACGGAGGAATAAGCATGACGAAGCGAACGATAGTGGTGGGTACGAGACAAAGCCAGCTGGCGCTGACACAGACGGGACAGGTCATCGACGATTTAAAAGCGATCTGCCGGGAGCATCACCTGCCGTTTGATTTTGAAATCCGCAAGATCGTAACCAAGGGAGACCGGATTTTGGACGTGACGTTGTCCAAGGTTGGCGGCAAAGGGCTGTTCGTGAAGGAAATCGAGCAGGCGATGCTGAACGGGGAGATCGATTTGGCGGTCCATAGCATGAAGGACATGCCGTCTGTGCTGCCGGACGGACTGATGAACGGTGCGGTGCCGCGGCGGGTTGATCCACGGGATGCGCTTATTTCAAGAAACGGACGGAGCCTTGACGAATTGCCGCAGGGGGCCAAGGTAGGGACCAGCAGCTTACGTCGCGCCAGTCAATTGCGCGCTTATCGACCGGACTTCGTGCTGGAGCCGATTCGCGGCAATATCGATTCCCGATTGCGCAAGCTGGAGGAGGAAGGTTTTGACGCGATCATTTTGGCCGCGGCGGGGTTATTCCGCATGGGTTGGGAACACCGGATTACGGCATTTCTTCCCGCAGAGGTCTGTCTGCCCGCCGTTGGTCAAGGGGCGCTTGGCATCGAATGCCGCGAGGATGACAACGAGGTGCGCCGGCTCTTGTCCTTATACAATGATCCGGACACCGCGGTGACGGTGGCTGCGGAGCGCCGTTTCCTCGGCGTGCTGAATGGCGGCTGCCAGGTGCCGATTGGAGCCTACGCGACGTTGCTGCCGGAAGAAGGCGCAAGCGGCGAAACCGGCCGTCCGCGTTTGCGATTGACGGGGATGGTTGGTTCGGCGGACGGAACGACGATTCTGAAGGAAAGCGCCGAAGGAACAGATCCGACCGAGCTGGGAGAGCAGCTTGCCGGCCGGCTGATCTCGATGGGAGCAGCTGCATTATTACAAGAAACCGGGGAGTGAACGAATATGGCTGGTAAGGTGTATCTGGTTGGCGCAGGCCCTGGAGATGCGCGATTGATTACGCTGAAAGGGCTTGATTGTCTGGAGAAAGGCGACGTGATCGTCTACGATCGTCTGGCCAATCCCAGCCTGCTGCGAAGAACGAAGCCCGGGGCAGAGAAAATATATGTCGGGAAGCGAACCGACCGTCACACGATGAAGCAAGAGCATATCAATCAGCTGTTGGTTGATTTGGCGCTGGCGGGCAAAACCGTCGTTCGCTTAAAAGGCGGCGACCCGACGATCTTCGGCCGCGTTGGAGAGGAGGCGGAGCTGCTGCGGCAGCACGGAATTCCTTACGAAATCGTGCCGGGGATTACGGCTGCCATCTCGGTGCCGGCGTATGCAGGCATTCCTGTCACTCACCGGGATATGGCTTCCTCGGTGTCGATCGTTACGGGGCGTGAAAGCCCGGACAAGCTGGATCAGTCTATCGACTGGGAAAAGATCACCAACGCGACCGGCACCCTTGTGTTTATGATGGGCGTGGCCAATATTGGTCATATCAGCAGACAGCTGATTCATTACGGTCGGCCGCCCGAAACGCCGGTTGCCCTGATCCGCTGGGGGACGAGAGCCGAACAGGAGACGCTGGTCGGGACGCTGGCCGATATTGAGCAAAAGGTACGCGAAGCTGACTTTAAGCCGCCGGCCGTCACGGTTGTCGGCGAAGTTGTGGCTCAACGGGAGCAGCTCATGTGGGCGGAATCGCTGCCGCTATTCGGCAAGCGGATTCTCGTCACCCGTTCGCGCTCGCAAGCGAGCGAGCTGGTGCGCGGCATCGAGGAGCTTGGCGGCGAGCCGTACGAGTTCCCTGTCATCGACATCGCGATGCCGGAGGGCCGGGAGCTGGCCAGCACGGACGAAGCGCTCAATCAGCTAGAGCAGTACGATTGGGTATTCTTCACGAGCGTCAATGGCGTGGAGTATTTCTTCTCGCACCTGGAGAGACTGGGGAAAGATGTGCGCGGGCTGCATAAAGCGAGAATTGCCGCCGTAGGGCCGGCAACGCAGGCGGCGCTGCGCCAACGCGGGATTGCGGCGGAGGGCTTGCCGGGCAAGTTTCAGGCCGAGGGCCTGATGGAAACGTACGGCAGCGAGTTGAAGCCCGGACAGCACGTGCTGTTGCCGCGCGGCGACCTTGCCCGAGCTTGGTTGCCTGCTGCCTTGCGTGAGCAGGGCTTGACCGTCACCGAGGCAGTCATGTACCGGACAATGCCGGCCGGGGAAACGGACGAAGAGCTGTTGAAGCTGCTCGAGAAAGGCCGTATTCACGCCGTCACCTTTACCAGCTCGTCAACGGTGACGAATCTGTTGGCCGCGCTCACCGGCATGGGGGTCGCCGATCCGGTCGCTGCCCTGCAAGGCGTGGACATCGCCTGCATCGGTCCGGTCACGGCGAAAACGGCAGAGGATGCAGGCCTGCGGGTTTCGATTCTTGCGGAAGAAGCAACGATCGACAGCTTGATTCAGGCGCTATGTGACTGGAAAGCGCGGACGGCGTCGGCGAAGTGATTTTTTTTTGATTAACACGGAGGCTTAACCCCGTGCTGCATACTTAGGAGGGAATCAAAGATGAATTTTCCGATCGTAAGACATCGCCGGCTGCGTCAGTCGGCTGCGATTCGCGGGATGGTGCGTGAAACCGTCCTGACGGTGGACGACTTGATTCAACCGATCTTTGTAACTTATGGAAAGGGCGTCAAGAATGAGATTTCATCGATGCCCGGCGTGTTTCATTTTTCGCTGGACACGCTGGAAGAGGAAGTCAAAGAAATTATGGATCTAGGCATTCCGGCGGTTCTGCTGTTCGGCATTCCGGAAACGAAGGACAGCGTCGGCACCTCGGCCTTTGCGGAGGACGGGATCGTACAGGAAGCGACGCGGATCATTAAATCGCGGTATCCGGATTTGCTGGTCGTAGCCGACACCTGCTTATGCGAATTTACGGATCATGGCCATTGCGGGATGGTACATACGTTTGAACGCGACGGGCATGTCTGCGGCGACGTCATGAACGACGAGTCGCTGGAGCTGCTGGTGAAAACCGCTGTCTCCCAAGCGCGAGCAGGCGCTGACATCATCGCGCCGTCCAACATGATGGACGGATTTGTGCAAGCGATCCGTGCGGGACTGGATGAAGCGGGCTTCAGCCATGTGCCGATTATGTCATATTCCGTCAAATACGCGTCTTCGTTTTATGGGCCGTTCCGTGAAGCGGCGGACTCGGCGCCGCAGTTCGGCGACCGGAAGACGTATCAGATGGACCCGGCCAACGCCCGCGAAGCGCTAAGGGAAGCGGAATCCGACGTGCTGGAAGGCGCGGATATGCTGATGGTGAAGCCGGCCTTGGCCTTTATGGATATTTTGCGGATGCTGCGGGATCAATTTGATCTTCCGCTGGTCGCTTACAACGTAAGCGGAGAGTATTCGATGGTGAAGGCAGCCGCCCAGCAAGGCTGGATCAACGAGCGGGCCATCGTCACTGAGATGCTGCTAGGCATGAAGCGGGCGGGTGCGGATATCATCATCACGTATTTCGCCAAGGATATGGCACGCTGGCTGCGCGAGAATCAGTAAGCATAGAGCCAAGAACGGGGTTTGAACAGTTAAGGAGGGGGATCGATGAGCAAGGACACGATTGGCCGGCGGGGCGAAGAGCGATCGCGCCTGGCTTTCGAAGAAGCGAAGCAGGTCTTGCCCGGCGGCGTTAACAGCCCGGTGCGGGCATTTAAATCCGTTGGCTTGACGCCGATGTATATCGAACGCGGGGAGGGCTCCCGGATTTATGATATCGACGGCAACAGTTTTATCGATTATGTAGGCTCCTGGGGGCCGCTGATTATGGGCCATGCTCATCCAGAGGTGGTGCGTGCGCTGCAGGAGACGGCTGCGAAAGGGACGAGCTTTGGAGCGCCAACGCTGCTAGAGACGCAAATGGCCATGCTGGTTGCTGAACGGGTGCCGTCGATCGATGTGGTGCGGATGGTGAACTCGGGAACGGAAGCAACGATGAGTGCGATCCGTCTGGCACGGGGATACACGGGCCGCAGCAAAATTATGAAATTCGAAGGCTCCTATCACGGCCATGCCGACAGCTTGCTGATTAAAGCAGGCTCCGGCGTAGCGACGCTGGGATTGCCGGACAGCCCGGGCGTGCCTGAGGGGGTTGCCTCTAATACAATTGCGGTACCTTATAACGACTTGGCTTCGGTTGAGCTTGCGTTTGAGCGGTTTGGGGAAGAGATCGCCGGCGTTATCGTGGAGCCTGTAGCCGGGAACATGGGCGTTGTGCCGCCGCTGCCGGGATTCCTGGAAGGTCTGCGCCGGATTACCGAGCGATACGGCAGCTTGCTCATTTTTGACGAGGTCATGACAGGCTTCCGCGTAGGGCTGAATTGTGCGCAGGGGCGCTTTGGCGTTACGCCGGATTTGACTTGCCTCGGCAAGGTGATCGGCGGCGGGCTGCCTGTTGGAGCGTACGGCGGAAAACGCGAGATCATGGAGCAAATCGCGCCAAGCGGGCCGATTTATCAGGCCGGGACGCTGAGCGGCAACCCGTTGGCAATGGTTGCGGGTTACACGACGCTGTCGCTGCTTACTCCAGAGGTGTACGACCGGATGGAGCGCTTGTCGGCGAAGCTGGAGGAAGGCTTTACGCGCAACGCCAAGGAAAAAGGTATTCCGTGTACGATCAACCGCGTGGGCTCGATGATCTGTCCGTTTTTTACCGAAGAGAAGGTTATCAATTACGAGACGGCAAAAACAAGCGACCTCGACTTGTTCCGCCGTTACTTCGCGGCGTTGCTTGAGCAAGGCATCAACGTGGCGCCTTCGCAGTTCGAAGGTATGTTCGTCTCGGGCGTGCATACCGACGAAGACATTGAGCTGACGATCGAAGCGCATCGCTTGGCGCTGCAAAAGCTGTGAGCGGCAAGCTAACCTGGACGCGGCGCGGGGAATGGCTCGAGCTGATGCCCGGCAAGCTGCCTGCGCGCGATGGGCAGGACCGTCTGGATGCGGCGATGGCTTGGCTGGAGGAGGGGCTGCAGGCTCCTCCTAAGCTGCTGCGCCGGCTGCGGGCCGAAGGCGGCATCAAGCTCGCCGGGGACCGTTTAAGGCTGCTGGCCTTTCCGGCCAGGGCATCGCAATATGCTCCGGTTGAGGCAGAGCTTTCGCTTTTATATGAGGATGATTTTTGCCTTGTCGTGCACAAGCCGGCAGGGCTAAAAGTCCATCCGGACGGCAACGAGGGGGGCGCTTCCCGTAGGGACTCGGCTCCGCCGGACACGCTTGCCAACCGCGTCGCGGGATGGTACGCCAGCCTGGGTCAGCCAATCGCTGCGGCGCATATTCACCGGCTGGACGAATATACGTCAGGACCGGTATTGTTCGCAAAGAACGAATACGCCCATTTAAAGCTGGATGAAGCGATGAGCCGCAAGGAGATCGGACGGACTTACATCGCGTTTGTACAGGGCGTTGTTAGTTCCGCGCTTAAGGTCATTGACCAGCCGATCGGCCGGGACCGCCATCACAATCAGCGGCGCCGGGTGTCCCCTACTGGCAAGCCGGCGATCACGCATGTGGAGCTGATGGAGGTATACCCGAAGCACGAGGTGAGCCTCGTTCGGCTGACCTTGGAGACCGGCCGCACGCATCAAATTCGCGTCCATCTGAGCGCAGCGGGCCATCCGCTCGTAGGGGATGCGTTGTATGGCGGCAGCACGAAGTGGCTGCCTTATCAAGCGCTGCATGGTGAGCGGCTGGTGTTCCCGCACCCGCTCACCGGAGAAGCGGTGGAGCTGGGCGATCCGTGGCCGCCGGCCATGATCCAGCTGCGCGATCGCTTTCGTTGACAAGCCGGGCTGTCGTATGGCAGCCTGGCTTATTTTTTACTTAGAGTTGGTCTGTACCCTGCAATCGGCAAAAAGCTGGCATGCACTCCTTTTTGCAGCATATAGATTAAACGAGGATGATTTGGATCAAGATTCATCGATTTCTAAATCAGGTTTGGATATGCTGAAAGGAGGTAACGAGTTGGCTGATCAATCCTATGGTCTCAGGTTTGATATTTATGAGCGCATACATCTTTCTGAAGATGTGATCGGCATTGAAGAGCTGGAGGAGATCGAGCTCTATCCGAAAGTCCAGGTGATTCCCGGGGAGGAGTATGCCGCGCTGCGCGGCCATTTGCTGTTGTCGGGGGTGTATCGGGGAGAAGGAGAAACGCAGAAGCTGGAACATTATATTCCAGTAGAAATTACGATACCGCTAAGCCGGGTAAACCGGTTGGAGGATATCACGGTCGAAATTGAAAATTTCGATGTTGACCTGCTTAGTTCGCGCAGCTTGAATATTACAGGTGTCTTGTCGCTTCAGGGGGTGGAGACCATCGCCTTAGTGTCCGAACAAGATGCATGGAAGGATCGCGAGTTTACGACGGCCCATGTCGTACCGAATCTGCCCGGCGACGAATCGGAAGCGGAATCGAATTTCAACACGGAGGATTCAGCGGATTACGCTTCGGCGCTGACCGAGCCTGAACCGATCCCGGCAGCGCCTTTGCTGACGGAAGAAGTTCGCCAAGAGCCGGAGCCGACGTTCTCTTGGAATTCGTTAATCCGCGAAACGGCAAACGAAGAGCCGGAGCCTGAACTGGAGCTGAAGCAAGAGCCGCAGGACGAAGAGCCTCAACAAATCCCGCAATTCGCTTCGTGGCAGGCGTTTCCGGACGATGTCCTTGCCGCGCAAAAACGAAATGCGGACGAGCCGCAGGAAACCATCTCCTGGAGAGAGGATGTCCCCGCATTCCAGGAAGCTAGTCCTTGGGCGGACAAGGAATCCGAATCGGACTTTGGCGCTGCCGCAGAGGTTTTTGCAGATCAAACAGAGGAGTTGGATGTAGACGCAGCGTTTCAGGAGGAAATTCGCCCATTCGCAGAATCCGCGCCGATTGAACGTGCGAGTGAAGCCGTGGAAGCGGAAGCTGCCGAGCCGGAACGGGTTTCGTATGGGCTAGGCGAAGAAGTTGCTGTAGTGTCAAACGATACGGTGAACGAAGACGTTTTGGAGGCGGATGCGGCGGCTGAAGCCGATCAGGGTGCACCTGCCCAGCCAGAAGAGAAGAAGGAAATGAAGATCGCATTGGGTGCCAAAAAAGGGGATGACGAGGGGGGCCGAGATAGCTTTGGCTTAACGAAGCTGATTGCCTCTTCTTCCCGGCCCGCTCAAGAACCGCAGGAGGAAGCATCGGATCAGCCGAGTCTGGACGACAGCAGAGACCCAAGTGAGGGTGAGGAGCTGCGGTGGAAGAACCTGTTCATCAGCAACGAGGATCAAAACCCCTTCCGCAAAGTGCGTCTCGTGATCGTGCAGCGCGAAGAGACGTTGGATGATATCGCCCAACGCTACCACCTGAGTCCACGGGAGCTGCAGCTGTACAACCGGCTGTCCGAGCATCAGGTGAATGAAGGGCAAATTTTGTACATTCCGTGAGGATCTCCCCGTGAAATCAGGCGGATTGTTGACTCCCGTTCCTTTCCAAGTTATGATAATATAGATTAAAGTAATAAGATCTATGGCAAAGACTTGGAACGGGAAGAGTAGGCAGCGTACCCTTCAGAGAGCGGAATCCACGGCTGAGAGATTCTGCAGGACATGTAGCTCACCGAAGTCGCCCGGGAGTTGTCCGTTTGAGCAGCATATCATATGGGGTTAGAACGGACCGGCAGCAGCCGTTATCTGCATGAGAGTCGCATTTCTTGCACCGGATGGTGAATGAACCGGATGCCATTGATGCGAAACAAAGGTGGTACCGCGAAAGTAAAGCCTTTCGTCCTTTGAGACGAAGGGCTTTTTGTTTTTTCTTAGGCAGCATGAAGTAGGCGCGAAAGCCCGTCCCGAAGTCTTATGCACACGGTGTGGAGCTGATGACGCCAGTCGACTATCTTGGGATCGCCAAGGCTATGCTTATTTGTAACGGAGGTTGAATAGGATGACAGAAAATCAAGATCAACAAACTTCGTCGGTAGAAATGCCGACGACGTACGATCCGAAAGCAGCGGAGCAGAAATGGCACCGTTATTGGTTGGAGAACGGCTTCTTTAAAGCCGGACAACGGCCGGATGCCAAGCCCTACACGATCGTGATTCCGCCGCCTAACGTAACCGGGATGCTGCATATCGGGCATGCGCTGGATTTGACGCTGCAGGATATTTTGACCCGGACCAAGCGAATGCAGGGATATGACGCGTTGTGGCTGCCCGGGATGGACCATGCGGGGATTGCAACTCAAACGAGAGTGGAGCAGCGGCTTAGAGAGCAAGGCGTATCCCGATACGACCTGGGCCGCGAGAAGTTCCTCGAACAAGTATGGGCCTGGAAGGACCAGTATGCGGAAACGATTCATGAACAGTGGGCCAAAATGGGCGCTTCGCTCGATTATTCGCGCGAGCGGTTTACATTGGACGAGGGCTTGTCCCAAGCGGTTCGCGAAGTGTTCGTGAAGCTTTATGAGAAAGGCTTGATTTACCGCGGCAAATACATTATCAACTGGGATCCGGCGGCGCGTACGGCGCTTTCCGATATCGAGGTAGAATATAAAGAAGTTAACGGGCATCTGTACCATCTTCAGTATCCGCTGAGCGATGGAAGCGGCTATATCACCGTGGCGACGACTCGTCCAGAGACGATGCTCGGCGATACCGCCGTTGCTGTTCATCCTGAGGATGAACGTTATCGCCATCTGGTCGGCAAAACGCTTCGTCTGCCGATCGTTGACCGTGAAATCCCGATTATCGCCGATGAATACGTGGAGAAAGAGTTTGGCAGCGGCGCGGTAAAAATCACCCCGGCGCATGACCCGAATGACTTCGAAGTTGGTTTGCGCCATAACCTGCCGCAAATTAACGTGATGGACGAGACCGGCAAGATGAATGCTGAAGCCGGCAAGTATCAAGGCCTCGACCGCTTCGAATGCCGCAAGCAGATCGTGAAGGATTTGCAGGAGATGGGCGTGCTGATCAAAATCGAGGATCACGTGCATCAGGTTGGTCATAGTGAACGGACCGGCGTTGTGGTTGAGCCGTATCTGTCGACGCAATGGTTCGTGAAGATGAAGCCGCTCGCGGAAAAAGCGATTGAAGCGCAAAAATCGGGGAACGGCGTTAACTTCGTACCGGATCGGTTCGAGAAAATTTATTTGAACTGGATCGAGAACGTACGCGATTGGTGTGTTTCCCGCCAATTGTGGTGGGGTCACCGCATTCCGGCCTGGTATTGCGACGAGACCGGCGAAATGGTTGTAGCCCGCAGTGAGGAAGAAGCACGGGCCAAGCTGGGACGCGACGATATCCGACAAGACGAGGACGTGCTGGATACGTGGTTTAGCTCTGCACTTTGGCCGTTCTCCACACTGGGCTGGCCGGATGAGGATAGTGCGGATCTCAAGCGCTATTTCCCAACGTCCGTTCTTTCCACCGGTTACGATATCATTTACTTCTGGGTTGCCCGGATGATCTTCACTTCGCTGGAATTCACCGGTCAAGTTCCGTTCAAGGATGTACTGATCCACGGCCTCGTCCGCGACAGTGAAGGGCGCAAAATGTCCAAATCGCTGGGCAACGGCGTCGATCCAATTGAAGTTATTGAGAAGTACGGTGCCGATGCAATGCGTTACATGCTGTCCACCAGCAACACGCCGGGGCAAGACCTGCGTTTCCGTTGGGAACGCGTTGAGCAAGCCCGCAACTTCGCCAACAAGATTTGGAACGCTTCGCGTTTTGCGTTGATGAACCTGGAGGGCGTGAAGTACGAGGATATCGATATCAGCGGCGAGCTGTCGACGGCGGATCGCTGGATTTTACACCGGATGAACGAGACGGCCAAGGAAATTACCCGCCTGATCGACGCTTACGAATTCGGAGAAACCGGTCGATTGCTGTACAACTTCATCTGGGACGATCTGTGCGACTGGTATATCGAATTCGCCAAGCTGTCCCTGTACGGGGAAGATGCTGCGGCTAAGAAGAAAACCCAATCTGTGCTGGCCTATGTGCTCGATCGCACGCTGCGCATGATCCATCCGTTTATGCCGTTTATTTCCGAGGAAATATGGCAGCATTTGCCGCATTCTGGCGAAACGATTACGCTGGCGGCTTGGCCGGAATACGACCCTGCGCTGGAAGCACCGGACGCTGTTCAGGAAATGAATCTGCTGATCGATGTCATTCGCGCTGTGCGGAATATCCGCGCCGAAGTGAATGTGCCGATGAGCAAAAAGATCGAGCTCGTCATCAAGCCGGGCAGCGCGGAAGTGCTGGAAGTGTTGTCCCGCAACGAGCATTACATCCGCCGTTTCTGCAATACGTCGGAGTACGAGGCTTCGCTGAACGCCGGCGTGCCGGATAAGGCGATGACCGCTGTTGTAACGGGAGCCGAGCTGTTCCTGCCGCTGTCGGGTCTGATTGATATCGGACAGGAAATCGAGCGGCTGACGAAGGAACTCGACCATCTGAACAAAGAAGTGGAACGCGTTGAGAAGAAGCTGGCCAACGAGGGCTTTGTGTCCAAAGCGCCGGCTAAAGTCATCGAGGAAGAACGGGCGAAGATGGCCGATTATTCCGAGAAACGCGATAAGGTGCTGGCACGGATTGCGGAGCTGAAAGGTTAATTGAAAATAAAAGTTCAAGAAGTCAGGTTTGGAGCACCGAAGAAAAGGCTTTCGAAGATGACTTCTTGAACTACACTAATATTAAATGAAGGTGACTGACATGGGGGATCGTACAGAGGAAGAAACACGGCCGCTGAACAGCTATGCTGAAGCGGTCGATTGGATCAACGGGCTGCTGCCGTTTGGCATCCGTCCCGGCTTGGAACGGATCGAGCTCATGATGGAAAAGTTAGGCCATCCCGAACGGAGGCTGAAATTTATTCATGTGGCAGGGACGAACGGTAAAGGCTCCTCCTGCGCTTTCCTGACCCGAACACTGCGGGAATGCGGTTATCATGTGGGGACGTATACGTCCCCTTACATCACAAAATTCACGAATCGCTTCCAATATGATGAGGAAGATATCCCCGAGACGGTGCTGCTCGAGCTGGCGAACCGGGTTGCTCCATTGGTGGCTGAAATCGCCGGCACCGAACTGGGATCCCCAACCATGTTCGAGGTGAGCACAGCGATCGCGATTTTGTATTTTGCGGAAGTGTGTTACCCCGATGTGGTAGTATGGGAGACCGGGCTTGGGGGAAGGATGGATGTGACCAATATTGTGACGCCGATCGTCTCTTTGATTACGAACATCGGCTTGGATCACATGGACGTCCTTGGCGACACAATCGAGCAAATCGCCCGCGAGAAAGCTGGCATTATCAAGGCGGGGGTACCCGTGGTCAGCTGCGCCGAGCAGCCGGAGGCTGTTGCCGTACTGAAGGAAACGGCGGCAGCCAAGCATGCTACCCTCTATCTGATGGGGGAGCAGTTCCGGTACGAGCGGGTGGCGGTGGATGTCAAGGAGCAGCAGTTGCATTTTCAAGGTCCATTCCGGGAGATGGATTTTACGATTCGCATGCTTGGGGAGCATCAATGCAAGAACGCCGCCGGCGTCATGATGGTGCTGGAAGTGCTGCGGCAGTATATGGCTTTTATCCTCGAGGATGAACAGGTGCAGGACGGTTTCCGTACTTCCTTCTGGGCCGGACGGCTGGAAGTGGTGCGGGAGGAACCTCGCCTTGTATTGGACGGAGCACATAATCCGGAAGGTGCCGCTTCGCTGGCGAAAAGCCTGCCTGAAGCGTTCCAATACCGCAAGCTGCATTTGATGATGGGGATGCTGGCCAATAAGCATCATCAGGGCTACTTGAAGCATATATTACCAATAGTGGATACGCTAATTCTGACCGAGCCCGATTTTCGCCGGAAAATGGACGCCGATGCGTTGTATGAACTCGTGGCCGAACTACAGGGGATAGAAGCGAAAGCGGATTTGGAAATCATCGTGGAACGTGACTGGAGAAAAGCCCTTTCGCTTTTGGAGTCACGGACGGAACGGGAGGATCTTGGGGTAGTCACCGGCACGTTGTATCTGATCTCGGACGTGCGGGCGGCCCTTTTGCATCAAACCGATTCTGAAAAAGGCTGGTGACCATTTTGTTAAATACGACCGAACAACACGTACATTTTATCGGTATCGGCGGATATGGCATGAGCGCCATTGCCCGCGTGATGCTGGAAATGGGGTATACCGTCACGGGATCGGACGTTGCCTCCCAAGAGTTGACGGAGAAGCTCGCCGCGAAGGGAGCAAAAATCTACATCGGCCACACCGCCGAACACGTGCATGGGGCGGATTTGGTCGTTTACTCTACGGCGCTGCCGCAGGATAATGTGGAGCGTTTGGAAGCCCAAGAGCAAGGCATACCGGTGCTGCATCGCTCTCAGATGCTGGCCCGGCTGTTAAATGAGCGAAACGGTGTAGCTGTAGCCGGAGCTCATGGCAAAACGACAACCTCGTCGATGATCGCGCTGGCGATGGAGCTTTGCGGCACCGACCCAACCTACATTATCGGCGGGGAAATTATGGACATGGGCACGAATGCCAAAGCCGGACAAGGAAAATGCGTGGTTGCGGAAGCTGACGAAAGCGACGGCTCCTTCTTGCAGTACTATCCATCGCTTGGCGTAGTGACCAACATCGAGGCCGACCATTTGGAAAACTACGGCGGTGACTTCAATCGCCTGAAGGAAGCCTACGTGCAATTTCTGAATCAGATTAAACCGGACGGCAAGGCTGTCGTATGCGGAGACGACCCGAACATACGGGAATTGCTTCCTCGGGTTCAAAGCCAGATGATTACGTACGGCATCGAAACCAACTGCGATTATACGGCCCGGGAGATCGAGCTTGGGGATCGCTGTGTAACCTTTAAGATGCATCAAGGCGACCGGGAGCTTGGTACGGTGGAATTGTCTGTGCCTGGTCGGCATAATGTTTACAACGCCATGGCGACCGTCATCGTCTGCATGGAGGCAGGCATTCCGTTCAATGAAATTGTAAAAGCGTTGCGCCACTTCCATGGCGCGAAGCGCCGCTTCCAGGTGCTTGGGGAGAAGAACGGCATTCTGATCATCGACGATTACGCTCACCATCCGACGGAAATCCAAGCGACGATCGCAGCGGCCAAGGCGACCGGCAAGCGGATTATCGCCGTCTTCCAGCCGCAGCGTTATACACGCACCTTCTTCTTGTTGGATGCGTTCAGCCGGGCGTTTGGAGAAGCGGATGAGGTGATCATCACCGATATTTATTCGCCGGCCGGAGAGAAAGCGATCGAAGGCGTGAGCTCCTCGAAGCTGGTCGAATTGATCAAACAAAACAGCAATCCCGGCGCTCGTTACTTGCCGACGAAGCAGGACGTAATTGCCGATTTGCAGCATCGTTTGAAGCCTGGCGATCTCGTGCTGACGATGGGCGCGGGCGACATCTACAAAGTGGGGTACGAGCTGACCAAAGGGCTGTCTAACTAAAGCCTCAAGCTTTACCCTTCAGTATAAACGGTCTTTACCGGGCTTTGGTTCCCGGGGAGGCCGTTTTTTTCGTTTCTTACAATCTACGAACCTCACCTCTTTAGGCTTGGCATAACCGTTAGTTCGCGTTCATATGGATAGGGTAGAAGAATGGACAAGGAGCGTGCGGACCGTGAACAAAGCCAAAATGACATTCCGGTTTGACAGGGATGGCCGGGAAATCCGGCCGGAGCGGGAGATTGCTGAGGAGCCGATACGGAGGACGACACCCCAATATCGAGCGGTAGAGACGGTAGAGGAATGGGGGGATCCCTTCACGGACCATACAGGGATGGGGCTCACTGTCTTTCCGGGCGGACAAGACCAGAGACAACGCCAAGATCCGATGGGGACAACTCGGGACGATTGGGAAGAAATTTACGACAAAGACCCTTGGCAGACAGAGTGGCAGGAGGAGACCCCTCCCATCTATACCCGTCCTCACCGAACCTCCTGGTGGAAGGTGGCCGGCTCTTTGACCGGAGCGATTGTTACGGGCGCACTGTTTGGGTATGTCGTGCTATCTTTATTTAATCAGGAGATCGAACTCCCTCTTCCAGGGATTAACACGAACACGCCGCAGCAGGTGGAATCGGGAGACACAGCAAGCCAGCCGGCCATGGGGGAGATTGAAGGGGAGGACCCCGCAACCGAGGATAACGTTCCGCTTATTAGCGTCGCATTGCCGGAGCAGACTTACTACTTCCTGCAATATGGCGTGTTTAGCACGGCGCAGGGGGTGCAGCTGGCGCAGGAGGAACTGCAAGCGTCCGGTATTGCAGCTGCCCGGGATACGGTCGACGAGAAACGGGTTTATGCCGGGGTCTCCACGGATAGAGAGCAATCGAAACTGCTTACCGGTCAACTGAAGGCGGCAGGTGTGAACCTGATTTTGCACGAGATCTCGTTCCCGGCAGCGGCTAACGTCCCATTTGCCGGCGAACGCGAAGCGTTGGAAGGGTTTATGGCGCAGAGCGCAGAGCTGGTTGACCTGCTTAGCACCTCGTCCGCAGCGCTGCTGACCGAAGCGGACCCGCAGCCGCAGCAGCACCCGGAACTAGAGCAATTGGGGGCCAAGCACCAGGCCTGGACACAAAGCGCTTCGGCGATCCGCGGGAAATGGTCTACGGCGGGGGCAGCCCTGGCCGGTGAAATGGAGAAAGCGATCAACGGGGCGGTCGAGGCCATGAGCGAATATCAGAAAAACGGGGCAAAAACACTGCTCTGGGAAGTACAAAATGAGATGATGCGCTTCATTATGGCCGAGCAGTCACTCGTTCACGACGGAGTATAAATATGCAACAGGTCATTTAATCCAAAGACAGGGGGCTGGAAATAGTTTCCCCTGTCCTTTTTGTGTTTGCGCCTGGGGCCATAATAATCTTATAATAGGTTAGTGTCAAAAAATGGCGGGGATGACAGCAAACCGTTGTCGATTCTTATCTATTTTTTACCAACTTATGCATGTAACCATTCAGGACATCAATTCGTTTTCTACAAAGGAGAGTTCCATAATGGATACCGCAAATTTGCGCCGGATTATTCTTGCTTCCACTTCACCTCGCAGGCGTGAATTAGTCGCATCTCTGGCGATTCCTTTCGAAGTGGTACCAAGCCATACAGAGGAATCTTTCGAAGCATCGTTATCGCCGGAGCAAATCGTGATGGAGCTTGCCGGGCGCAAAGCGGAAGCCGTTTACCGGGGGCTTGATCCTTCGGCAGACCGCAATGCGGTGATCGTCGGGAGCGATACGATCGTGGTCCGAGACGGCGAAGTTTTGGGTAAACCGAAGGACACCCAAGAGGCAGCGGATATGCTGCGAAGCCTGCAGGGACGAGAGCATGTGGTGTATACTGGCGTAGCCTGCATGGACGCCTTAACGGGGCGACGTCACGTTGATTACCGGGCGACGACTGTAAGGATGAAGGCATTGACCGAAGCGGAAATTCAAGCCTACGCCCGCAGCGGGGAAGGATTGGACAAGGCTGGGGCCTATGCGATTCAAGGACTTGGCGCTACGATCGTTACTGGAATTGAAGGATGTTATTTTAATGTGGTCGGCTTGCCGGTCTCGCTGCTCGTGGACATGCTGAAGGATTTCGACATTCAGGTGCTGTAAGCAGGAGGCTGAGCTTGCCGTGATGGCAGGTCATCGGGAAGTGATAAAGCATATCCTTCCGAACTTAGGACGGGCGTAACCGGAATAACCGGGAGCGACCCGAACCCATTCGGAAGCGGGGGATAGCGATGGAACAAGCACAAACTCCCTATATGCTGCGTGATCTTCCTTCTGAGGAGCGGCCAAGGGAACGAATGATCAAATACGGAGCGGGGGCGCTCAGCCATGCGGAATTGCTGGCGATCCTGCTCCGCACAGGAACACGCCAGGAATCGGCAGTTCATATGGCCCAGCGATTGCTCGCCGAATTAGGCGGGCTGCGCGGGCTGGTTGATGTCAGCCTGGAAGAGATGACGAGCCTGAAAGGCATCGGACCTGCGAAAGCGGTCCAGCTGAAGGCAGGGATTGAGTTGGGGCAGCGACTGGCCAAGTCACGTCTTCCGGATCAAGCAGTAATCCGCAGTCCGCACGATGCGGCTGAGCTATTGATGGAGCAAATGCGCTATTTGCAGAAAGAGCATTTTGTATGTCTTTTTTTGAATACAAAAAATCATATCATTGCTCAAGAGACGCTTTCGATCGGAAGCCTGAACGCATCGATTGTGCATCCGCGCGAGGTGTTCCGGGCTGCGATCAAATGCAGCAGCGCTTCCGTCGTATGTGCGCACAATCATCCCAGCGGCGATCCCACTCCAAGCCCGGAGGATATCCGGATGACGCGTAGGCTTTGCGAAGCGGGGGAAATTATCGGCATCGATGTGCTCGATCACATCGTCATCGGGGACGGCAAGTTCGTCAGTTTGAAAGAACGGGGCTTGATGTAACTTCAGTGAATTCAAGATTCGCCGTCGAACTTGCATCATTGATGAACTTCGTGATCGGAAGATGACTTTTTGAACAACCTCTAATATAATAGGTTAGATACAGAAGGAAAGGAAGAAGCAGCATGTTGGGTGGCTTTACAAAAGACTTGGGAATTGATTTAGGGACGGCAAATACGTTGGTATATACGAGAGGCAAGGGCATTATCGTCCGCGAGCCTTCGGTGGTAGCGATTCATACCGACACGAAAAACATCGTGGCCGTCGGAGAATCGGCCAAGAAGATGATCGGCAGAACCCCCGGCAACATTCGGGCGATCCGTCCGATGAAGGATGGCGTGATCGCTGATTTCGATACAACGGCAACGATGATTAAATATTTTATTGGTCAAGCGCAGAAGAAACGTTCGTTGTTCCAGCGCCACCCGAACGTGATGGTTTGCGTACCGTCGGGGATCACGGCCGTTGAGCAGCGGGCTGTTGAGGACGCGACGAAGCAAGCAGGTGCACGCGAAGCTTACACGATCGAGGAGCCGTTCGCCGCGGCGATTGGCGCAGATTTGCCGGTTTGGGAACCTACCGGCAGCATGGTCGTGGACATCGGCGGCGGGACGACGGAAGTTGCGGTGATCTCGCTGGGCGGGATCGTCACCAGCAAATCCGTCCGCGTGGCAGGCGATGAAATGGATGAAGCGATCATCCAATATATCAAGCGCCAATACAACCTGATGATCGGGGAAAGAACCGCCGAGCAGCTGAAGATGGATATCGGCTCCGCACTTGCGCTGGAGAAGGTTGAAACGATGGAAATCCGCGGACGCGACCTCGTGACAGGACTGCCGAAGACGATCACGATCACTTCTGACGAGATCTCCGAAGCGCTGAGCGATACGGTGGGTGCAATCGTGGACGCGGTGAAAGTCACTTTGGAGAAATGCCCGCCGGAACTCGCAGCAGACATTATGGACCGGGGAATCGTATTGACCGGCGGCGGCGCGTTGCTGCGTAACCTGGATAAACTGCTGGCCGGCGAAACCGGCATGCCGGTGATTGTGGCGGAGAATCCGCTTGACTGTGTGGCGATCGGTACGGGCCGGGCTTTGGATAATATCCACTTATTCAAATCGAAAAGTAGTTCAGCCCTTCGTTCCAAGCGATAATTTCGCGCGGAAGAAGGCACCCCTGATATCAAAGCGGCGCCGTCCTGAATTGGACGGCCAATGCCGTTTTTCCAAGAAATTATGTATGGTTGGAGGGTGCGAAAACTGTTTAAGCTGCTTGGCAACAAAAGATTATTTATTTTGTTGATGGGACTTATTTTGTTTATTGCGGTGATGGGGTTTACGCTGGGGCCAAGAACCAACTTGTCCTGGCCGGAGAAATTCGTCAAGGACACGGTTGGCTTCGTGCAATACGTGTTTTACAAGCCCGCTAGCTATGTAGCGGGCTTCTTTGAAGATATTTCGAACCTGCGCGCGCTGCAGGAGGAGAACGAGCAGCTCAAAATTGCTTTAGCGCACTATACACGTGACAAAGCGACGTATAACTGGATTGCTCAAGAAAACGAACGGTTGAAGAATAAGCTCGATTTCACTGAAGCGCAAAAGAGACTCTACGATTACACCTGGAAAATTGCCCAGGTCATCAGCGTTAATGACGATCCTGTCAATCGCACGATCGTGGTTAATTTAGGGGCTCGGGAAGGCGTGAAAGAGGGGATGGCTGTCTCCTCCGATAAAGGCTTGGTTGGCGTGATCAGTCATGTCAGCAACTTTACGTCCACCGTCCGCCTTGCGACCTCAATGGATGCCAAGGACCCGAACTCTAACGGCATCGCCGTGACGGCACAAGGGAAGGAAAACGACGTCTTTGGCATGATCGAAACGTTTGATCGCGAGCAGGGAATGTTCCTCATGACGCGCATTGAAGATGCCACTCCGCTGAAGAAAGGGGATACCATCGTCTCCTCCGGGATCGGCGGCGTATTTCCTCGCGGGATGGTGATCGGCACGGTGAAGGACATTCAGGTTGGCGAATACGGGCTGACGTATACCGCTACGGTGGAACCTGCTGCGAACTTCACCGACTGGAAGGAACTATTTATCGTATTCGAACCGGAAGGTGAAGGCGAGTGAACAAGCGCAAACTGATTTTAATTCTGCTGCTGTTCCTCTTGTTCATTCTTGAGGGAACTTTGGTTCCTTGGCTGATCCCTACGGCATGGCAGACGCGGATTGCCCCGCATCTGGTTTACGTCGTTATTCTATATTTCTCCGTTTATGAGAACCGGCATACGGGGCTGATCCTTGGTCTGGTCTTTGGGATGTTGCACGATATCGTTTTTTACGGGGCGTTGATCGGAGCCTACTCCTTCGCTATGGGGTTGTCCGGCTATCTGCTGGGGCTCTTGTCCCGCAACCAGCGGGCACCGCTGCCGCTGATGATGATCGTCGTGCTGCTGGGCGGCCTGCTGCTGGATTCGATTCTGTTCGGTACGTATACGCTGTTTGAACTGATACACCAGCCGTATACATGGGCGTTGAAAAATCACATTATCCCAAACGTTTTGGTGCAGTTCGTATTTGCTTTGGCGATATACGTACCGCTGCGTCGGCAGCTCGAAATCATTACCCGCAGACGCTCTCCCGAGGAGAACGCTTGACTTCCCGCTTATTTTGCTTGCTGTAAGCAGGAACTTTTCCGCTTCGGCGCGAATTGATTAGGGGGGAGGGACAGGCTCATGACAGTAAAATCCAACCACGTGACGATTAAAGGCGTAAAAGATGGCCTGGTTTTCCTGCTGGACGACAAATGCGATTTTTCGAGTCTTCTGGAGGAATTAAAGTATAAATTGGAATTTAGCCATCAACATATCTTGACTGGGCCGATCATCCATGTCGATGTGAAGCTGGGGATGCGACTCGTCACTGAGGATCAGAAGGACATGATTCTTGATATATTAAAGCAAAAAGGCAATCTGCTTGTCCGCTCCTTTGAGATGCCGGAAATTGTTCGGGCGGATGCGCCGGGAGCGCTGACGACGATTGCGGGGATTGTCCGCTCGGGTCAGGTGCTGCATCATGAGGGCAACCTGCTGTTTATCGGCGATGTGAATCCCGGGGGGACGATTCGCTGTACCGGCGACATTCTGATTCTCGGCGCTCTGCGCGGGATGGCCCATGCAGGCTTTGAGGGCAACGAGAATTCGATCATTGCAGCTTCGTACTTGTCTCCAACGCAGCTTCGAATCGCGGAAACGATCAGCCGGCCCCCGGATGAATGGGAGAACCGGGAGACGAGCATGGAGTTCGCTTTTCTACGGGAAGGGAAGATGCAGATCGACAAAATCATCAATATCACCCGGGTGAGACCGGACCTTAACGTGTTTAAAGGGGTGTGAATCATGGGACAAGCTATCGTAATAACGTCCGGTAAAGGCGGGGTGGGCAAAACCACGACCTCGGCCAATATCGGCACGGCGCTTGCGCTTCTGGGGAAAAAAGTGTGTTTAGTGGATACGGACATCGGTTTGCGAAATTTGGACGTAGTCATGGGGCTCGAAAATCGGATCATTTATGATTTGATCGACGTGGCCGAAGGTCGCTGCCGACTGAATCAAGCGCTGGTGAAGGATAAGCGGTTCGATGAGCTGTATATGCTGCCGGCGGCGCAAACGAAGGATAAAAACGCGATTTCGCCAGATCAGGTCAAAGACATCGTTCTGGAACTGAAGAAGGAATTTGAATTCGTAATTATCGACTGCCCGGCGGGGATTGAGCAAGGGTTTAAGAACGCGATTGCCGGGGCGGATCAGGCGATCGTGGTCACAACGCCGGAACATGCCGCTGTACGCGATGCGGACCGAATTATCGGGCTCTTGGAGAACTCGCATATCGCTTCGCCGAAGCTGGTTGTGAACCGGATTAAAATCAATATGATGAAATCCGGGGATATGCTGGATATTGAAGGAATCCTTCAGGTGTTAAACATCGATCTGATCGGCATCGTGCCAGACGATGAGAAGGTCATTAAAGCCGCCAACAGCGGCGAACCGACGGTAATGAATCCGGACTCTTCGGCTGCGATTGCCTACCGCAACATCGCGCGGCGGATTTTGGGCGACACCGTGCCGCTGATGCTGCTGGATCAGAAGAAGGGCGTATTTACGCGCTTTAAGAAGTTTTTTGGAATGGGTGGATAACCGTTGTTTTTTAAACTTAAACATGTGGACTGGCTGATGGTAGGGATACTTGCTTTGTTTATGGTGTTTAGTACCCTCCTGGTGCGCAGTGCCATTGCTCCATATGAGACGGAATTCCAGTGGTATGATCTGAAGACGATCATATTTTACTTGCTAGGGTTCGTGGTCGTGTTCGGTATGGCTTTGGTGGATTACCGTACGTTGCTTCGGTACAGCTGGTATGTGTACGGAGCAGGCTGCGTGCTGCTGGTGCTCGTCTACCTGTTTGCGCCGGAAATCAACGGGGCGCGCAGCTGGTTCAAGATTGGCGGGCTGCAATTTCAGCCGGCCGAATTGGTTAAGGTTATTCTCATTTTGACGACGGGGTATTTATTAGGCAAAAAAATGGGGCAACCGCTTCACTTCCGGCGCGACATTATTCCGATCACGCTGGTGACGCTGCTGCCGTTTTTTTTGGTATTGATTCAACCGGACTTGGGAAATGCCATCATTTATCTCGTCGTGTTGGTAGGGATGCTGTGGATCGGCAATGCCAGATACAGCCACGTCTTGATCGGTTTAACCGCGGCGGTAGCGGGATTGATTCTGTTCGTCACGTTGTTTAACGCCTATAATACGCAGATTCAAGACTATTTAGCGAAGCATCAGAAGCTTCACTGGTATCAGCGGATCAACACGTTTATCAACCCGGATCAAGCGTCGAGCGACGATCGGCACCAATCCAACTATGCCAAGATCGCCATCGGCTCCGGGGGACTGCTCGGCGACGGTTACATGAAAGGCGACTTAAAGAACAAGAAATTCGTTCCGTATCCGTATTCGGACTCGATTTTTGTTGTCGTTGGCGAGGAGTTTGGGTTCATCGGGGCATCGGTGCTGCTGTTGCTCTACTTCTTGTTCATTTACAGGATGATCTTAATCGCCCTGCATTGCATTGATAAACGAGGCGCCTACATGATTGTTGGTATCGTTGCGATGTTCCTGTTCCAAATCTTCGAGAACGTCGGGATGATGATCGGCCTGATGCCGATTACCGGGATTACGTTGCCGTTCATCAGCTATGGAGGAACCTCGCTGCTCATCAATATGTTATGTATCGGACTGGTGTTCAGCATTAAGCTGCATCAGGAGAAATATAAGGTGGATTAGGATAAACCGGTGCCGGCAGCACCGGTTTTTTGGTTTATTGACCACCGCTGCACCTCATAGAGGTAAAAGATGGCCTTATTTTTGCGAAGTCAAAGAGATTGGCTGAAATAAGGTCATTTTTTTCCCTTATTCGTGAGAACTCCAGCATGTTTGTTGGTGAAGTCGCATCAATAAGGCCAAAAATTACCGTTATGATGTGCGCTTGAAGATAAACGTGGTGGAATAAGAACATAAATTACCTCTATTCACTTCCCAGCTCAGGAGCGATTAGGCGGATCTCCAAGCTTGTTCATATTCCATTCCTGTGGCTCATAAGTATGTAGTACAGGCCCTGCCAGAGAAGAAGGCAGCGGCAGGAACGGATGACTTATGGGACAACCACGAATTGTGGAGCGGAGCGGGGGGATAAGAGCATGGACGTGAAATCAAATGTCAAAAAGCGGAGAGCGGAGCGGATTCGGCAATTGACGATGGAAGACGCCGTAGGGCCGCTGCCGCCGGATCAGGGCTGGGGAGCTGCCCCCGGACGGGCGGCTGCACCTCCGAGAACGAAGCCATGGCCTGTTAGTGCAGGTCAGGACGACACTGATCCCGATCCCGAGCTGTTATGGAAGCGCGGGCAAGGCCGCTGGCACGATCCTTATGCTGGCGCTTATGGAAGCGGAAAGGGTGACGATGAGCTGATGGGTCCCGGGCCGGGAAAACGTTCGACGTTCTGGTTCGCGATGTTCGTTCGCCTGGTGATTAGCACGTTACTGTTTGCGGCGATCTGGGGCATGAACCGCTATGAGCCGGCCTGGGCGACGCCCATCCGCGCGTTTATTGCCAAGTCGCTTACCGTGGAGATGGATTTCCAAGCGGCCCAAGCCTGGTACGAACGTAATTTCGGAGGGGCACCATCCTTTATTCCCATCTTTAAAACCAATGAAGATCATGGGCTGAGAGTAGGAGGCGCAGCTGGTTTTTCACTGCCGATTGAGGGCAGTCTTGCCAGTCCATTTGCCTTGAGCTTAAAAGGAGTTGAAATTATTCCTGACACCGGCAGCTTGCAGGTCAAAGCCATCGAGACCGGACGGGTGCTTCGCGTTGCCCGGGAAGCCGAGACCGGACAGACCGTGACGGTACAGCATGCCGGGGGATACGTCTCGGTATATGGACATTTGGAGCAGATCTCCGTTGAAAAAGGGGACTGGCTGGAAGGGGGCGATGTTCTGGGCAGCCTTCCGCCGCGAACGCAGTCGCCATTGCCGACGCTTTATTTTGCGATCAAAAAAGATGACCGGTATATCGATCCGGCGGATGTGATTCCATTTGATTAAATGGCGCGGCATCGCGATTTCGTTCCACCCTTTTTTCGTCATTATTATGCTGATGTCTGTGCTGACCGGCCACTTTCTGGAACTGCTTGCCTTGTTCACAATCGTGTTCGTGCATGAGATGGGCCATGTGTTTGCCGCTCGCATGTACGACATCAAAGTCTTGTCCGTCCAAATGCTTCCCTTTGGAGGCGTGGCGGTCATGGAGGATGCGGGGGACCTCACAGCCGGGCGCGAGATGGTTATCGCTTTGGCAGGCCCGCTGCAAAACCTGTTGCTGATCGGCGCCTCCTTACTGCTTCATGCCGTCGGGATCTGGGACGGGCCGTTTTTGAGCTATTTTATTCAAAGCAATCTGCTCATTGCTTTATTTAATCTGCTGCCCATCCTGCCGCTGGACGGCGGCAAAATCTCGCAGGCTTTATGCAGCCTGGTTATGCCTTATTATGCCACGCTGCTCTGGTCTTACCGTATCAGCTTGCTGTCCAGCGCCTTGCTGGTGGCCTACTCCTTCTTGCCGCTATTGCTCGGGTTAGGTGGGATGCAGCTGAATCTTCTGCTCATTGGCCTCTTCCTGCTTTATTCCAATCTGACCGATTATCGGAACATTCCCTATCGTTTTATCCGTTTTCTGGTGAACCGGGATCGCAGCTTTTCCAGACATCTGCTGAGCGGGACGTTGGCCCAACCAATCGTTGCGGAGAAAACGAAACCTTTGGATCACATTTTGCGTCTATTTAAGAGAGAAAAATATCATTTTATTTACGTGATGAACCAACAGGGGAACATCGTGGCGGTCGTTCCGGAACAACGAGTGATTTCCTCTTTCTTACAGGGAGGCTCTGGGGCTTGAAGCGCGACAGACGTGATATAATGGAACGGGCATGTTACTTGATAATAAGCGAGTTCATGATCAATGGATGACGAAAGTATGAAGGGTGAGATCATGAAGAGGATGATTGTTCACTGCGGACCTGGCTCTACCGAAATTGCGCTTCTAGAAAACGGCAAGCTGGTGGAATATGCGGCGGAGCGTTCTCAACATCGAGGACTGGTTGGCAGCTTTGTGAAAGGCAAAGTGGTTAATGTCATTCCGGGTATGCAGGCCGCTTTTGTGGATATCGGTCAAAAAAAGAATGCGTTTCTCTATATCGACGACGTGCTGCACCCTCATTTGGAGAAGCAGCCGAAGCAGAAGCCGTCGATCGCGGAGCTTCTGAAGCCAGGCCAAGAGCTGGTCGTACAGGTTGTAAAAGAAGCGATCGGCAACAAAGGTGCGCGGGTGACGACTCATTATTCTTTGCCGGGACGCTGGCTGGTCTATATGCCGACGGCTGGTTATGTTGCCGTCTCCAAGAAGATCGCATGCGAAGAGGAGAAGCAACGCCTCAAGCTGCTTGGTGAGGAGCTGCGCAGCGAGGAGGAGGGATTGATTCTGCGCACGGTCGCCGAGGAAGAGGACGGCAAGGCGATCGCGGAAGATCTCGCGCAGCTGCGCAAGCAATGGGCCGCCATCCAGGAGAAGGCGAAGCATGCGGCAGCTCCGGTCGTACTGCACCAGGATTTAAGCATGATCCAACGTTTGATGCGCGACGTATATAGCCCGGAAACGGACGAACTGATCATGGATTGTCCGGAGCAGGCGGAGGAGGCGCTTGCTTTTCTGCAGGCGATGCTGCCGGGGGAGACGCCGCGCATCATTGTGCATGAAAGCGAAGTGCCGATCTTTGATTATTATGAAGTGAGGCAGCAGATGGAGAAGGATTTTCAGCGGAAAATCTGGCTGCCGGGGGGCGGCTACCTCGTGTGGGACACGACTGAGGCGTTGACCGTGATTGACGTGAATACCGGCAAGTTCACCGGGGGAGACAGCTTGGAGGATACGGTGTTCCGCACCAATCTGGAGGCCGCGCAGGAGATGGCCCGGCTGATTCGGCTGCGGGATACCGGCGGCATTATCATCGTAGATTTTATCGATATGAACAGCGACGAGCATCGATCGGCCGTTTGGGAGCGGCTGGAGCAGGCGCTGGCTGGCGACCGTACACAGCATCATATTTTGGGATGGACCAAGCTCGGCTTGCTGGAAATGACGCGAAAAAGAATGCGGGAAGAGATTACGGTAATCAGTTGATTTTTTGCAAGGTGCATGGTAGTATATTAGGGTATGTGTCATGAGTTAGCTTGTGCACATGCTGCAACCGCTCCGATCGGGTTAACAAGTCCGCTGGACCTTTGCGTCTAACGGCACCTGAATCAGGCGAGTCTGAGACATGAGGAGGTGCAAGCAAATGTACGCAATTATCGAAACCGGCGGTAAACAATACCGTGTTCAAGAAGGCGATGTGCTTTACATCGAGAAATTGAACGCAGAAGACGGTGCAAGCGTAACGTTCGACCGTGTGTTGGCAGTATCGAAAGGTGAAGGTTTGGTAACGGGAACTCCATTGGTATCCGGCGCTAGCGTAACGGCGAAAGTCGAGAAGCATGGCAAAGGCCAAAAAGTGATCGTTTACAAATACAAACCGAAGAAGAACTACCACAAGAAGCAAGGTCATCGTCAACCTTACACGAAAGTAACGATCGAGAAAATCCAAGCGTAAGAAGGTGCGATAACTTGATTATCGTCTCCATATTACGCCGGAAGAATAACGACATCGCAGGCTTTAAGGTGGAAGGCCATGCCGGCTATGCGAAGGCCGGTGAGGACATCGTCTGCGCGGGCGTGTCGGCCGTGACCGTTGGAACGGTCAACTCGATCGAAGCGTTGACGGGCATTGTGATGGACTCCAGGATGAAGAACGGCTTTCTTAGCGCGAATCTTCCTGATACGGTCGAAACGGAAGAAGCCGGAGCACAAGCGCAACTGCTGCTTGCCTCGCTTGTCGTTATGCTGAAGAGTATCGAAGAATCATACGGGAAGTATATTCAGATACAGGACGTCATTATTTGAAGAAGGAGGTAGACTACAATGTTGAAATTGGATCTCCAGTTGTTCGCTTCCAAGAAGGGCGTAGGTTCCACGAAGAACGGACGCGACAGCATCGCGAAACGCCTTGGCGTGAAACGTGCTGATGGCCAATTGGTAACGGGCGGAAGCATTCTCGTTCGCCAACGCGGTACGAAAATCCACCCAGGTACAAACGTAGGCATCGGTTCGGACGATACGCTGTTTGCGAAAATCGACGGCGTTGTGAAATTCGAACGTTGGGGTCGCGATCGCAAAAAAGTGAGCGTCTACCCTGTGGAAACCGCTCCTGTAGCGGCTACAGTCGAAGCTTAAGAGCTATGAATCAAGAGCCCTGGCACGTTGGTGTCAGGGCTTTACTTTTTTACATACATAACGGGAGCGAACTTGGTTGAGGTATGTTATACTGGGTAGGGATGTCAGGGTGGGGAGTTTCATTCCGCCCAATCTGTTAGAGGAACGGGGAAGATATGAAACATCGGTTCATGGTGAGGGCAATGATCGTGTTGATCGCGCTCGTTAGCCTGACACTAGCTTATTTTCTGAAGTCGCCGATCGGACAGGTCCTCCTGTGCGGGGCTCTTTTCGTGTTGTTTGGGCTATATGTACGGCATCTTCGGAAAGGAGCCGAAATCGAGCGGAAGCATTTGCTGGAATCGGTCCAACGAACGGCCTCCGCCACGCTGGGTCATCATCGCCACGATTGGATGAACGATCTGCAGATTCTATATGGGTATATCCAACTTCGGAAAATTGATAAACTCGCCGATTGCGTGGAAAGAATAAAAGAACGAATGGCCGTAGAAAGTAAAATTTCCAGGTTAGGCATTCCGGCCTTGGTCTTCTACTTACAATCGTTCCGCGAGGTCAACGGTTCGATTCATCTCGACGTTGACATTGAGGACGAACTGCAGCTGGATCAATTGCTTACTGCGGAGCAAGCGGAAGAACTGACGGAGGCCATCGTGGAAACGGTGCGGATCTTCCAGTATAACGGGCGTTCTTCTTGGGGAGAGACGCTGCAGTTGAAGATGTCGATGTACCGTGAGGACGGCGAAGTCATCGTTCGGTTTGAACAGGCCGGTTCCAAGGGGAATCCGGAGGTACTTGTCCGCCTTCTTGATGAAGGAATGGCGGGATTGCGGGTTAAGGCTGACCGTGGCGATGCGGAAGACGGTTCGTTGCGGCTACGGGTGGCTTGTGGAAAAATAAACGAGGTGAACGCATGTTTGTAGATAAAGCGAAAATTTATGTCAAGGGGGGCGACGGCGGCGACGGGCTGGTCGCTTTTCGCCGGGAGAAATACGTGCCCGAAGGCGGTCCGGCCGGCGGTGACGGCGGCAAAGGCGGCGACGTGATTTTCCGCGTTGATGAAGGCTTGAGAACGCTGATGGATTTCCGCTATCAACGGCATTTCAAGGCGCAGCGCGGAGAGAAGGGGCGGAATAAGAGCCAGCACGGAGCAAATGCGGAGAACATGATCGTCCGGGTCCCCCCCGGAACGGTTGTCATTGACGACGATACCCAAGAGGTGCTTGCCGATTTGACGCGCCATGGGCAGGAGGTGGTTGTGGCCCGCGGAGGTCGTGGAGGTCGCGGCAATATCCGGTTCGCTACGCCAAACAACCCGGCACCTGAGCTGGCAGAGCATGGCGAAGAGGGCGAAGAACGCTGGGTCGTGCTCGAGCTGAAGGTGATGGCCGATGTCGGACTGGTCGGGTTCCCTAGCGTTGGGAAATCGACGTTGTTATCCGTTGTATCGGCAGCAAAACCAAAGATCGGCGCCTACCATTTCACAACGATCACCCCGAATTTGGGGGTTGTTGATGTGGGCGACGGCCGGAGCTTCGTGATGGCGGATTTGCCTGGATTGATCGAAGGGGCCCATGAAGGCGTTGGTCTGGGCCATGAGTTCTTGCGGCACGTCGAGCGGACGCGGTTGATCGTCCATGTCGTTGACATGGCTGGCTCGGAAGGGCGGGATCCTTTTGACGATTGGCAGAAAATTAACGACGAGCTGCGGCTGTACAATGCCGATTTGGAGAAACGCCCGCAGATCGTAGCCGCCAATAAGATGGATATGCCTGAAGCGGCAGCGAATTTGGAGAAATTCCGTGCCGAAGTCGCCAAGGTGCGCGGGGATTTGGAGATTATGCCGATTTCTTCATTGACTCGTCAGGGTGTCCAAGAGTTGCTCTACCGCGTGGCGGAGCTGCTGGAGCAAATTCCGGAGGCGCCTGCGATCGAAGAAGTGACCGAACTGGCGGAACGCAAAATTTACAAATTGGACAAAAAGGAAGACGAAGGCTTTACGATCCGCCGCGAAAACGAGACTTTCGTGGTGGAAAGCGCGAAGATCGAGCGGATGATGAAGCGGATGCAGCTGAATTCGCATGACGCCATCCTGAAGCTGGCCCGCACGCTGCGGCATATGGGGGTAGACGATGAGCTTCGCAAGCGGGGGGCCAAGGACGGTACGCTGGTCCGCATCGGGGACTTCGAGTTTGAGTTCGTTGAAGGCAGCAGCTACTACTGATGATGGAAAAGAGCACCTTTTGGGTGCTTTTTTTTGCTATGGGTCAGGACAAAAAATCATTGCCACCCTGCGTCATATCCGTTATAATGTCCACTATATGAAAACAAAAGTCTCTAAGGAGAGGACGTTCGTGAAGGAGCACTACTATTTGGTTCGTGAGGATATTTTGCCAGAAGCGGTAGTTAAGACCTTACAGGTAAAGCAGCTCTTGGCCTCCGGCGACGCCAAAACAGTTCATGAGGCTGTTGCTCAAGTGGGGTTAAGTCGCAGCGCTTTTTATAAATATAAAGACGGCATTCATCAACTCAATCAATTCGAACGGGAAAGCATCGTGACCATCTCCTTTGATCTGGAGCACCGGTCCGGGATCTTATCGAAGGTGCTTGCGCTGATCGCCGGTTCCGGCGGCAACGTATTGACGATTAATCAGAGCATCCCGCTACAAGGCAAAGCCAATGTCGTGATCTCCGTGGAAACCTCGCGCTTAACCGAAGAGCTGGATGAGATGCTGGATTCGCTGCAAAGCATTCCGGGCGTAAGGAGAACACAGATCGTTGGTCAAGGTTAACAAGGTAAAGAGGAGAAATTAGACGAAAAAAACCGTAATTGGATAACGGGAGGGGACGGCTGTGAAGCCTGTGAAAGTAGGACTGCTCGGACTTGGCACGGTAGGGACCGGCGTGGTCCGGATCTTGGAAGGACATCAGGAGGATCTCAGCAGTCAGGTGGGTTCGCCGATCGTCATTGAGAAAATTGCCGTTAAGACCTTAGACAAAACGCGCAGCGTCCATGTGGATCCACGAAAGCTGACGGAGGACCCCTGGTCGGTCATCCGAGATCCGGAGATCGACGTGATTGTGGAAGTTATGGGCGGCGTGGATCAGACAAAAGCTTATATTTTGGAGGCGCTCGAACGCGGCAAGCATATCGTGACCGCAAACAAGGATTTGATGGCGCTGTATGGCTCAGAGATTCTGGCCAAGGCGATGGAGCATCAATGCGACGTATTTTATGAAGCCAGCGTGGCCGGCGGCATACCGATCATTCGCACGTTGATTGAAGGCTTTTCCTCGGATCGGATTATGAAAATTATGGGGATTGTCAATGGAACGACCAATTATATTTTGAGCAAAATGAGCCAGGAAGGCGCTTCTTACGAGGATGTGCTGAAGGAAGCGCAGCAGCTCGGATACGCAGAGTCCGATCCGACCTCCGACGTGGAGGGATTGGATGCCGCTCGCAAAATGGCGATTCTCGCAACCCTCGGTTTCCGCACCAACGTGGAACTGGACGATGTGCATGTTCGAGGCATAACTTCGGTATCCAAGGAAGATATTTTATATGCCAAGCGTCTTGGGTATGAGATGAAGCTGCTCGGCATCGCAGAACGGCAGGATGACGAATTCAGCATTACGGTTCAGCCGACCATGGTGAAGAATACGCATCCGATCGCGGCCGTAAATGGCGTTTACAATGCGGTGTACGTGTATGGGGAAGCCGTTGGGGAAACGATGTTCTACGGTGCGGGAGCCGGCGAAATGCCGACGGCCACGTCCGTGGTTGCGGACCTGGTCGCTGTCGTTAAGAACCTCAAGCTTGGCGTGAACGGTTTGAAAGCCATCGTCCCGTATAAGCCCAAGAAGCTGAAAACCGACGAACAAATCGCCTACAAAAACTTCCTGTTGCTCCACGTCGACGATAAAGCCGGCGTTCTGGCGCAGATCACCCAAGTCTTCGCCGAATACGAGGTGAGCTTGGAGTCGGTCGTACAGTCGCCAAATACGAATGTTGAAGGTGCTGAAATTATGATCGTGACGCACAATGCCAGCAAGGCAAGCATGGATAAGGTATTGGCCCATTTCGAATCGCTGGACGTCATTCATCGGATCAAAAGCGTGTATCGCGTAGAGGGATAATAACATTAATTCAGAATAAAGGAGTTCTTTTTGCATGAGATATCTCGGATTGCTGGAAACGTACAAGGAATATTTGCCGGTGAGCGACAAGACGCCGAAGCTGACGCTGCAGGAAGGCAATACCCCGCTGGTTCGCGCGGAGAACCTGTCGAAGGAGCTGGGCCTGGATCTGTATTTCAAATATGAAGGGCTGAATCCAACCGGTTCCTTTAAGGACCGCGGAATGGTGATGGCCGTCGCGAAAGCGGTGGAGGAAGGCAGCCGGACGATTATGTGCGCGTCCACGGGGAATACCTCGGCAGCGGCAGCGGCTTATGCGGCTCGGGCGGGAATCGACTGCATCGTGCTGATTCCGAACAACAACATTGCCCTCGGAAAGCTGGCGCAAGCGATGATTTACGGGGCGAAAGTGATTGCCATCGAAGGTAACTTCGACCGGGCGCTCGAAATCGTGCGCGACATCACCGCCAAGCATCCGATCACGCTGGTCAACTCGGTGAACCCGTACCGCATTGAAGGCCAGAAAACAGCGGCATTCGAGGTGTGCGACCAACTGGGGAAAGCGCCGGATGTATTGGCGATTCCCGTCGGCAACGCGGGCAATATCTCGGCCTATTGGAAAGGCTTCAAGGAATATTATGAGCGCGGTAAATCGACTTCTCTGCCGCGGATGGTTGGATTCGAGGCCGAAGGCGCGATGGCGATCGTCAAAGGCGAGCCAATTCTGGAGCCGGAAACGATTGCGACCGCCATTCGGATTGGCAATCCGGCCAGCTGGAAGACAGCTGTCGCCGCCGCGGAGGAATCCGGCGGGCAAATCAACTATGTTACGGACGACGAAATCCTTGATGCATACCGCACTATCGCTGCCAAGGAAGGTATCTTTGCCGAGCCGGCATCGGCTGCTTCAATCGCCGGCGTATATAAACTGCATCGGGAAGGCTATTTCAAAGGCGGCGAGACCGTCGTTTGCGTGCTGACCGGACATGGTCTGAAGGATCCGAACATCGCGATCAAGAGCATTGGCGGCGAACCGCTTGTCGTACAGGATACGGAGGAAGCGGTGCTGAATGCGATCGCCAAGCTGCAAGGAGCACGGGCATGATTCGCCGGGAAGGCGTCCGGGTCAAGGTGCCGGCAAGCACGGCGAATCTGGGGCCCGGCTTTGATACGCTTGGTATGGCGCTTAACCTCTATGCCTGGATTGAAATGAAACCGGCAACCTCCACGGTGATCACCCTGCATGGGGGGAACCTGGAAGGACTGCCGACCGATAAAAGCAATCTGGTATACCAAGTCGCGCAATCGGTGTTTGCGGAAGCCGGCGTGACCTTACCGGAACTGGAAATCTCGATGAAATCAGATATTCCGTTAACCCGCGGGCTTGGCAGCAGCGCTTCGGCGATCGTCGGGGCGCTGTTTGCGGCCAACCTGCTGGTTGGCGAGCCTTTAAGCAAGGCCAAGCTCTTCGATATGGCTACGGCCTTGGAGAAGCATCCGGACAACGTTGGTGCCTCCCTGTTCGGCGGGATTATTACCGCGGTTTGGGACGGGGCGCACGCGGATGTGCTGCGCATCGAGCCGCCGGCCGATCTGGAGGTGCTCGTTGCTATTCCTGACTTTCAGCTGTCCACCTCCAAGGCGCGTGAGGCGCTGCCGAAGCAGATCAGCCTGCAGGATGCGGTGTACAACGTCAGCCGCACGTCCCTGCTTACAGCGGCGTTAGCCGCCGGCCGGCTGGATTTGATCCCGGCTGCCATGCGCGATCGGCTGCATCAGCCGTACCGGGCTGCACTCGTGCCCGGAATGGCCCGGATCCTTGAGGAAGCAACTGCCCATGGGGCTTTGGGCGCTGCCTTAAGCGGAGCCGGACCGACGCTGCTCTGTCTGACGGACCGCCGTCAGGGAGCGGACAAACAGCTGGAGTCGTTTTTGCTGGAGGTGCTGAGTGGGGAAGGCATCTCCGCGCAGACCATGCGGTTGAAGCCTTGCACATCGGGGGCAGTGGAGCTTACTATGGAGAGTGAAGGTTCATTTCTGGATCACATTCAAGCCTACGGATCGTAAGAGCTTCGTGATCGAATAAGATAAATGGTTGAACCACCTTGATGAGGGGAAGTCAGGAGATGAAACGAATAGCATTGCTGCCGGAAGGCTCGGTATCCCATGAAGCGGCGCTGCACCTGTTTGGCGATGAGCCGGTGGAGCTGCTGCACTTCAAGCAGATTTCCGACGTATTCTTAGCCACGGCCAGCGGACACAGCGATTACAGCGTCATCCCGATGGAGAATACGATTGAAGGCTCCGTCAGTCTTCATATGGATTGGCTTGTCCATGAAGTGGATGTTCCGATGCAGGTTGAATGGGTGTACCCTTCCGTGCAGAATTTGATCGGCAAGCGGGAAGAGTTCCAAGCGGCCGATCCATCGGGCGACATTGATTACAGCAAAGTGACGAAGGTGCTGTCCCATCCGGTTGCGATGGCCCAATGCCTGCAATTTATCCGTTCACGGATGCCCAAGGCGGAGCTGGAACATACCGGCAGCACTTCAGAAGCGGTAGAACTGGTGAAGAAAAATCCGGGACAAGGCTGGACGGCGATCGGTACGGCACTTGGGGCTAAGCGCCATGGATTGGATGTCTTGGCTCGCCAAGTGACGGACCACGACAACAACTATACCCGGTTTGTTCTGATCGGCCCGCGGCCGTTTGAACTGAAATATCCAGCTGCTCAAAATAAAACAAGTCTGCTGGTGACGTTGCCGGAGGATTTTCCGGGCGCCTTGCATCAGGTATTGTCTGCATTTGCATGGCGTAAGCTGAATTTGTCGCGCATTGAGTCGCGCCCTACGAAGAAACGGCTTGGCAATTACTATTTTATTATGGATGTGCTTGAATCGATCGATTCTGTGCTGCTGAGTTCAGCGATTGGAGAAATCGAAGCGTTAAGCTGTCAAGTACGCGTGCTGGGCAGTTATCCCAGCTTATCGTTTGGAGATCAAAAAGCGGAGGTGCCAAAATAATGGCAGAACAATGGATTTATTTAGATGGACAATTCGTAACAAAAGATCAAGCAAAGGTTTCCGTATATGACCATGGATTTTTGTACGGGGACGGGATTTTTGAAGGCATCCGCATTTATAACGGGAACATCTTTAAATGCAAGGAGCATTTGGACCGCCTATACGATTCGGCTAAATCCATTATGTTGGACATTCCGCTGACGTATCAGGAAATGGAAGATGCGCTGGTCGAGACGCTTCGCCGCAATGATCTGCGCAACGGTTATATCCGTCTTGTAGTTTCCCGCGGCGCCGGCAACCTCGGATTGGATCCAAATCGTTGCCCGAAAGCCTCGGTGATCATTATCGTAGAGCAGCTTGCGATCTATTCGGAGGAAGCCTACAAAACCGGGCTGAAAACCGTCTCCGTATCGACGCGCCGCAACATTCCGGACGCTCTGAATCCGAAGATCAAATCGCTGAACTATTTGAACAACATTTTGGTGAAAATCCAGTCGAACCTGTCCGGTGCAGGAGAAGCGATCATGCTGAACGCGCAAGGGTACGTTACGGAGGGTTCGGGCGATAATATTTTCATCGTCAAAAACGGGGTTATTACTACTCCTCCATGTTACTTGGGCGCCTTGGACGGCATTACCCGCCAAGCGATCATCGAAATTTGCCGCAAAAAAGGCTACAATATCCAAGAGCAGCCATTTACGTTGCATGACGTTTATGTCGCTGACGAAGTGTTCCTGACGGGGACAGCTGCCGAAGTTATCGCTGTGCGCGAAGTCGACGGCCGCATTATCGGCGAAGGGCATGCCGGCCCGATTACGCTGAAGTTGCTGGAGGAATTCCGCGCGATCGTTGATAAGGACGGATTGAAAGTTTGGTAACGTTCGGTAAGGCCGACAAGAATCCTATTTTCCTCGACCTAAGAGGGAGATAGGATTTTTTCTTTTCTAGGATGTCAAAAATCGGGCTCCTGCATAGGATGTAATAAATGGGCCCCGGGCGATCATCACGTACCGGAGAAGAAACCTAGGAGGTCTTTATCGCGTGAAAATCCATATTGTGAAAAAAGGCGATACTTTGTTTGAGCTCTCAAAAAAGTATAACGTGCCTCTGGAAAAACTGATCGAAGCTAACCCGCAGATCGCCAATCCAAATCAATTGAACATCGGTGACAAAGTAAAGATTCCAGCCGTGGCCGTACCGATTGGCGGTGAAACGGGCAATGTCTACAAGCACATTGTCAAGCAGGGGGACACGTTATGGAAGCTGTCCAAAGCTTGGGGATTACCTTTGCAGAGTCTGATCGATGCAAACCCACAGCTTAGCGACCCGAATCAATTGAAGGTTGGGGACATCGTCAACATTCCTACGGGTGCGGGAAATCCGTGGGGTGAGGTCGACAACCCTTCTGCGCCGAACGTGGGGATGTCGCCGGTGCAAACCGGCAAGAAAAACACGGCGCCAATCGCTGGTTCCGGAAAGAAAGCCCCAACGGGCACCAAGCCGGAAATGACGGCGCCGAAGCCGGAGAAGGTGGAGCCGGTGAAAACCGAAAAGCCGAAGGAAGCGCCGAAGAAAACGGAGCCATCGAAACAAGAGCCAATCAACGTAGAACCGCCAAAGCAGCAGCCGATCAACGTGGCACCACCGAAGCAACAACCCATCAATGTGGCGCCGCCGAAGCAACAGCCCATCAATGTGGCGCCGCCGAAGCAACAGCCGGCGCAAGTTCAGCCGCCTAAAGTAGTACCGATGGAGATCAAAATGGAAGTGGAACAAATCCAATATGAATCCACGAAGCTCCAACCGATTCATTTCGAGCCGCAAAAGCATGAACCCGTTAAGATTCAGCCCTATTCGTACGAACCGAATATCTCTCCTGCAAATTACGGGCCGCAAAACGTTAACCCTTACAGCCATGTGCCCATGAAGGGGGAACCCACAGGAGTTAGC